>CAZYRD010000009.1:0-28698 GCA_964649475.1 uncultured Faecalibacterium sp.
TCTCACGACGGTAGATGTTGGCGCGGGGGTTGTCCCAGGAACGGAACACGGCCTTCACAGCGCCCATCAGCTGCTCAACGGGGTTGGAGGGGAAGTCAGCGCCGATCTTGTTCTTGTACTCGGCCTTGAACTGGTTGGCCAGCTCCTTCAGGTCGTCAGCGGTCAGCTCGACGTCCTGCTTGACGCCGCGGTCTTCCTTCATCTTGTCGATCAGTTCCTCGAAGTACTTCTTGCCGACTTCCATAACGACGTCGGAGTACATCTGGATGAAACGACGGTAGCAGTCGTAAGCCCAACGGGCATTGCCGGACTTCTTGGCCATGACCTCAACAACGTCCTCGTTCAGGCCCAGGTTCAGGATGGTATCCATCATGCCGGGCATGGAAGCGCGGGCGCCGGAACGGACGGAGACCAGCAGGGGGTTCTCGGTATCGCCGAACTTCATGCCGGTGATGCCTTCCATCTTGTCGATGTACTCCATGATCTGAGCCTGGATGTCGGCGTTGATCTTGCGGCCGTCCTCGTAGTACTGGGTGCAGGCTTCGGTGGTGATGGTGAAGCCCTGGGGCACGGGCAGACCGATCTTGGTCATCTCGGCCAGGTTGGCACCCTTGCCGCCCAGCAGCTCACGCATGCTGGCGTCGCCTTCGGAGAACAGATAAACGAACTTTTTCAACTCTCTCTACCTCCAAAATATTTTTTGATTGCTTGGATCTTTACACACAAAAATAAGGCACAAGGACAGAACTTGTCCTTTTGCTTTATTTATTGTACCAAAAACAAAACGGAAATGCTAGTCGCAAACGAGAGATTCTGCTGATTTTTTTGCGTTTTTTTCAGTAAAATATACCAAAAGGGGCCGTTTGGTTTATCTGTCCTCGTTTTATGCGGGCGCGGGACGCAAAAAACTGCCGCCGCAGCGGCGTTCCGGGGCGGCCGCACACGCCGCCACTTGCTTTTCGGCATAAAACCCTATATAATAAGGACAAGACACCACGCGGAAAGAAGGCTTGTTCTTTATGGAGATGCAAATGCTGTTAGCCCTGATCGGCTTTTTCTGTTTTGCCTCGCTGATCGCCTGCGGCGCGATCATGATCACACGGCTGCTGCTGCCCGAACGGGTGACCCGCCGCAAACAGCTGCGCGCCGAGAAAAAAGCCGCGGCCGAGCGCCGCGCCGCCGAAAAGATCGCGGCCAAAGAGGACGCCCGCAAGGCCAAAGCCGAGCGCAAGGAGCTGGAAAAGCGCCTTGCCGAGCAAAAGCGCGCCGAGCGCTGGGGCAGAGCCATCCCCACCCTTGCGGAACAGCCCGACCCCAACGAATACATTCTGGCGGAGAGCATCCCCTGCAACCTCCGGCTGTTCTTCACCATTCTGGCGCTGCTGTGCGTGCCCTGCCTGCTGCTCCCCGCGGCATATTTTCTGGCGACGGGCTATCTGCTGCGTATGGGCCTGCTTTTCATCGGGCTTGCGGCGGCGTACGTGGGGCTGATCTGGCTGCTGTTCCGGTTGTGCACGCTGCTGATGTCCAAGCAGCATCTGGTGGTCACCAACCTGCGCATCTATTACCGTTACTTCTCTCACCGGCTGGATCTTCCGCTGGACACCATCACCGCCGTGGGCACCAACTTCTTTTACAGCTTTGTGGCCGCCGCGCCCGCGGGCGCCATCCGGCTGAGCTTTATCCGCAACAACCGCGAGCTGCACAAGGTGATCACCGCACTGCTTGCTGCGCGCCAGCGGGGCGAGACCCTCACGCCCGACGATTTTGTCTGGCGGCAGCCCGGCGAGGAGGAAGAGGACGAGACCGTGACGGTGTGAGCGCCGCAAACAAACGCCATGCCGCAGACATCTTTTGCATCTATGATTCGTGTCAAAAACCGGAGGATCGCACGACCCTCCGGTTTTGTGCTTGCGGCGCAGCAGTCAGATTTTGAAACTGCATTCCCATAATATACAGATTTTGCTTGCAAACGCGGCGCAAAATAATTACAATAAATAGACGAAAGAGCGTTGCAGAAAGGATCGCAGGAGAATACGGACCATGTTTTTTAAAAGCAAAGCCTCCGTCGGCGGGGTGGAGTTTATCGTTGTGGGGCTGGGCAACCCCGGCCGCCAGTACGAGGGCACGCGGCACAACATCGGCTGGCGTGCACTGGACGCCGCCGCCGAACACTGGGGCGGCAAAATTGTCAAAAGCAAGCACAAGGCGCTGACCGACACCGTGACCGTGGGCGGCAGAAAGGTACTGCTGATGAAGCCGCAGACCTTTATGAACGCCAGCGGCGAGGCGGTGGGCGAAGCGGCCAAGTTTTACAAAGCAGCGCCGCAGAATGTGATCGTGCTTTCGGACGACATTGCGCTGGCACCGGGGGTGCTGCGCATACGCAAAACCGGCAGCGCCGGCGGCCACAACGGTCTGAAAAGCATCATCGCCCATCTGGGCAGTCAGGATTTTCTGCGGCTGCGCATCGGCGTGGGCGAAAAACCTCACCCGGAATACGACCTCGCCGACTGGGTGCTGGGAAAGTTTTCGCCGGCGGACAACAAGGTCATTGACGAGCGCATGGCGGACGTTGTGGCGGCGCTGGAGCTGATGATCGCCGGTGAGCCGGACAAGGCCATCAGCAAATACAACGGGGCGAAAAAGTGATCTTCCCTCCCGCACGGCCGTTTTTGCCCCGCCGTTCTTTTTACGCGCCGTATAACGTGAACCGTTCTATACAACGGGACAGTCCTTGCTGGCTGTCCCGTATTACTGCGTGGTGCAAACGCACCGCATTTTGCGACGGATTCTGACCCAAAAGGAGGTTCTGCCCCATGCTGACACAGGCACTGAAAGCCACAGCCGAATACAAAAAACTGCTGGACGCCGTAAAGACCGGACAATGCCCCGCGGCGCTGTTCGGACTGCCGCCCGCGGGCCGCGCACAGATGCTGTGCGCGCTGGCGGAGGACGTGGCGCGCCCCTTTGTGCTGCTGTGCCCCGGTGAGGCCGAGGCCACCCGCTTTGCGCAGGATCTGAACACGCTGGGCGTCGCCGCCGGGGTCTGGCCTGCGCGGGACCTTGTGCTGCGCAACATTGAAAGCCAGAACCACGAGTACGAATACCGCCGCCTGCAGGTGCTGGGCGATATTGTGGGCGGGCGCATCCGCGTGCTGTGCGCCGCCGCCGAGGGCGCACTGCAGCACACCATGCCCCGCGCCGAATTTGTGCGCAACACCCTGACGCTGCGCCCCGACACCGAGCTGCCCCAGAAGGAGCTGACTGCGCGGCTGCACGCGGCGGGCTATTACCGGCGCGACCGCGTGGAGGGGCCGGGGCAGTTCAGCGTGCGCGGCGGCATTGTGGATATTTACGCACCGGATATGACCGCCCCCGCCCGTCTGGAATACTGGGGCGACGTGATTGACAGCATCCACAGCTTTGACCTGATGAGCCAGCGGCGCGACAAGGCTCTGGAAAAAATATATCTTTCCCCCGCGCGGGAGGTGCTGTTCGGCGCGGCACAGGACACGCTGCACTTTTTGAGCGAGGCCATCGAAGCGCAGAAGGGCAAGGCGAAGGAGCAGCTTGCCCGTGCCGCCGAAAGCGAGCTTGCCCAGCTGCGCGCCGGACTGATGCCCGCCAGCCTGGACAAATTTCTGCCGCTGCGGTACCCGAAACCCGCCACGGTGCTGGACTATTTTGCCGACCCGGTGCTGTTTTACGACGAGCCGGGCAGCATAAGGGAGACGCTGGACGCCGCCGCGTGGCGCTTTGGCGAAGAGGTGGAGCGTCTGCTGGAGGAGGGCGTGCTGAGCGCCCAGCTGACGGCTTTTGCCGGCGGGTGGAGCGACCTTGTGCAGTGGGCCGACCGCGCCCCCACCGTGCTGCAGGACACCTTTACCCGCAGCCTGACAGATTTTAAGCTGAAAACGCTGCTGTCCGTCACCTGCCACAGCCTGCCGGTGTGGAACGGCGTTGCCGCCGGCCTTGCCGAGGACCTGAAGCCTCTGCTGGAACAGGGCTATTTTGCGGCGGTGCTGGCCGGCACCGAGCGCAGCGCGGCCTCGCTGGCAAGAGACCTGTGCGCGGCGGGCCTTTCCGCCGTGGCCACCGGCAAGGATGTGACGCCCCGCGCCGGGTATGCCGCGGTGCTTCCGGGACACATCAGCGGCGGCGTGGAATACCCTTTTGCCCGCTTTGCCGTCTTTACCGGACGGGCCGCGGGCGCCAGCGCCCAGAACGCCCCCGCCCGCAAGCGCAAGCCCGGCAGTCTTTCCAGTCTGGAGGACCTGAAGCCCGGCGATTACGTGGTGCACCAGAATCACGGCGTGGGCCGGTATGTGGGCATTCAGCGGCTGGACATTCAGGGCGTGGTCAAGGATTATCTGAAAATCAGCTACGACAAAAGCGACACCCTGTACGTGCCGGTGACCCAGCTGGATCTGCTGAGCCGCTTTGACACCCAGGGTGAGGGCGAGACCGTCAAGCTGGCAAAGCTGGGCGGCAGCGAGTGGCAGCGCACCAAAACCAGGGCCCGCGCCGCCACGCAGGAGATCGCCGGGGAGCTGGTACAGCTGTACGCCCAGCGGCAGGCCGCTGAGGGCTTTGCCTTTGCGCCGGACACCGAGTGGCAGCGGGACTTTGAAGCCCGCTTTGAATACGACGAGACCGACGACCAGCTGCTGGCCACGGCGGAGATCAAGCGGGACATGGAGCGTCCCCACCCCATGGACCGGCTGCTGTGCGGCGACGTGGGCGTGGGCAAGACCGAGGTGGCGCTGCGCGCGGCCTTCAAGTGCATCATGTCCGGCAAGCAGGTGGCCATTCTCGTGCCCACCACCATCCTTGCGTGGCAGCACTACCAGACCATTCTGCGCCGCATGGAGGCGTTCCCCGTCAACGTGGGCCTGCTGAACCGCTTCCGCACGCCCGCCCAGCAGAAGCAGACCCTGAAGGACCTTGCCGACGGCGTGTGCGAAATCGTGGTGGGCACCCACCGGCTGCTGCAGAAGGACGTGAAGTTCCGCGATCTGGGCCTGCTGATCATTGACGAGGAGCAGCGCTTCGGCGTCAAGCATAAGGAAAAGCTGAAGGAGACCTTTGTGGGCGTGGACACGCTGACGCTTTCGGCCACGCCCATCCCCCGCACGCTGAACATGGCCATGAACGGCATACGGGATCTTTCCAGCATTCAGCAGCCGCCCTTTGAGCGCCAGCCCATCGAGACCTACGTGCTGGAGCACGACGACCGGGTGGTGCAGCAGGCCATACGCAAGGAGCTTGGCCGCGGCGGTCAGGTGTACTATCTGCACAACCGGGTGGACACCATCACCACCGTGGCGGCCAAGCTGCAGCAGGCCATACCCGAGGCCCGCGTGGGCGTGGCCCACGGCCAGATGGAGGAAAAGGAGCTGTCCGGCATCTGGCAGCAGCTGCTGAACAACGAGCTGGACGTTCTGGTGTGCACCACCATCATCGAGACCGGCGTGGACGTGCGCAACTGCAACACGCTGATCGTGGAGGACGCGGATATGCTGGGGCTTTCGCAGCTGTACCAGATCCGCGGACGGGTGGGCCGCAGCGGCCGCAAGGCCTACGCCTATTTCACTTTCCGGCGGGACAAGGTGCTCTCCGAGGTCTCCAGCAAGCGGCTGGGCGCCATACGGGAGTTCACCAGCTTCGGCAGCGGCCTGCGCATCGCCATGCGGGATATGCAGATCCGCGGCGTGGGCAACCTGCTGGGCGCAAGCCAGCACGGGCACATCCAGAGCGTGGGCTACGACCTGTATATGAAGCTGCTGAACAAGGCGCTGGCCGAAGCCAAGGGCGAACCCCTTGCGCCGGACAAAAGCGAATGCATCATTGATATCACCATCGACGCCTACATTCCGGAAAAATACGTCCCCACGGCGGCGGGGCGCATCGAGGCCTACAAGCGCATTGCCGCCATTGAAGACAAAGAGGGCATGGAGGACGTGCTGGCCGAGCTGGCCGACCGCTACGGCCCGGTGCCGGAATGCGTGCGCGGCCTGACGCAGGTGAGCTTTGTGCGCATCGGCGCGGCGGCGCTGGGCATTTACGAGATCGGCCAGAAGGCCGACAATCTGCTGCTGTACAGCGACGGCATCACCCGGGGGCTTGTGCGCCGGCTGCTGCCCGCGCTGGGCCGCCATGCGGCGGTGAACGCCAGCGCCAAGCCCTATCTTTCCGTCCGGGTGGAAAAGGACGAAAAGGGCATTGACGTGCTGGCCGCCGTGCTGGAGGCATGGGAGAAAGCCAAGGCCGAGGCCGCCGACGATCCGCCCGAGCCCGCCGCCCCCGCAGCGCCGGCAAACAACGGCCTGTACAGCGCCCGCAGCACAGGGCAGAGCAGCGGCAGCGGTCACACGCGGCAGAACACCGCCCCGGCCCACACCGTCCGGGCCAGCCATTACGGAAACAAAAAGAGATGACAGGATGCCAAACGGAGCGCCCGGCTGTATTCGCAGCTGCGGCGCTCCGTTTTGCGTTTCACAAAGCCGCACTTTCCGCATTTTTGACCATTCTGCGGACGTTTTGCATTGAATGTTGCCAACGAAGTTGTTATAATGAAAACATAATCGGCAGAATAACAAAAAGGAGGACGGACGTGTTTTTGCACAGACACATCCTGCAGCCGTTATGAGCAAAAAAGTCAAAAGGATACTGATCCTTGTGCTGGTGGCCGCCGCTGTGATCGGGATATTCGCGCTGGCGGTGAACCTGCTGCGGCGGGGGAAATTTCCGGGCGTGGTGGACGCGTGGAACGGGATGGTCTTTTCCAAAACCATTGAGGATTTCCCCGACCGCATGATCGACAATCTGGATGAGCAGACGGACACGAACTTTATCGTATACGCCAAAAAGGTGCGGCGCGTCACCGCGGAAAACGGCGCCAACCGGCTGGTGGAGGCAGACCTTGAAAAGCTGCAGTACACCTTTGCCGACCCGGACGAACAGCTGACCGAACTGAAGCGGGGCGACGTGTTCTTTATTGAGCCCAACGAGTACAACGCCTACGGGCTTTGCGTCAGGGTAAAGAAAGTGCGCGTGAAGGACGGCATGGCGGTCATTACGGGTAAGGACGTCAAGCTGGCCGACCTGATCGAGTACGCAGACGTGGAGATGGACGTGCCGGTGACGGCGTTTTATCTGGACAACAGCGAGATGACGGAGGACGTGCAGGTGCAGTGGGTCACCGACACCACCGCGGAGGAAAGCCCCGCCGTGCCCATGTCCGCCGATGCACAGCAGGGGCACGCGTACCCCGCCCGCTACCGGCTTGGGGAAGAGCCTGCAGAGACCCCCGTGCCGACGGAGCAGGCCGCCGCGCAGACCGCTGCCGCCGAGCCCGCGGACAAAAACGTGCCGTTCTGGCTGTACGAGCTGCCGCTGGGCGAGTTTGACGCCAACCCACCAAAAGGCGCCGAGGTGTCCACCGGCATCAACGGCGACTGGGATGTGCTGCACGCCGAGGGCCGTGCGGGCGTGCGCATCAGCACCGTGCACGTGGTGTTCAAGGTGCGGCCCGCCATGCTGACCACCGTGATGAGCGCGCAGGGCGACTGCCGCGCCTTCCTCAACGGCAGCCTGCAGGGGCAGGTGGGCGGCTCGGTGCCCATCAAGCTGCCCACGATCATCATTCCGTTCCCGCCGGGGCCGCTGGTGTTCACCTACACGCCCAGCATTTCGCTGGATTTTACGGCAAGCATCGGCATGAGCGTCGAGCTTTCCGCCGGGGTGCAGTTTGCCGCCGAGGCAAACTACATGCCGGTGGTGAATTTTGTGTTCCGCAACGGGGCGTTTGACATTTACGACCCCAGCTTTACCATGAATCCGGTGGAGCTTGAGGGCCGCGTCGACCTGAACATTCTGCAGGGCGAGGCGGAGTTCGGCATACCGTACGTGGCACTGCTGTACGGGGCGCTGAGCGGCGGTGCTTCGCTGGAGGGAACGGGGACCGCCCCGGGGGTTTTTGACGAGCCCGAAGCCGAGCCGGATTCGTACCACGAATGTACTTACTGCGTGGACGGCGACGTGTACCTGCAGACCCGGCTGGACGTGGGCGTCGCGCTGGACCTTGTCAACCTGCTGCACAAGAGGCGGGGCGAGGAGACAGAGATCGGCAGCATGGTGGAGTTTGTAGGCACACCCGACGATGAGAATAAGACCGCCACCATGACCAAAAAGGAAGGCAAGATCTACCGGTTCGGCAACAGCAAGTCCTTCCGGATCACGGACTGGAGCTGGAGCATCATTGATCTGCGGTGGCCTTTCCCCATAAAGGGGTACGAGGATTTTTACATTTCGAAGCGGGACAAGCGCGAGTATGAGTTTGGCTGGGGCGAATGCCCGCACCTGCTGTGGCGCACGGACGTCACCGTCAAAAGCACGGACGGACACAAGGTGAGCGACGCCCTTGTGACGGCGACGGACGAAAACGGCGAGACCAGACAGGCCGAGGTGGAAAAGGGCAAGGCGGTGCTGTACCTGCCGGGCGGCACCAGCACGCTGGTGTGCGAAAAGAACATTCTGCGCGACGACTGCGAGGTTACTATCAACGATGCGCCCGCAAAAGCCGATCTGACGCTGGAAGAGAGCCGCGACCTGTTTATCGTTCTGGATTTCAACGAGACGATTCGTGGCGACGGCGATCCGTATATTGTCGCACAGCCGCTGGACACCTATCCGGACGTGGTGCAGACGCTGCAGGAGCGCTACCCGGAAGCGAAGATCATGACCGCCGCTGAGTGGAACTGGGAACCCGGCCCCGGTACGCCGACACCTCTTGTGGAGGAGCATGCGAACAAAGGGCTTTCGCTGGGCGACGTCGTTGTTTCCATCGATTTTTTTGACCCGCATAACGGCAGCTGCAAGCCTGAAAGCACCACATGCGATTGCGGGGAAGGAAAAGCCGGCGTACAGTTCTACGAGCTTGGGGTGTACATCGTACTGGAGCATCCGGACGAATACGTCACGCCCCGACAGCAGGCGTTCCGGTATTATCAGACCTACCTGCACCGTTACGAAACCTATGCGGAAGAAGTAATCGATAACCGGACATATTCCGCCTACTGGGTAACCGAGAATTGTGCGGAAGTGTTCGAACACATCCCCGTCGGTTCGTTCATGGACGACGAGTACCAATACAACGCAGAGCAGGCGGCAGAAAACTATACGGAATATGAGATCAGTTTTCCGGTGGGGCCGATGCGTACCCACGATTACGGCATGCGGTACGCAGAGTTCGCCGAACCCATCACCGACTACGGCCTTGAACTTCTGTTTCCCTATGTGGACGAGCTGTGGTACCGGTAACTCTTTACCGCCCCGTCCGCAAAGGGCGCGGACTGGCCATTCCGCACAAAATATGTTAATTTTTTAAAGATCCGGCGCCAAAGGCCTTGACTTTCCACCCACCGGAAGGTTTATATAATAGGTACAGCGTCCCGCAGGGCCGGGCGGGACGGCGGCTTTGGCACAGCAACGGCCCGGGAAAGAGAGGTAACCAACCCATTATGAAAGCAAAAGGCGTAAAGACGCTGGTGATCCTTGCGGTGTGCGTTGTGGCGGCACTGGCACTGATCGGCAGCAGCGTCTATTTTACCACCGAGGACCAGTACGCCGTGGTGACCACGCTGGGCAAGCCCAGCCTGGTGGAAAACTCCGGCCTGCACTTCCTCATCCCCCTCATTCAGGACAAGACCATCATCTCCAAAAACATCCACGGCATCGAGATCGGCTACAACTCCAACACCGGCGAGGTGATCGAGAGCGAGGCCACCATGATCACGGTGGATTACAACTTCGTGGGCGTGGACTTCTACGTGGAGTGGAAGGTCACCGACCCCATCAAGTATCTGTACGCCTCCAGCGAGCCGGAGGCCATCCTGAAGATGCTGTCGCAGAGCTACATCCGCGACACCATCGGCCTGTATGACGTGGACAGCGTCATCACCACCGGCAAGAGCGAGATCCAGGCGGCCATCAAGGAGAAGATCACCGCACGTCTGGAACAGGAGGACCTTGGCATTGCGCTGGTGAACATCACCATTCAGGACGCCGAGCCGCCCACGGCCGAGGTGCAGGACGCCTTCAAGGCGGTGGAGACCGCCAAGCAGGGCGCCGAGACCGCCACCAACAACGCCGAGCAGTATTACAACGAGGTCATCCCCGCCGCCAAGGCACAGGCCGACGAGGCCATCCGGCAGGCCGAAGCCTACCGGCAGAGCCGCATCAATGAGGCCAACGCCCAGGCACAGCGCTTTACCGAGCTGTACGAGGAGTACGCCAAGTTCCCCGAGATCACCCGGCAGCGGCTGTTCTTTGAGACGATGGGCGACGTGCTGCCCGGCCTGAAGGTCATCATCAACGGCAGCGGCGACGAGATCCACACCTATATGCCCGTCGAGCCCGGCGATACCGACGCCGTGGTGACCGGCGGCGCAGCTTAACGAAAGGAGGATGCACGCAATGGACGTTGTTTACAACTCGACGGCACGCCCTGCCGATGAGCCCCAGGCCGCCAAAGCCCCCCGCAAAAAGAAAAACAGCTGGGTGCTGATCCCCGTGCTGCTTCTTCTGGCCGTCATTCTGCTGGCCAACGCTCTGGTGGTCACCCGCCCCAACGAATACACCGTCATCAAACAGTTCGGCGCGGTGGTGCGCGTGGTGGATGAGCCCGGCGCCAGCCTGAAGCTGCCCTTTGTGCAGACCACCCAGAAGATCCCCAACACGCTGATGCTGTACGATCTGGCGGTGTCCGACGTTATCACCAGCGATAAAAAGAGCATGATCGCGGACTGCTTTGTGACGTGGCACGTCACCGACCCGCAGAAGTTCATCGAGAGCCTTTCCGCCAGCGTGGCCAACGCCGAGTTCCGCATCAACACGGTGGTGTACAACTCGCTGAAGACCACCATCTCCAGCATGACGCAGGAATCGGTGATCAGCGGCCGCGACGGCCGCCTTGCCGAGGCCATCCTCGCCAACTGCGACGACACCTTCGGGCAGTACGGCATCGACATCACCGCCATCGAGACCAAAACGCTGGATATGCCCGCCGAAAACAAGGCCGCCGTATACCAGCGCATGATCTCGGAGCGTGAGAAGATCGCCGCGCAGTACACCGCCGACGGTGAGTACGAGGCCCAAAAGACCCGCAACGCCGCCGACAAGGAGGCGGAGATCCTGCGCAGCGAGGCCGAAGCCGAGGCCATCATCATCCGCGCCGAAGGCGACGCCGAGTACATGAACATTCTGGCCGCGGCGTACGACACGCCGGAAAAAGCCGAGTTCTACACCTTTATGATCGCGCTGGACGCCGCAAAGGAAAGCCTGACCGGCGGCGGCAAGACGCTGATCCTTGACGAGACCAGCCCGCTGGCGCAGATCTTCTACGGGAACTGAGGCCGGAACGCTTTTTCCGCCCGGACGTGACCTGCGGCAAAACCGGCTTTCCGCCGCGCCAAAACGCAGTGCCGTCCTGCTGATCCCGTCATTCTTCTCCACAACCGCCTTGACCTTTTCGGTCGGGGCGGTTATATTTATATCAGAGGCTTTTTATTCTTATACAGTGACAGGCCGGCAGCGCCGCAGGCCCCGCCGGCAGAAAGAGGACGGCATGAACATTCTTGTGGTCAACGGAAGTCCCAAGGGAAAATACAGCGTCACGCTGCAGACGGTGCGCTATCTGCAGCTGCTTTACCCGCAGCACTGCTTTACCGAACTGCACGCCGGACAGCGCATCAAAGCGCTGGAAAAGGATTTTTCCGAAGCGGCGGCGCTGCTGCAGGCCGCAGACCTGCTGCTGTTCAGCTATCCGGTATACACCTTTCTTGCGCCGTACCAGCTGCACCGCTTTATCGGGCTGATGAAGCAGCACGGCGTGGATGTGCGGGGCAAATACGCCACGCAGCTTTCCACCAGCAAGCATTTTTACGACATCACCGCCCACAGCTACATCCGTGACAACTGCTTTGATCTTGGCCTGCGGTACGTCCGCGGGCTTTCGGCGGACATGGACGACCTGACCACGCCGCAGGGACAAAAGCAGGCACGGGACTTTTTTGAGTACGTGCAGTGGTGCGCCGAAAACGGCTTTTGCGAAGAGCCCGCCCCCGCCCTGCCGGAGGTTCCGCTGCATCCTGCCGCCGTACCGGAAGCCGACGGCGCACAAAAAACCGGCGACGTGGTGGTCATCACCGACTGCGAACAGGACGACGACCTGCTTGCCGGCATGATCGGACGTTTCTGCGCCGTGCTGCCCCGCAGCACCCGTGTGGTGAACATCCGCGAATACCCGTTTGCCGCCGGGTGCCTTGGCTGCTTCAACTGCGCCGCGGACGGCAAATGCATCCACAAGGACGGCTTTGACGCCTTTTTGCGCCAGCAGCTGCAGACCGCGCAGGCCATGGTATACGCCTTCTCGGTGAAGGATCACTCCATGGGCGCGGCGTTCAAGCTGTACGACGACCGACAGTTCTGCAACGGACACCGCACCGTCACCATGGGCATGCCGGTGGGCTATCTTGTCAGCGGCGCGCTGAGCCGCGAGGAAAACCTGCGCAATGTGATCGAGGCGCGGGCGCAGGTGGGCGGCAACTTTCTTGCAGGCGTTGCCGGCAACGAGACCGACACCGACGCCGCCATTGACCGGCTGGCCGCCGCGCTGGAATACGCGCTGGTGCACGGCTACGTACCGCCGCAGAATTTCTGGGGCGTGGGCGGCATGAAGATCTTCCGCGATCTGATCTGGCAGATGCAGGGCATGATGCGGGCGGACCACAAATTCTACAAGGCCCACGGCCAGTACGATTTCCCCCAGAAAAAATGGCCGCGGATGCTGGCGATGTACGCAGTGGGCGCCATGCTGGGCTTGCCCAAGATCAAGGCGAAAATGGGCAATGCCATGAACGAGGGTATGCTGATGCCCTACAAAAAGGTACTGGACGCCGCAAAGGCCGCGCAGGACGCAGCCCGGGCGGAAAAATAAACGGCAAAACCCCTGCGCCCCCAAAAAATTTTTACCGAAGGAGCAGACATCATGAAAAAGGATTACGCCAAAACAGCCCACATGAACGCCTGGCTGCGCCACCCCGTACTGGGCGACCCCTCCTTTGACACCTTTGAGCGTCTGGGAGAAACCGTCCACAGCAGCGAGCCGCCCTTTGAATGGGCGGTAAACGGTTCTCTCTTCTGCGATTTTGACGGCACATGGTACTACTACGCCGGCCTGTACGGCTGGGGGTATCTGGGCAGCGATCCCTGCCGCTTTAAAATTTACCGTTCCAAAGACAAGGGTGCCAGCTGGGAGGACCTTGGCTGGGGCATGGACACCGACTTCACCTTTGACGGCGACGACGTACCCTCCTCCAGCTGCCCCGACGTTTTTCTTGTCTGGGACGAAAAAGCAAAGAAATACCTGCTGACCTACGACACCCTGACCAACGACTGGACGTGGGAAAAGGCCCACAGTCCCTACGGCCACAACGCCGACAGCGGCGCGGCCATCGCCTGGGCGGACAGCCCCGCCGGCCCGTTTGAGCGGGTGCCGCAGCGGTTTCTTTCCAACCGGACGGCCTACGGCAGTCTGGGCCGCTGGGGCCGCATTTACGCCAGCTGCGTGGTGCCCCGCAAAAACGATTACATCGCCTTTTGTCTGGTGGACAGCAACCGCCATTTTGCGTGGGCGCTTTCCGTTCTGACCGCCCCCACCGCGGAGGGCCCGTGGAGCCTGCCGCATCTGGTGCTGAGCTGCGAGCGCCCCGAATACTACCCCTGCCCGCTGGAGTTTTTCCCGGTGGAGGTACACGGGGACAAGGTAGTCGCCCATGCGACCTCGGTGGCGATGAACCGCAACTATCAGGCCGTGTTCGAGGCCGATCTTGAGGCCGCCCACGAGGCCGCCGCATGGAAGATGACCGCCGACGGCAACGTGTGGCACGCCCACGACCATCCGGACGAGTACACCGGCATCTGGGGACAGACCACCCACGGCTTTGTGGAGCCGGAGACCGGCCGCTACATTGTCATGCACGCCAGCCGCAACGCGCGGGACCGCGGCACGCTGGGCCTGGCCTGGCGTCCGTGGGATACCCCCCACTCCGACGGCTTCGTCTTTACCGGCCACGGCGGGCCTTCCGTCTCAACGCTGAAGGCCGCCTACGGCGCGTTTGAACTGAACGCAGAATTCACCACCGCCGGCACCGTCGATTTCGCCTTTGACTACCACGGCATCCTTGGGCCGGATGACAGCTGTTCCGACAGCAGTCCCTCCCACGCGGCGCTGTCCAACTATTCGGCGGTGCGTGTGTGCGGCAACGCCTGCAGCGTTATCACCGTCGCCCCGGCAGGCAATGCCGCCACCCACATGCACGGCACGCCCGCCGTGCAGCAGGCCGCCGGTCTGCGGGCGGGCAGCGTACCGGCGCCCGCCGTCAGCCTGACCACCCACACCAAGGCCTTTGTGGGACAAAACGTCACCGCGCTGCGCATTGTGCGGGACGAAAAAGGCCGCGTAAGCGTGTGGGCCAACGACACCCTTGTATGCACCGGGCTGACGCTGCCCAGCTATGGAGCCTCCTGTCCGGCGCTGATCGCCATGAGCCACAGCCGGCTGGAGTGCAGCCGGTTTGAGATCGACGGCGAGCCGCTGCCCTACGTCTGGTGCTGGAACACCGCCGACGCCATCCTTGGCGCGGGCCAGCTGATGCCGGAAAAAGAGCTTGTGGAGCCTGACGACGACCTTGAGGCCGACCGCTGGCACCGCTTTGCGGGCGGCTATGTGGGTGAGGGGCACATTGCCGCCAAATGGAACCTGCACGGCAGCGATTTTGCCGTGGCGTTCCAGAAAGGCAAGGGCTTTGGCCGCGCGGGCGTCTGGGTGGACGGCTGCTACGCCGCCTGCGTCAACCTTGACGGCGAGGGCGGCGCCCAGTACCGCGTGGAAAGCCTTGCCGCCGGCCCCCACGCCATTCTGGTGCGGCCGCTGAACGGGCGCATCGCCATCACCGGCTGTGTGGTGAAGGGCCCCGCTGCGGAATGACCGCGGCGCGCAACCGGCCGCAGCCTGCAAACAGCTGCTTTCTGCATAAGAAACCGCCCGCAGGAGAGAAGCCTCTCCCGCGGGCGGTTTTTGTGCGGCGGACGGAAAACGCCGTCAACTTTCAAATTGTATTTTCCCGGCGCTGTCGGTATACTGTTCTCAAAGGATCCTTTGAAGCATTTCAAACCATCAGCCAACAGGAGGACTTTGTATGTATACGCTGGAACAGCTTTCTATCATCACCGGTCTGACGACCCGCACCCTGCGAAGCTATCTTTCCCAGGGCCTGCTGCACGGCAGCAAGCAGAACGGCAAGTGGACTTTTACCGACGAACAAGTGGAGCATTTTTTGAACCAGTCCGTCGTCAGCCAGCTTCTGCACACCAAAAAGCTTGCCCATGTTTATGATTTTCTCGGCCAGCGGCATAAAAGCATCAGCGAGCTTTGTGTCGTGCTGGACCTGCCCGCCACCCCGGCTGCCGCGGAGGAAGCCGCCGCTTTTTTCTGCAGCGCGGTAAATAACTGTCCGGAGGGCAGCCGTGTTCACTTCTCCTTTGAATGGGACGCCGGCTGTGCCCGCCTCATCCTCACCGGCCCGGAAAGCATCGTACAGCCGATTTTGGCCGGCTGGTATGCACGCTGCTGACCACACCCGTCCCGCCGCATAAAAAGAGGTCGGTACGATTTTTCGTACCGACCCCGTTACATTTGATTTGCCGGCTCTCAAAAGGCCGGCATTTTTGCTTTTACAGAACAAAACCATCAACGCACGGCTGAAAACGCTTACTGACCGGCAGAGCCGCTGACCGGCGCGCCAAACCAGAACGCAGAGCCCTTGCCCGGGGTGCTGCGCACGCCGAAGGGGAACCCGTGCAGCACCAGAATGGCCCGCACGATGGACAGCCCCAGCCCTGCGCCGGGGCGGCCGCTGGCCTGCCGCGCGCGGTAGTACCGCTGGAACACATGGGGCAGCTCATCCTTATCAATGCCGGTGCCGTGGTCCTCCACCTCCACCCGGACGCCGGTTTCGGCGTCCAGCACGCGCAGAATGACCACGCCGTCCTCGCCGATGTGGGCGATGGCGTTGGACACCAGATTGTGCAGCACGCGGCTGATGAGGCCGGGGTCGGCGGTGATGAGCCGCTCGCCGGGAGTCTCCAGCCGCAGCTCGTACCCGTTTTTGGCGCAGACATCGCTGTAACGGTAGCTCAGCTCCTCGCAGAAATCGCTGATGTCAAAGGTGACCGGCGCGATCTTCTCGGCGCCGGAGTCCAGACGGGAGAGCTCCATAACGCTGCCCACCAGCCCGCTGAGGCGGTCGGTCTCGCTGATGATGATGTCCAGCTGGGCGTCGCGCTTGGCCCTGTCCTCGCCGTTGAGGTCACGGATAGTCTCGGCATAGCCCTTGATGAGGGTGAGCGGGGTGCGCAGGTCGTGGCTGACGTTGGCGATGAGGTCCTTCTGCAGGGCGTCCGCCTTGCCCACCTCCTGCGCCATGGTGTTGAAGTCCTGCGTCAGCACGCCGATCTCGTCCTTCTGGGTGACGGGCAGGCGCACGTCGTAGTTGCCGCGGGCGATCTGCCTTGCGGCGGAGGAAATGGCGGTGATGGGCCGGGTGAACCAATTGGCGAAGATCCACGCCATCAGCAGCGAGACCGCCAGCAGCACAGCACCCACCCACGAAAGCTGGCGCTGCAGCACATTGACCGTCTGGCCGATGCTTTCCAGATTGACGCTGAGCAGGATGCAGACCTGCTGATCAGGCAGGTAACGGCCCACCACGTACTGCTTGGCGCCGTTGGGGGCCTCCATCTCGGTGGTAAGCACGCCTTCGGCCACGGTGGTGGCGCGCAGGCCCATCACCAGCAGGTTGTTTTCGTTGCTGCCGACGACGCGGCCCATCCAGTTGTCGGCGGTATGGCCGGCATGCAGCGCGCAGTTGACGATGTTTTCCGAGCCGCCGATGTGCTTTTTGGTGACGCTGTCGGAAAATTCCAGACACTGTCCCTCCGAAAGCACCGCGCCCACGGCGGCTTTCAGCTCGCTGTTGAAATCGGTGTGGTCCGCATTGTGCAGGCCGCAGCGCTCCACGGCGTCCACAACGGCGTTCATCTCCCGCGCAAGATCCCATTTTACCATGGCAAGGTAGCCGGGTTCGAGGAAAAACTGCGAGAAGATGAGCACGATGCCCACCAGAATGACACAGATGAGGCTGACGAACAGCATGAGTTTCTGCTTGAAGCTTTTCATAGGCGGCAGTTACCCGATCTGTTCCGGATCAAACTTATAGCCCACGCCCCAGACGGTGGTGATCATGCCGCGGTAGGGGCCAAGATGGCTGCGCAGCATTTTAACATGGGTATCCACGGTGCGGTCCTCGCCGTAATAGTCGTAGTTCCACACCTTCTGCAGGATCTTCTCCCGCGAGAGGGCGATGCCCCGGTTGCCTGCCAGAAACACCAGCAGATCAAACTCCTTGGGGGTGAGAGCCACCTCTTTGCCGTCGATCTTGACGGAGTGGGAGGCGGTGTCCACCATCAGCCCGCCAAAAACGAAGCTTTCGGGGTTCTGCTCCTCCTTGGGCAGGGTGCGGTTGAGCACCACCTTGACGCGGGCCACCAGCTCCCGCGGGCTGAAAGGCTTGACGATGTAGTCGTCCGCGCCGCTTTCCAGCCCGGCGATGCGGTCGTATTCCTCGCCGCGGGCCGTCAGCATGATGACGGGGGTATCAATGCGGCGCTTGCGCAGCTCCCGCAGGCAGGTCATGCCGTCCACGAAGGGCATCATGATATCCAGAATGATCATATCCACCTTGTTGGCGGAAAGAAAGGAGAGCGCCGCGCCGCCGTCGCCCGCTTCGCTGCAGGCAAAGCCCTCGTGCTCCAGATGTTCGCGGATGAGGCCGCGGATCAGGGGTTCGTCATCGACGATCAGAATATTGATCATACGTGTTGCCGCCTTTCTTGTATGGCACCGGCGCAGGGCCGGCGCATTACATGGTTTTACAAATACAGTTTACGAAATTTTTGTGACAGATTTGTGAACACAGCTTGAGAGTTTCTTCAAAGAAATGCGTATAAAGTATGAAAACGCTCCTTTTTTTACCGCCAAGGCGAATGGATTTGCTTTTTTTGCGCGTTTGCATTAGTATAAGGGGAGAAAAGGCGATCTCCCCACCGGGTGCGGAAGAGCCTTAATGAGAGAGAAAGGGAGGCGATCCGCATGGATGACCGCGAGCTTCTGGCCCTGCTGCGGGCCAGACCGGAGGACGGCCTGTGGGAGCTGACGCAGAAGTACGGCGCGCTGATCAACGCCGTGGTGCGGCGTATTCTGCCCGCCGACGCCGAGGACGCCGAGGAATGCGCCGCTGACGTGCTGGTGCGCATCTGGCGCTCGGCCGAAAACCTTGCCCCGCAGCACAACACGCTGCGCGGCTACGTGATATGGTGTGCGCGCAACACAGCCATCGACCGCTACCGCCGGCTGAAGCGCCAGCGGCTGCACACTGCGGACGGCGAGGAGGAATTTCTGGAAGCGCTGCCCGCGCCGCGCACCACGGAGGACGACGCCGAAGCCGGCGCCGCCATGGCACAGGTGGAGCGCAGCATACGCGCGCTGCCGCCGCCGGACGACGAGATCTTTGCACGGCGGTTTCTGCTGTGCGAGACGGTGCCGCAGATCGCGGCACGGCTGGGGATGAACATCAAGGCGGTGGAAAGCCGCCTGCAGCGCGGCAAAAAGAAGCTGCGCGAACAACTGATACGGGAGGGGGTGACGCCGGAATGAAGGATAACGAAATGAATTTTAACACCGATATTCCGCAAAGCGCGGGCATTGCCGCAGAGGAAAATCTGCAGCAAAATAACACAGCAGCCACGGAAGCGGTTCTGCCGCAGAGGGATTTGCCCCATGGCGAAGCCACCGCGCTGCTGGCAAGGCTGACCGCGCTGGAAACGGAAACGCCGCCGCTGAGCGAAGCGCAGCAGACCGCACTGTACCGGCGCGCCCTGTGCAAAGCCGGCCTTGCGGGCGGCGCTTTGGTGGATGGAGCCACTGCGCAGGCTGCCGATGTTGAGCCCGCTGCTTTTGCCGCGGAAGCTGTAAAAGCGGAGCTGCAGACAGAGGATACTGCCGCCGGGGCCGCAGGCACACTGCGCAAGGGCAGGTCGATCCTCTGGCAGCGCTGGGCGCTGAGCGCAGCCGCCGCGCTGGCGGTGATGGCTCTGGGCGGTATGGCACTGGTACGGGGCGGGCCGGGCGCGAGCACGGAGCTTGCCGTCAACGACACCGCCATGCAGTACAGCGCCGAAGCCGCCGCCGATGAGCCGATGGAGGGTGCTGTGACCCAGCATGACGCCGATTTTGACGCCCTGCCTGCGGAGACCGCCGCTGAGAAAAGCGCCGGGGAAGCGATCCTTGAAGAAAGCGTTGAGGAAGACGCCATTGTGGAAAGCACCTTTGAGGAAAGCTTCGCTGCGGCAAGCGGCACCGACGGAAACATCGGCATGGGCGGGATTTCTGACGGGCTTGCGGACAGCAGCGACAAAAAAGAGACGGACACCAGCACCGGCGGGCCGGTTTACGGCGAGAGCCGTGCGGAGGCCCCCTCCGGAAACACCACGGCGGAGAGCGCCTTTGAGGAAAATTCCGACGCTGCAGGCGGCAGCGAGCTTTCCGGTCTGCTGCTGATGGCGGACGGCAGACTGTACCGCGGCACCGCGCTGGTGCTGCAGCCGGATTTCGGTGCCGGAGCGCGGCTGGACAGTATTGCAGATTGCATTGAGGCGGACGGCGTGCCCACGGAGGATGGTCAGGCCAACTTTGCGGCAGAGGGCGCTCCCTTTGCCCGCTGGCGCAGCGGTCTGGCGGTGCTGCTGGGCGACGAATGGCGCTATTTTGAGCCGGTGGAGTAAGCCTGCGGAACGGAACGCCGGACACTCATCCGCCGGAAAACCCGTCAGACTCCGCAGCCCCCAAAAACGAACCATGCGCTAAAAACAAATCCGAAACGAGCCGGCCGATAAAAGCAACCCATAACAAGAAAACAGGATCCCCGCTGCACAGCCCGCAGCCGGAGATCCTGTTTTTTGCTGTTGTTTTTCAATGGGGCAGCCGGTGCCAGGCGCCGCCCCGTTTTTCTTTTATACGAACACGATCAGCAGCAGCTGCCCGATGGGGTAAAACCACCAGACGCCTTTGAGGACAAAATCGTTCTGCACGCCGCACAGCACGTTGAGCCCGATGAGCAGGTCGCTGACAAAAAAGCTGAGCGCCCCCACCGCCGCCAGCAGGTGCAGGCCGCCGTTCGCCGCGCCGCAGGCAAACGCTGCCGCCAGCGTGCTGCCCACAAAGCACAGATACACCAGACAGACGGCATAGGTCAGCCGGTTGACATTCTTTTGGCGGAAACACAGAACGCTGACCAGAGCCCCTGCCGCCAGCACGCAGACCGCCGCCAGCAGGAAGCCTGTGTTCACCAGCGGATGGCCGCCGCTGCGCAGCACTGCCGCAAAGGCTGCGGTGTAAAAGCTGTGGGCCACGGCAAAGCAGGCCGCGCCGCCGTACAGGGCGGGGAACGGCAGCCTGCTGCCCATGCCGCGCCAGTTGGTGTTGATGAGATCGCCCATGGTGGAGGCCAGCATACCGGCACAGCACAAAACCTGCTGCGGCGTGCGGCGTACCAGCGCCAGCACCAGCGCGGTAAGCGAGAGCAGCACCGTCAGCACAAAGGTGCCCGGCTGCCTGAACCAGCGGAACCAGCGCGTCATGGCATGGCCCTCCTTTTTTCGTTTGCTTCACCGTCTGCCGACGGGCGGCGGAACGCTTTTGGGGTATTTGCAAAAGCACGCATAAGCAAACGGCCTCTGCGCGCGGAAAAACCGGCTGCGGAGAGCTCAGCTCTCCCAGACGAAGCAGCCCTCGGCGGGCTCGGTGAGGGTCTCGGCAAAGAAGCAGCGGGTCAGCTCAACCATATCCGCCATGTCCTTTGCGCCCATGGTCTCGAAGGCGGAGTGCATGGCAAGCTGCGGCAGGCCGATGTCCGCCATACGGATGTTGAGGTGGGTGGTGGCGATGTTGGCAAGGGTGCTGCCGCCGCGGATGTTGCTGCGGTTGGCGAAATCCTGCAAAGGCAGGCCGTGCTTTTGGCACAGTGCGCGCAGGATGCCGTCGCTTTCGCCGCTGGTGGAGTAGGCCACCGCGTGCTTGAGCACCACGCCGCCGTTCATGGCGGTGCGGTTGTGGGCGTCGTACAGCTCGCCGTGGGCGGGATGCACCGCGTGGGCGTTGTCGGCGGAGAGCAGGTAACTGCCCGCCTGCGCCTGCATCAGGCGGCTGCGGGACCAGCCGAAGCATTCGGCAATGCGCTCCAGCGTGTCGATGATAAAGGTGCCCACCGCACCCTGACGGGTGTTGCTGCCGCACTCCTCGTTGTCCATGCAGGCCAGCATACGGATGCTGCTGCCGGCGTCGCCGCACTGCAGCAGCGCTTCCAGGCCGGCAAAGCAGCAGGCGGCGTCATCCAGACGCGGACTGGAGAGGAACTCCTCCTTTGCGCCCCAGCAAATACCCTGGCTGCGGCAGTAGACGATCAGCTCGTGGGTGAGGATGTCCTGCGCGTCACAGCCCAGCTCTTCGGCCAGAAGCTGCTCCAGCGTGAGGGTGGTGTCCATGGTGAGCACGGGACACAGGTCGGCCTGCGGGTCGATCTTGACGCCGTTGTTGGCTTCGCGGTTGAAGTGGATGGGCACATTGGGCAGCATGAGCAGGTCACGGTCGAGGTTGACCAGCTTCATCTGCACGCCGTTTTCGGTGCGGACAGCCACGCGGCCCGCCACGGACAGCGGACGGTCGGTCCAGGTGCCCCACAGGCCGCCGCCGTAGGTTTCGGCGTTGAGGCGCAGGTACAGCTTATCCTCCAGCTTCCACGCGGTCTTGACGCGCAGCGCGGGCGAATCGCCGTGGGCGCAGAAGATCTGGAAGTGGGTCTTTTCCATATTGGCGGGCAGCGCAAAGGCGATGAGCGCCGAGCCGTTGCGGCGCACAAAATAGCGGCCGCCGGCGGCAAGGACCCAGTCGTCACGTTCATTGAGTTCGGCATAGCCTGCGGCGGCAAGGGCTGCGGCAGCGTTGGCGCACACATGCAGCGCGGTGGGGCTGCGGCGCAGAAAATCCAGCAGGCGGGCGTTGAGTTCGGTCATGGCGGTTCTCCTTTTTATGTAAGGGTGTTTTTCTTTATTCTACATGATTTGCCGCCAAAAGAAAAGGGGCTGCTGCAGATTTGCCCTCCGCAAACCGCGCCGCCCTGAACCGATTTGCAGATTTGCGGCGGCCGGAATTATTTTTTTGCAAAAAGCATTGACAATATAGGATTACCGTGATAAACTTTAATCACAGAGTTACAATTGTAGTCTTTTTTCTCTTTCAACAAAACGTTTGATACAACGGAGGATGCCATCATGATGGAAAAGAACCCGAACAAGATCCAGGATTCCGAGCTGGAGATCATGCAGGTGCTGTGGGCGGCGGACGGCCCCATGCCGCTGCTGACCATCCGCGCCATTCTGCACGAGCGCTGCGGCTGGGAGGATTCCACCACCAAAACGCTGCTGCGCCGCCTGCAGGCCAAAAACGCCGTGCAGCTGGTAAGCCGCGGCATGTACGCGCCCATCGTCACGCAGGAGGAGTACAACCGGCTTTCCGCCCAGAAGTTTGTGGATAAGCTGTTTGACGGCAGCGCCCGCAATCTGGTGGCGGCGCTGGTGGAGGGCGGCTCGCTGAGTGCCGAGGATCTGGCCGAGCTGAGCGCCATGTTCCGCGTGGAGGAGCAATAAGCAGAGCGCTTCTTCGGACGCGCTGCAGCTTTGCGGCAGCGCTTTTTTCTCCTGCGTTCCACAAGGAGGTACACCCCCTATGAAAGATTTTCTGTTTCTGCTGGGCTGGCTTTCGCTGGCGGGCAGCGTCCTTGGGCTGGCGGTGGCCGCCGTTGGCCGGCTGAGCAAAGGCCGCCTGAGCCGGGCGTTCTGCTGCGGGCTTTGGACGCTGGTGCTGCTGCGGCTGGTGGTGCCCTTTGGTCTGCCGGAGCAGCTGCGCCCCGTCAGCCTGCTTGCCCGCGTGACGCAGAGCGCACAGCTTGCTGAAGAAATCTCCGCCGCACGGCGCGACGCCACCCCCGGCGCATCACTGACAGAGCTGATCCTTGCCGACGCAAACTATACCGGCACCCTGCGGGTGATTTCCGCCGGAGAGGATACCACGGTAAAAACGGAGACCGGCATTGCCGCGTCCGACACCGGCGCACCGGAAATTTCTGCCGATGCGGCACATACGGTGGCAGAGCCCGAAGCCCCGCCGCAGACCGTACCCGCCCCGTCCGACGCAGCCCGCCCGTCCTTTACCCTCGCCGGTGCGCTCCGGTCTGTGCGCGGGGATCCGTGGACCGTGCTGTTTGGCGTATGGGCCTGCGGGGCGGCGTTCCGCCTTTCGTGGCAGGTGTGCAGCTACCGGGCGTTTCGCCGGCGGGTACTGCGTTACGCCTGCCCCGCCCCGCTGGAGGCGCGCATCGCCTTTGTCAGTCACTACGAAGGCAGCCGCCTGCGGTTGATGAGCAGCCCCGACGTACACACCGCGCTGCTGCTGGGGCTGAAGGAGCCCGTGATCGTGCTGCCGCAGAACGCACCCGTACTGCAAAACGCAAGCGCCGTTGCCGCCGTGCTGCGGCACGAGCTTGCCCATTACCGCCGGGGCGACCTGTGGCTGAAATGGGCCGCCGAGCTGGTATGCTGCCTGCACTGGTTTAACCCGCTGGCATGGCTGATGCAGCGCGAGGTGAACCACGCCTGCGAGCTTGCCTGTGACGAGGCGGTGATACGCACCATGACCGCCAAGGAAAAACAAATTTACGGCGAGACGCTGATCGCCTTTGCCGGGCGGCAGGGCCGCGCCGCCGTACCGCTGACCGCCATCTGCGAACAAAAGAAACAGTTGCAAGAAAGGCTGGTTTGCATTATGAAACACAAAAAGAGAAGCCTGCTTTCGGTGCTGGCCTGCTGCTGCCTGCTGACGCTGCTTTGCGGCTGCGCCGCCGCGCTGGGCCCCGATGAGTCGCCGAGCGAAGCCCTTCCCGTTGAAAGCGCCGTTTCCTCCACCACGGACCCGCTGGAGGAGGGCGACGTCGCAGCCGTACTGACCGACACCGTGGAAAGCGCCACGATGGTGACCGCCGCCAACGACCTGATGGACCACATGCACGCAAGCTACGGTCAGTATGTGTACGCCGGCGAAAGAATGTGGTTTTACGGGTACGAATTTACTGACGAGGAACAGACCCAGACCGTGAACCGGCTGGCAAACATGAATTTTGACGGTACCGACGTTCAGGTGGTGGATATGAAATATCCCGAGCTGACGCTGGACCCGATGCCGGAGCTGGCCGAAAACGAGGTCATCCGCCCCAGCTTTCAAAGTCTTGTGGACGTGGGCGGTGACCGCCCGCAGGTGCTGTGGGCCATTTATCACGTCGCCACCGATGCGGAAACATTCAGCACGCTGCACTCCGAATACCGCCTGAGCGAGATCGGAGAGGACGGCAGCATCGCCAACGGCATCCGGCTGGACGCCGAAGTGGCGGAAAACCATTATCTGGCCTATCTTGGCTGCATTGAGGGCAGCATCTGGTTTGAGCATCAGCCCACCTACGCGCTGGAGGGGGACGTGTTTGCCGAGCCGCGGCATCTGATGGGTTTTTCCACCGGGGACGGTAGCCTGCTGGCGGACATCACCCTGCCGGAGATGACCTCGGCATCAGCCGTGAGCGCCATGGCGGGCAGCAAACTGATGGTGCAGACCGCCACCATCGACCCGATGACAAACGGCTACGGGTATGAGGAGGGCAGCGATAAATTTTACATCCTTGACCCTGCCGCCGGCAAGCTTGCCCTGAAAGACCCCCTTGTTCTGCCCGCCCCGCTTTCCAACGGCTGGATCACTCTGGTAAAACAGCCGCTGCACGCGCTTTCGCCGGAGGCGGTGCTGTGGAGCACCGACGGCCTGTTTTTGTGGGACACCGAAACCAACACCCTGCGCAAAAAGTACGACTGGGTGGCCTTTGGCGGCAGCGGCAACGTCATGGAGCTTTCGGCACTTTATTTTAATGACGGCCGCTACATCTTCCGCGACCAGAAGGACAGCCGCAAGGAGATGAAGCTGTGTACCATCGCCCCCACCGGCAGCCTTGCCGCGGAGGACGACGGCCGTGAGGTCATCACGCTGGGCACCATTGACAGTGCGCCGCTTATAGACGCGGTGGACGCTTTCAACGCCGCCAGCGCCACCCACCGCGTGGAGCTGGTGCTTTACACCGACGCCGACGCACAGGCCGCAGGCCTGACGGGTGCCGCTGACCTGCTGGAACGGCAGATCATACAGGGCGCAGCGCCGGATATTCTGGC
The DNA here is from genome assembly GCA_964649475.1 of uncultured Faecalibacterium sp. Taxonomy (GTDB): domain Bacteria; phylum Bacillota; class Clostridia; order Oscillospirales; family Ruminococcaceae; genus UBA1762. Next base: position 25,501 of record CAZYRD010000009.1, read on the forward strand.
ACTGCCCAACGCCGCCGAGACCGGCGGCCTGCTGAACAAGGGGCTGTTTGTAGACCTGTACCCCCTGCTGGACGCTGACCCGGACATGACCCGCGCCGATTTTGTGGAGGGCATGCTGAAGGCCTGCGAGGCCGACGGGCAGCTTTCCACCGTGGTGCCGTATTACAGCCTGCTGTCCGCCATCGGCAGCGAGGCAAAGCTTGGTACGGAGCCGGGCTGGACGTGGGAGGAATTTGAGGCTGCCACCGCCAACACCCCCACGCCCTTCTACGGGCTGACGCGGCAGCTTGCACTGTGGTATCAGGTGCAGATGGGCGGCACGCAGTTCATCGACTACGCCACCGGCAAAGCCAATTTTGACAACGACACCTTTGTGCGCCTGCTGGAAAGCTGCGCCGCCTATTCGGAGCAGTTCCCCGACCTACTGGCCGACCCCAAGCCCGGCTTTGCCGACGGCACCTACATGATGCAGTTCCTCTTCAATGTTGATTTCCGCGATGTGCCGACACATGTGTACCACTTTGACGGGCCCATTGTGTACAAGGGCATGCCCAGCGCTGACGGCAGCAGCGGCAGTGTGTTCTCCTTTGGGCTGCGGCTGGGCATCACCAGCTTCTGCAAGGACCCGGATGCCGCGTGGCAGTTTTTGCGCACGCTGCTGCTGCCGGACTACCAGAACAGCATCCGGGAGGTATATTTCTCCATGCTGCCGCTGCGGCGGGATTCTCTGGACCGGCTGGCCAAAAAAGCTCAGGAGGCCCATCCATACGACTATTCCGCACCGTCGTATCTGGGCGAGCTGACCCAGAAGCAGGTGGAGTATTTCAGCCGCGGGCTGACCGCGGAGGAGGCGCAGGATATTCTGGATCTCATTGAAGCCACCGACACGCTGTTCCAGTACGACGGCACGGTGATGGATATTCTGCAGGAGGAAGCCCTGAACTATTACAACGGCATGTACACCGCCAAAGAAGCGGCGGGCTACATTCAGAAGCGCATTCAGCTGTATCTGGACGAGACCGCCTGACCCGGCGCGTTTCCGCCGCCGGCGCAATACGGCATAAAACGCGCACAGCACATAATATAAAATGGCGAAAAAGGCCCGTTCTCGCCGGCTTCCGGGAGAACGGGCCCTTTTGCATTTTGCGTGCGGCGTGTTGTAAGGCATTGTTTTACAGCACGCCCTGTTACCGTCACGGGCGGGCGTACACCGCGCCGCAGACGCGGTAACGGTGCAGAGGGTCGCGCCAGAGGGTGAGCGAAAGCGGACGGCCGGTGGAATCCACAAAGCCGAGGCGGCAAAGCCCGTCCGCAAGGGGGTAAAAGCTGCCGTCCGGATAAAACAGGCCCTGGGGTTCGGTGTCGGCAAGGTACTGCCGGGCAGCGGCCAGCGCCGTGCTGTAATCGGGGGCGGCGGGCCCCAGCAGCGCACAGACCCCCGCGCACAAAACCACCAGCGCGGCAGCCAGCGCCGCGGCGCGCAGCAGCTTGTTTTTCATACCGGCACCCCCGTTCCCGTTTTGCTGTGTTCTATCTGTAAAAACGAGTCAGCCCTGCGATCCCCTTCATTTTTTTGCGGATTTTTTCGCCTCAAAAGCCGCCGCCGCGTTAAGCAGCAGCGTGCCCGCACACAGCGCCGCCGCAGCAAGGCACACGGCGGTGACGGTGTCCATCACGGCGGAAAGGTCGCCGATGCGCACCCGGCGGGCGAGCTCCAGCAGCTGACAAAGCAGCGCCGCAAGAGCGCAGCCGAAGCTTGCGACGGAAACGGCGGGCGGATATTTTTTTGCCGCCAGCGCGGCGGCGGCAGCGCCCCACGCGCACAGCCCCAGAACAATGCCTGCAATATTGTACAGCATATTCGTTCTCCTTTTCCTGTGGATTTTTCAGTCGGGACGGGGATGATTTCTATCGGGAACAGCTCACACCGCGGCAGGCCGCGGCGTTTTTCAATACAGGCACAGCAGTGCAAAGGCCGCCGCGCCCACCAGCACGGTGGGCCGCACGATGCTGCACCGCCGCCGCAGGCTTGCCAGAAAACGCACCGCCGCCACCGCCAGCACCAGCAGCGCCCACGCAGCCAGCAGCCGCTTGGCGGTAAAGCCGAAGGTCGCGATATACAATCCCAGCTTGGAGGCCGCAGTCACCCAAAGCAGCAGGCCTTGCACCAGCAGCACCGCGGCGGCGGCGCACAGAGCCGGGCTTTGCCGCAGCGGGCGGCGGCAGAACACATCCGCACACACCAGCACAAAAAAGTTCAGCAGCATGACGCGGCAAAGCTCGAAAAAGCCCTGACGCGCGTAGTTTGCCACGGTGAAGCCCTGCGGCAGCCGATGGGTAAACGCCCCGAACAGATACCCGCCCTGCACCGCAAAAAACGCCAGATACAGCACAGCGAACGCCGCCAGTACGCCGCACAGCAGCCCGGCGGACAGCTGCCGCGCCGGAGAAAGCCTTTGTGCGTAGACGGCTGGCGCGGGACGGGGGTTCCGCGCCAGCGCACGGCGGCCCGCCACCGCCATGCCGTAAAAATACGCCCCCACCGGAAACGCGAATATCAGGCTGACCACCACGGACCAGTCCAAAGAAAAATCTTTCCAGAACACCAGCGCATCCACCACGCTCTGCAGCCGGTCGGCAAAGCCGTCGTCCGCACGGGCAAGCTCCTTTGCCGCCACAAACAGCAGCACCAGCGCGCCGCCGATGCACAGCACCGCGGGCAGCGGGTTTTTCCGCTTTTTGCTGCGGCGGGGGCGCTCGGCGATCAGCATCATCAACGCTTTGGGCCACTCTGCCAGACCGGCAAAGCCCCAGCCAAGGCCGCGCAGTACGTCCGCCGCAAGAGCGGGGCCGGTGCGGTTTTCGCTCAACTGACCGGTGCGCGCCAGCAGCCACAGCACCGCAAAGGCGTGCAGCGCAAGCCAGCCAAGTCCCCAGCCGACGGCGTTGAGGCGGTCAAAGCCCATGGAAACAGCGGTGAGCAGCAGGCACACCAGCCAGAACGGGCTTTCGGCCGCAGCTTTTTCCACCGCGGCTGCGGTCGGTTTTTTGTTTCCTTCTGCCGCCGCTGCTCCACTGAGGCGCGGCAGGTGTAACCCCCGTGCACGGCACAGCGCCGTGACGCCCGCGGCAAAGGCAAGGCAGACCAGCAGCGGCATGCAGTAGAACCACAGGCCGTCTTCACCGCCGAAGCGGAGG
>CAZYRD010000010.1:0-3385 GCA_964649475.1 uncultured Faecalibacterium sp.
CACATTCTGCCGTGCATTTTCCCTTTGCAAACCGCCCGTATTATGATAGAATATTGGTAAAGTGTGACATTTACCGGCAAAGGCTGTCTTAGGCGGCTTTTGCCGCACAAGGAGAATGGACATGGACCAAAAGGAACTGATCGCGCTTGCATGGGAAGCCGCCGGGCGCGCCTATGCCCCCTATTCCAACTGGCAGGTAGGCGCCGCAGTACTGGGCGAGGACGGCCGCGTCTACACCGGCTGCAACATCGAAAACGCCAGCTACGGACTGACCAACTGTGCCGAGCGCACCGCCATTTTTAAAATGGTGAGCGAGGGCTGCATGAAATTTACCGCCATAGCCGTGGTCAGCGGCGAAACCTGCAACGGTTATCCCTGCGGTGCCTGCCGTCAGGTGATGAGCGAATTTGCCGCCGGCGGCGATGCTCCGGTGTACATCTCCGGACGGGACGGCAGCGTTCTGGCCACCACCATGGCCGGTCTTCTGCCCTATGCTTTTGAAAAGGAAACCCTGCTGCAATGAGTGAACTGAACAATCTGACCGACCTTGGCTATGTACGCCGTCTGTGCGAAAAACACGGGTTCGTGCTCTCCAAGCAGTTCGGCCAAAACTTTATCGTCAATCCGGGCATCTGCCCCAAAATGGCCGAGGCCGCCGGTCTGGGGGAAGGCTGGGGCGCGCTGGAGATCGGCCCCGGCATCGGCGTGCTGACCAAGGAACTGGCCCTGCGCGCGGACAAGGTGACCACGGTGGAGATCGACCGCCGCCTGCCCCCGCTGCTGGAGGAAAGCCTTGCCGGACTGGACAACATCCATCTGGTGATGGGTGACGTGCTGGAGCTGGATCTGCACGCGCTGATCGCCGAAGAGTTTGCCGGAAAAAGGGTGGCGGTGTGCGCCAACCTGCCTTACTACATCACCAGTCCCATCCTGATGAAGCTGCTGGAGGACCGGCTGCCCATCGAAAGCATCACCGTCATGGTGCAGAAGGAAGCCGCCGAGCGCATCTGCGCCGTACCCGGCACCCGCGAAGCCGGCGCCATCAGCCTTGCCGTGCGGTATTACGCCACACCGCAGGTGCTTTTCAGCGTTTCTCCGGGCAGCTTTACCCCACCGCCCAAGGTGACCAGTGCCGTCATCAAGCTGACGCTGCACAACACGCCCCCCGTACAGCCCAAAAGCGAAAAGCGGATGTTCCGCATCATCCGTGCCGCGTTCAGCCAGCGGCGTAAAACCGCCGTCAACGGTGTGTGCAGCGGCATGAGCCTGCCGAAGGATGCCGTACAGGCCGCTTTTGCCGCAGCAGGCCTTGCCCCCATGGTGCGGCCCGAGCAGATGACGCTGGAGGACTTTTGCGCGCTGGAGCACGCACTGGCCGACGCCGGTCTGTGCTGAAGCCGTTCCCGCAGGGCGGCGTACGCCCGACATTCCATCACAAAGGAGAGCAACAGATATTATGCGTATGATCCTCGCCTGCCTGTATGCGGGCGCTATCCTCATCATTTTGATCCCTCTGCAGCTTTGGGCCGCTTTTTTGAAAAAACGCGGCCGCGCCGAAGCCTGCTACCGCATCACCGACAAATGGGTGCCGCGTTGGATGGGCACCATCCTGAAGATCGGCGGCGTACAGGTCGAGGTGGAGGGTTCGGAGCACATTCCCGAAAGCCCGGTGGTGTTCGTCTGCAACCACCAGAGTATGATCGACATTCCCGTACTGCTGACCGCGCTCGGCCGCCCCCGCGCCCTGATGGCCAAGGCGGTGCTGGGTAAAATTCCGCTGCTGCGCGGCTGGATGAAGCTGTTTGACTGCATTTTCGTGCACCGCAGCGATCCCAAAAGTGCGCGCATCTCCTATGAAGAAGGCATCCGTCTGGTGAAAAACGGACGGGATCTGCAGATCTTTGCCGAGGGTACCCGTTCCAAAGACGGCGAGATCGCCGAATTCAAGGCGGGCGGCTTCCGCATTGCCAGCTCTGCCGGTGCGCCCATCGTGCCGCTGCTGATCGACGGCAGCCGCTACACGCTGGAGGAGAACGGCGGGTGGATCTGCCCCGGCAAGGTGACGCTGCGGGTGTTTGAACCCATTGCCACCACGGGGCTTTCCCGCGAGGAACTGAAGGCCCTGCCGGAACGCGTGCACGCGCAGCTGGCCGAAGCGCTGGCGCAAAGCCGCACCGCTAAAACGGACAACCGCATCGTCTGATCCCAAGAACGACTGTAAAACAGAAAGCTCAGGAACGGGGCTGCTGCAATTTGCAGCAGCTCCCTTTTTCATACTCCGTTCAAAAATCTTTTGAAAACCGCTCACAATTCCCATACAAAACCGAAACATTTTTCCGGTATAATAAAACCTGTCGAAAGGGGAAGCGGCCTGCTGCTCTTCCTTTTCGGAGGCGGCGAAGGCCGCTTCAAAGATCGCTTTTCTAAAGCGTCCATGCGAGGCTTCTGCCGGACGCTTTGCAGTGCGTCTGCGGACACACGACGAAATACCGGTACTGTGTAACGGAAAACGGCAGGCCCGTTGTCCCGCATTGCCGGACAACCTTTCCCGCTTTTGCCGTTCTACCCACCGGCGGAAGCTTTCGAATAGATTCTCCTCTTTTTTTCAAAAAACAAACGGCGGCGCACCCACATCCGGGTACGCTGCCGTTTGTTTTATGCGTTTTGATCAACGGGATGCGCGGCGGCGCTCAGCCGCGTTCCATGCCGGTACAGTGTATGCCGTCGCCCGCCTGTACGCTGCCGCTGATGTTGCCGCAGTGCACACTGTCACTGGCATGAACGCTTCCAGCCACGTCGCCGCAGGTAACGCCGTCGCCGGCGGTGACGTTGCCGCCCACACTGCCCCCGCAGCGGACGCTGTCTCCGGCTTTGACGTCGCCTTCCACACTGCCGCAGGTAACGCTGTCGCCAGCCGTGACATTGCCTCCCACGCCGCCGCAGGCAACACCGTCACCGGCGGTAACACTGCCGCCCACACCGCCGCAGGCAACGCCTTCCTTGGCCTCCACATCACCGGCGACGTTTCCATGCACCTCCACGGAAAAATCACTGGTCACATTCAGCGCCTCGCCGCGGTATTCCACCTTGACGCGCTGCACATCCCGGCTGTGGCGCAGGATCTGCATATGCGAAAGCAGCGTGTGCCCCTTGCACACCACCGCGTACAACCCGCTGTCATCCGGCCAGGGCAGACCTTCCATCACCGTCGGTGCGGGCTTTGCCTTGGGAGCGGCGCGGCCAAACAGCTCATCGATGGATATACCAAAGGTATCCGCCAGTGCGGGCAGCAATAGCACATCCGGACAGGCAACGTCGTTTTCCCATTTGCTCACCGCCTGAAAAGTGATGCCAAGGCGTTCGGCAAGCTGCTCCTGCGTCATGG
>CAZYRD010000010.1:3395-28118 GCA_964649475.1 uncultured Faecalibacterium sp.
AATACGCGCCCCAAGCGACTGCGCACCGCTGCCGGTTTCGGCGGCATTTTGGTCGTTGCTGTTCATGTCAGTATCGTTTATGGTGATATTCGTTTCGGTATTGTTCATGGAGGTTCTCCTTTTTTGCAGGCACCGCCGAAGCGCTTCGGCGGCATTGGTTTTTTCGGTCAGCACGAATTCGCTGCTCTAAGAATACCATCCCAAAGCCGTTTTTGGCTATAACAAATTGGTTGAACAGGCACTTTTTCACACTCAACCAACGGTTGAGCGTGAACTTTCAGCCTTCTTCCCGTCATTTCGAAGCTGCAGGAGCCAGTTCTACCGGTATCGGCGTATCGATAACAGCGCCCCATGGCGTGACGCGGCAGGTCAGGGCATGCACCTCCACCCCGGCAGCGGCGGCTTCGGCAAGCGCCTGCCCGAAAGCGGGGTGGGTATCCCAGTTGGGTGCGAAGGTATGCACGCCTTTCATCTGCACCACGATGAGCACACAGGCGCGCCAGCCCTGTTTGACCAGCGCGGCAAGCCCCTGCACATGCTTGAGGCCGCGCAGGGTGGGCGCATCCGGAAAACGCGCAAGACCTTCCTGCTCCAGCGTGCAGCCCTTGACCTCAATGGCAACGGGACGGCCATCCTGCCGGGCGCAGAAGTCAAAGCGGGAAGCCCCCACGGCAGTCTCGGCCCGAAGCTCTTCAAGCGGCCCCAGACCTCCGGCAGCAAGCCACTCGGCGGCAGCCGCGTTTGGTGCTGCGGAATCCATATTGATGAGCAGCGCAGGCCCCTCCGGCCACGCGGGTGCGCAATGCTCCGTTCCGGTTTCATCCGTGCAGCGCACCTCCGGTAAGGCCTGCGCCCACACGCTGCCGCTGCGGGCGTCCGTCGCTGGCAGGCGTTTTTCCACACAGACCAGATCGCAGGGCGTGCTGCGGGCCGGGTTGGCGCTGTATTCCAGCCAGACCTGCACGCCGGGGCGCAGAAGCTCGGCGCAGCGGCCGGTGTTTTTGACATGGGCACGCACCAGAACGCCCTGCTGCCACACCAGCGCGATGAACCGGTTTGGCCTTGCAAGAAAACGCCCGGGGCGGATATCCTGATATTGCATATGGGTTCTCCGTTTTATTTCAGATTGCGCAGGCCCTTGGGGTAGTGATTCTTCACCCTGCCGCCGCTGGTCTTGCCCGCGCCCAATGCAAAGCCGTCCACGCACACGGCGCACCAGCCGTTTTGCGCTGTAACGGCTGCGATCTCCTCGCCGCGCAGGTAGGCGGCGGTGCGGGGATCCTGCGCCGTCAGCTCCTCCCTGTTGGCACACATGGCGCCAAGGGCGTGCATCAGATGGTGCGCAGGCACAAAGCGGTCTTTTTCCACACTGCCCACCAGCACGCCGCAGCGCAGCAGATGCAGCCCGGAAAGCTCCGGCAGCGGCTGCACCGGCGGCAGATAAAAGTTTTCCTTGAACTGCTGCAGAGGCCGGTCCGCCAGCTGCGGAAACAGCTCCTTCAAAAAGGCCTGCATCTGTTTGGGCAGCTTTGCCGGACGCGGTGCCGCATACGCCGGCGCGGGCTGCGCTTCGCCTTTGCGGCGCAGCTTTGCCACAAAATGACCCTCGCCGCCGTGGACGGGGTAGATCCGGCGCACCTTGCTCACATCAATGAGACCGTTGACGCAGTGGCTCTCGTGTCCGGGGCAGCCGCCGGAAAGACCGGTATCGATCAGTTCAAAATCCGGGTGCGACGCAAGGAACGCGCCGATCTGCCCTTCGTTTTCCTGCGGGGAAAAGGTGCAGGTGGAGTACACCAGCTCGCCGCCGGGGGCAAGGCATTGTGCGGCGGCGGCCAGAATTTCCGCCTGCAGTGTGGCGCACTGTGCCACCAGTGCTTCGCCGTGCTGGGTGACGGCCTGCGGCTCCTTGCGGAACATGCCCTCGCCGGAGCAGGGAGCGTCCACCAGAACTTTATTGAAATACCCCGCAAACACCTGCGCCAGACGGGGCACGGTGTCGTTGGTGACCACCACGTTGGGCGCGCCCATGCGCTCGGCGTTGGAAAGCAGAATACGGCTGCGGGAAGAGTCGAATTCATTGCTCACCAGAACCCCTTCCCCGTTCAGCGCGGCACACAGCTGTGCGCTTTTGCCGCCGGGGGCAGCGCAGGTGTCCAGCACACGGTCGCCGGGACGGACGTTCAGCGCCGCAGCAGCGCTGGATGCAGAGGGCTCCTGCCCGTAATACACGCCTGCATGGTGCCATGGATGCAGCCCCGGACGGGCGTCCGTTTCCGTCAGGCGGAAATTGGCGGGCGAAAAACCACCCGGCGTCACGGCAAACGGCGGCTGTGCGGCAAAGGCTTCCGCCGCAAGCAGACGGGTGTTGACGGTGACGCCGCGCACCGGCGTTTCTTCGGCATAGCAAAACAGCTCCTCAGCTTTTTCGCCCAGCAGGCGCAGCGTGCGCTGCCAGAACCAGCTTTCCTGAGAGATGGACGGATGCGGCATAACGATCGATCATTCCTTTCAGCAATTAACACGGCTTTTCGGGTACAGACGGATGTATATCCGCCGGAAAAACGGCAGATACTAGGGATGACGGCCGGATGCTCTGCCATCCGCCGCAGACTGCCCCTCGGGCAGAAGTACAATGAAACACAGGAGGACTATTCCCATGAGCGAGAATCGTAACACCAAGAACGCCAAGAACACCAAAAACTCCACCAGAAGCTGCAATTCCACCAACGAAAACGGCTCCAACCAGCAGAACAACGGCAGCGGCAGCAGCCGCAGCTCCAGCGCTTCCGAGAATTCCCGCAACTCCCGCTGACCTTTCTCTCCGGCGGAAACATCCGCCGGTCTACATATATATTATACGAAAAAAGGCGCTGCCGCACAAGCACTATGCGGCAGCGCCTTTGATCATTCTGCTTTTTTGGAAGTCTCGTACGCTTCGGCAAGCGTCTGCCAGATGACCTCGAACAGTTCCAGAATGCGCTGCTGCCGGTTCTGCAGATACAGCCAGCCGAACAGCGCCTCCAATGCGGTGGACGCGCAGTATTCCTCCCGGGTGGCATGCTTGGAGACACTCGCCTTGTTGGCGTTGCGTCCACGGCGCACCACGTTGGCCTCTTCTTCGGTAAGAAGCGGCTCGATGGCATGCAGCCCCGCCGCCTGATGGTGCGCGCTGACATAGCCCACCGCCATGGCGTGCAGCTTGTTCAGCGGCAGGCGGGTCGTTTCCACCGCGCGCTGCCGCACAAGCAGCTCGAATACGCCGTCGCCCACAAAAGCCAGCGCCAGAGGAGACTGCTCCCGGATATCAAAATGACTGTGCGTTTCAAACAGCATGGTTTGTCCTCTCAGAACACGTAGTCAAACTGGAATTCGCCGATGCAGATGGTGTCGTCCTCTTCCACGCCCTGACGCACCAGCTCATCCAGCACGCCGCTGTCGGCCAGCTGGCGCTGGAAATACTGCAGACTTTCGTAGTCCTCCACGTCGCTGCCCTCCAGAATACGCTCCAGCCAGGGAGCCTCCACGCTGAACACGTGATCCTCCAGCTTGGTGACGGTGAAACGGGCGCCGTCGGCATTGAGCTCCGGCTTGACGTAGTCCACTTCAAAGGAGCCGATCTCCGGCAGGGTGCGCAGCACGGAGTACACCTCGCCGGGCAGGGAGCCCAGCCCCCTGCGGGTCGCAGCGGAAACAGGCATGAAGGTCAGGCCCTGCTCCTCGATAAAGGTGCGGAACTCCTCCACCTGCTCCGGCGTGGCAATGTCGCACTTGTTGCCCAGTACCAGCTGGGGACGTGCGGCAAGCACGGGGCTGAAGCGTTCCAGCTCCTGATTGATCTTTTCAAAATCATCCTTGGGGTCGCGGCCCTCGCAGCCGGAAACGTCCACCACATGCAGCAGCATGCGGCAGCGCTCGACGTGGCGCAGGAAGTCATGGCCAAGGCCGATGCCCTCGGAAGCGCCTTCGATCAGACCGGGGATATCCGCTGCCACAAAGCTGGCCTGCTCATCCACACGCACCACGCCCAGCACGGGCGAAAGTGTGGTGAAATGGTAGTTTGCAATTTTGGGGCGCGCGGCACTGATCACCGAAAGAATGGTGCTTTTGCCCACGTTGGGGAAGCCGATGAGACCCACGTCTGCGATCAGCTTCAGCTCCAGCTGCACTTCGTACTCTTCGCCGGGCAGACCGGGCTTGGCAAAGCGGGGGATCTGACGGGTGGGGGTCGCAAAATGCGTGTTGCCCCAGCCGCCGCGGCCGCCGCGGGCCACCACCACCGGCTCGTCACCGGAGATATCCGCCATCACCGCGCCGCTGTTCACTTCGCGGATGACGGTGCCGCGTGGCACACGGATGACCAGCGGCTCGGCATTTTTGCCAAAGCAGCGGTTGCCGCGGCCGTTTTCGCCGGCAGGCGCCTGATATTTGGTTTTGTAGCGGAAGTCCATCAGGGTAGACAGGTTGGGATCCGCCACAAAGATCACGTCGCCGCCGCGGCCGCCGTCGCCGCCGTCGGGGCCGCCTGCCGCCACGTATTTTTCGCGGCGGAACGAAACCGCGCCGTCACCGCCGCGGCCGGCCTTGATGCGGATCTTGGCAATATCGACAAACATATCGTGTTTTCCTTTCGATTCGACAAAAAATAGGGCAAACCGCGCTGGCGGCTTGCCCTACCGTTTTTTTACTGCATGACGCTGACTTTCTTACGGTCGCGGCCACTGCGCTCGAACTTCACGGTACCATCGACCAGAGCGAACAGAGTATCGTCGCTGCCACGGCCAACGTTCTCACCCGGATGGATGTGAGTGCCGCGCTGACGGACCAGGATGTTGCCGGCCAGAACGAACTGACCATCGGCGCGCTTGACGCCCAGACGCTTGGACTCGGAATCGCGGCCGTTCTTGGTAGAACCTACACCTTTTTTATGTGCCATATCTGTTACACCTCCGCTCGATCAACCGTTGATGGTTGCGATTTCAACTTTCGTATAGGGCTGACGATGACCCATGGCCCGCTTGCTGCCCTTTTTGCTGCGGTAGGTCAGGATGTTGAGCTTCTTGCCCTTGCCGGTCTTGACGGCCTTGCCGACAACAGTGGCGCCTTCGACAACAGGAGTGCCGACCTTAACGCCGTCGTCAGAGCCAACGACCAGAACCTTGTCAAAAGTTACCTCGGCGCCGTCTTCCACGTTCAGCTTTTCAACGTAGATGACATCGCCCTCGGCAACACGGTACTGCTTACCACCGGTTACGATTACTGCGTACATGAAATTACCTCACTTTATTTTGAGTCACGCTGACAGGGGGTGGGCAGATAAACTCTGCCTCTTGAAAGACCCGCATACAAGCGGCTTATAGATTATACCACAAAGCACCCGATATGTCAACTTGTCCGGGATGTAAAAAAATAGTGGCAATTTTGCTTTTGTTCTGTACTTTTTGGCATATTCATGGTACACTTGTGCTTGTCCGAATAAAAAACAACAACAAAAGGAATGCCATGAAAAAATATATCTGCCTGTTTTTTGCCCTGCTGGTCGTTTTCTCGTGCGCCGGCTGCGCCGATAAGAACGACGGCTTCAGCAACAATTACACCACCGAAGGCAATTCCGCCTCCGGCGAATACACCGTGGCTGATTACGGCTTTGATTTGCCCGAAGGCTTCACTGCCGCAAACGGCATCGTCGGCATGTACGAAAGCCCGGATTATCCGGATGATTCCTCCAATTTTTACGCTTCCTACGGTGACGCCGACCCCTATTTCGGCAGCTACGACGTCGAGCTGATGCAGACGGCGCTGAGCCAGTCGCTGACCCAGCAGATGGGCTCCGAGATCACCGTTACCGTGGATTCGCTGGAATATATCACCGTCAGCGAGCTGCCCGCCTACCGCATGGAGCTGCACTACGCCGTTTCCGGTCTTGCTCTGCGTCAGCTGGTGGTTTCTGTGAACGCGGATTACAATTACACCTTCACGTGGACGCAGGTGGGCGAAGCCGACTGGATGGAGGCCTTCCGCGCCAGCGCGGACAGTCTCTGGTTCACGCTGGAATAAGGCTGTTCATTATATCCTTCCGCAGCGTCCGCACCACACCGGTGCGGGCGTTTTTTGTGCTGTTATTTCCGTCCGGTGTTTTTTCGTGATTCTCCGGCCATTTTCCGACCGGCAGCCGACGTGCACCGGTTTACAAAACCAGTCCGCCCGTGACCAGCTGCCAGAGAAAGAACACCACGCCGCAGGCGAAAATGGTAAGGATGGGACTCGCCTTTTTGATGCGCAGCGCCGCAAAAGCCGCAAGAACAATGGCCGCTTTCACCCACGGAAAGGACGAAACCGTCATTTCGGAAAGCCCCGCCGAAACACCCAGCGCCGCTGCAAGGATGCTGAGCGCCGCCCCGGCGATCAGTGCCACCGTGGCGGGACGCAGCGTGGCAAGCACGGTCTGCAGCCCTTTGCTTCGGCCGTATTTGCGGTACAGAAGCGAAAGCGTCAGCACCACGCAGCAGCCCGGAAAAATGCACCCCAACGTTGCAAGAAGCGCTCCCGGCGGGCCTGCGACACGAATGCCCACAAAGGAGGCTGCGTTGATGGCAATGGGGCCGGGGGTCATTTCGGCAATGGTGACAAGGTCGGTAAATTCACCGATGGTCAGCCAGCTGTGCTGCCGCACCACCTGCTCCTGAATGAGCGGAATGGCAGCATACCCGCCGCCGATGCTCAGCGCACCGATCTGCAGAAAGCTGAGCAGAAGCTCCAGATAGATCATGCTTTCCGCCCTCCTTTCCCCGTGCGTGCCGCGGCCGCGGCACGCAGCACGCCGACCAGCGCCGTACCGGGGATGATGTACATAACGTTGACGCCCAATACGTAAGAAAGCACGAAGGCCGCCGCCAGAACGGTGATCAGCAGCCAGTCCCGACTTTTCAGCACCGGTTTGCCCAGCCCGCAGGTGACGTCCAGCAGAACCGCGCCCACACCCAGCTGCATCCCCTGCAGCAGCGTGGCAATGACGACGCTGTCACGAAACGCCGCATACACAAACGAAATTGCGGAAAGCAGCAGCAGCGGCGGCAGAATGGTAGCCAGCACGGCCACTGCCGCACCGGCAGCGCCGCCCAGAAAGAAACCCACCTGCAGCGCGGCGTTGACGGCGATGGCCCCCGGCGAGGACTGCGCGATAGCCGTCATATCCAGCATCTGCTCCTGCGTCAGCCAGCCATACTCGTCCACATATTTCTTTTTCATCAGCGACACAATGACGAACCCGCCCCCGAAGGTGCAGGCGCTGATCACGAACATACTGACAAACAGTCTGCCGAACAGCGGATGTTTCGTATTCTTTTCCATCAACATTCCTCCCAACGCCGCAGCGCTTTTCACCTGCCGCCGCAAACGGTTCATCGGTATCATCATACCACACCTGCCTCAAAAAGAAAATACCCGCCCCGACGATTGCCGGAACGGGTAAAAAACAGGTTTATTTTCCGTTGGAAGCAGACGTGGAACCGGCGCTGCCGCTCTGCGAGCTTCCGGTGCCGGTGCCGTCACCGCCGGTCACATTCTCCTGACCGGCGCTTTCCGTCATGGTTCCGCCCATACCTGAGGAGCCGGAAGCCGGCATACTGGTGTTTTCACCGCCGCTTGCAGAGGGATCCTTCATCGATCCATCCACAGAACCGGAATTTGTATCATCCAGTCCGGGGACGGTGCTGGTGTTGGAATCCATGCCGGTGCTGTCGGAGGTGCCGCCGTCGATCATGCCGCTCTCTCCTGCAGCGCCGCCCTCATCCGTGTTCATGCCGGCGCTGTCGCCTGTCATACCGGAATCGGGCGCTTCCTCATCGTTCTCCACGACGATCTCCTTCTTGCTGCCGTCCTTTGCCGCGGTCAGGACGGCGTCATACAGCTCCCGCGCGTGGCGGCTGGAGGAGGTCGCACCGGCAACGGTGGCGATCCGGTCCGGTTTCAGCCCTGCATCTTCGATGTTGTCCTCCAGATCGTCCATCCATTCCGAAGGATGGGGCGTCATGGGATATTCTTCACGGGTCAGCTCACTCTTTTTGATTTTGGGATCCGTTTCCAGATAGGCGTCAAACTCCACATCCTTCGGTTGGCCATCCCGGAAGGTGACGGTCAGATACTCTACATAGCCGTTGCTGGGATACTGATAGCGCGCGGTATAAGTGCCGTCTTTCGGGCGGGAAGAGCGGCAGCCTGTCAGCACACTGCAAAGCAGCACACCGCACAGTACGACAGTCAGCACACGCCGTCTGCTTTGCGTTCCAAACATATTCATCTGCGGATTCTCCTTTTCTGCTTGATCTTTCACCAACGCCGCCGTAAAACGAAACGCCGGTTTGGATAGCCCTAGTATGCCCTGCCGCTGCGTTGATATACCCGCAGGCAAAGGCCGGTTTTCAAAAGAAAATGTGGGGTTCCGCCCGTACATGAAGCCGCAGACGTCGCTCCGAAAAACAGCAAAAACCCCGGGCCGTAAGGTCCGGGGTCTGTGCTTTAATCAAGCGGGCTGATTATACCAGCTCAATGATGGCCATCTCGGCAGCATCGCCGCGGCGAACGCCGGTCTTGATGATGCGGGTGTAGCCGCCGTTACGCTCAGCGTACTTGGGGCCCAGCTCATCGATGGTCTTCTTAGCAACGGCTTCCTTCGTGATGAAGGAAAAAACCTGACGCTTGGAATGCAGGTCATCCTGCTTGCCCAGCGTGATCATTTTTTCAGCCATAGCGCGAACTTCCTTGGCGCGGGTAACGGTAGTCTCGATCTTACCGTTCTCGAGCAGGTAGGTCACCATAGCGCGCAGCATAGCGCGGCGATGGTCGCTGGCTCTTCCCAGTTTTCTAGTGCCTGCCATTCTGGTTCACTCCTTTGCAGTCATTCAATGTCATCAGGGACGTACGAGCTTAGTTGTCGTCGTCCTTGGCAAACTTAAAGCCGAGAGAGTCCAGCTTGGCAACGACCTCTTCCAGACTCTTTCTGCCGAGGTTGCGGACTTTCATCATCTCGTCCTCGGACTTGTTGATCAGATCTTCCACCGTATTGATGCCGGCGCGCTTCAGGCAGTTGAAGCTGCGGACGGACAGATCCAGCTCCTCGATGGTCATCTCGAGGGCCTTCTCCTTGCCGCCGTCGTTCTTCTCCACCATGATCTCCGCTTCCCTGCCCTCAGAGGACAGGTTGACGAACTGTACCAGATGCTCGCTCATCACGCGGGCAGCCAGACTTACAGCCTCCTGCGCGGTGATGGTACCATTGGTCCAGCACTCCAGCGTCAGCTTATCATAGTTGATGCTCTGACCCACACGAGTGGGCTCCACCGTGTAGTTCACCTTCAGCACCGGGGTATAGATGCTATCGACAGCGATGGTATTGATCGCAGCCGATTTATCCAGATTCTGCTTGTTCTGCTCGGCGGGAACATAGCCGCGGCCCTTGTCGAAGACCAGCTCCATCACCAGCTTGGCGCCCTCATCGAGGGTGGCCAGATGATGATCGGGGTTCAGGATCTCCAGCTCGGGATCATTGGCGCTGTTCACGGTGGCAGCGGTCACTTCGCAGGGACCGACTGCATCGAAACGGACGGTCTTGGGGCCGTCAACAAACAGCTTGGCATTGATGCCTTTGACATTCAGCACGATCTCGGTGACATCTTCGGTCACGCCGGGAACCGTGGAGAACTCGTGCACAACGCCATCGATTTTGATGGAAGTAACAGCTACACCGGGCAGCGAGGAAAGCAATACACGTCTCAAGCTATTGCCCAAAGTGGTGCCGAAACCACGCTCCAGCGGCTCGACGACGAACTTGCCATAGCGACCATCGGCGGACGGGATCTCTGCTTCGATCTTGGGGCGTTCAATCTCAATCATCTAAGAAATCCTCCTGTTGTGATTCGCATTCCCAAAGCTACCGTGCGGATTACTTGGAGTACAACTCGACGATCAGATGCTCCTCAACGTTGAAGTCGATCTCATTGCGCTCGGGCAGGTTCTTGACGGTGACGGCCATATCGCCGGACTCCATCCAGGAAACCAGGGGACGAGCGGAATTCTTCTCGATGCACTCTTTGATCTTTTCGCAGTCACGGCTCTTGACAGCGATCACATCACCGGCCTTAACCTGGTAAGAGGGGATGTTCACGGTGTGACCGTTGACGGTAAAATGACGATGCAGAACCAGCTGACGAGCCTCCTTGCGGCTCATAGCGAAGCCAGCGCGATAAACAACGTTATCGAGTCTGCTCTCAAGGATCTTAAGCAGATTTTCACCGGTGATGCCATTCTGGCGCTCAGCTTCCTCAAAGTACTTGGCGAACTGGCTCTCCAGAACACCATAGTAACGCTTTGCCTTCTGCTTGGCGCGCAGCTG
Source organism: uncultured Faecalibacterium sp. (assembly GCA_964649475.1). Lineage (GTDB taxonomy): Bacteria > Bacillota > Clostridia > Oscillospirales > Ruminococcaceae > UBA1762. The sequence continues at coordinate 13,786 of CAZYRD010000010.1, forward strand.
GATACCATACTCGCTGGTCTTCTTGCGAGCCTGGCCATGCTGACCGGGAGCAAAGCTTCTGCGGTTCATAGCACATTTGTCGGAGTAGCAGCGCTCACCCTTCAGGAACAGCTTCTCACCCTCACGACGGCACTGGCGGCAAACGGCGCCTGTATATCTTGCCATAATATATTGTCCTCCCTTATATCAAACACGACGTCTTTTCGGCGGACGGCAGCCGTTGTGGGGCACGGGGGTAACGTCCTTGATCATATTTACCTCCAGACCGGCAGCCTGCAGAGCACGGATAGCGCTCTCGCGGCCGGCGCCAACACCCTTGACGTACACTTCGACAGTCTTCATGCCATGCTCGATCGCAGCCTTGGCAGCGGTCTCGGCAGCCATCTGGGCAGCGTACGGAGTGCTCTTACGAGAGCCACGGAAACCGAGGCCGCCAGCGCTGGCCCAGGAAACGGCGTTGCCCTGCGTATCAGTGATCGTGACGATGGTGTTGTTGAAAGTGCTCTGGATATGAGCAGCGCCACGGTCAATATTTTTGCGCTCGCGCTTCTTGCCGCGAGCAGCAACAGTCTTCTTTGCAGCTACTTTAGCCATTAGCCTTTTCCTCCTCGGTTATTTCTTCTTGTTGGCGACGGTACGCTTCGGGCCCTTACGGGTACGGGCATTGGTCTTGGTACGCTGACCATGCACGGGCAGGCCCTTGCGATGACGGACGCCGCGGTAGCACTGAATCTCAACCAGACGCTTGATGTTCAGAGCGACATCACGGTGCAGGTCGCCTTCGACCAGGATGTTGTTGGCGTCGAGATAGTCACGGATGAGCTGAGCTTCATCATCAGTCAGGTCCTTAACGCGAGTATCGGGGTTGATGTTGGTAGCAGCCAGAATGCGCTTGGCAGTGCTGGGGCCGATACCGTAGATGTAGGTCAGACCAGCCTCAATGCGCTTGTCGCGGGGCAGGTCTACACCAGCAATTCGAGCCATAAAATTTAGCCTCCTAAATTCGTTCATCCCATGTCCTGTGTCGGGGCCTGCGCCGGGATTCTACGCACTTGGCCCCCTGCCCGGGTCTCGCTTAGCCCTGGCGCTGTTTGTGCTTGGGGTTCTCGCAGATGACCATGACGCGGCCTTTGCGCTTGATCACCTTGCACTTTTCGCAGATGGGCTTCACGGAAGGTTTAACTTTCATTTCATTCACCTTTCCTAAATCATTAGCAATCGGGGTACGCTGCGGCGCAGCGCCTGCCGACGCAAAGGGTACAAAACGGATATTCGGTACACGCAGCGCTTATTTGGAGCGCCTGGCCTCACTTGGAGCGCCTGGCCTCACTTGGAGCGCCATGTAATGCGGCCCTTATTCAGATCATAAGGGGACATTTCCAGCGTAACCTTATCGCCCGGCAGGATGCGGATGAAGTTCATACGCAGTTTGCCGGAGATGTGGGCCAGCAGCTGATGGCCGTTGGCCAGTTCAACTTTGAACATAGCATTGGGCATTGCCTCAACGACAGTGCCTTCTACTTCGATGACATCTTCTTTAGACAAGCTCCTGCCCTCCTTCGTGCATGGGGCCCGGACGGCCAAATGCCGCCAAAACCTGTTTCAGACGGTTGTTTGTGGGATAATCCTGTTCCTCCAGCACCGTGTGTGTGGGAGCCAGGTGCATCAGTTTTTTTCGTTTCGGGGTTTCCAGCTTCCGCAGGTCGCCGTCGGCGATCCATGCGAAGTTGCCTTCCAGCCCGGTGATCACGCACCAGCGGCCGGCGTCGCGGCCGGCGCGGGAGCGAACGATCATGCCTTTGCAGAAGTCCATGCGAACCTCCTTACGGCTGGGTGAGAATGACGGGACCCTTTGTGGTGATGACGATGGTATGCTCGAAGTGAGCAGCCAGCCCGCCGTCACGGGTCACCGCAGTCCATCCATCGCTTTGCACTTTGACCTTCCAGTCTTTCTGCGCGACCATCGGCTCAATGCAGATGGTCATGCCCGGCACCAAGCGGGGGCCGTGACCGGCCTTGCCGAAGTTGGGCACCTCGGGCTCCTCGTGCATTTCGCGGCCGATGCCGTGACCGGTGTACTCTCGGATGCAGGAAAACCCGTTCTCCTCGACGTACTCCTGTACGGCTGCGCTGATGTCGCCGATCCGGCTGCCGGCCTGCGCTGCGGCAATGCCGCGGGCAAGGGCTTCCTTTGTGACGTCCATCAGCCGCTGTGCCTCGGGGTCAATGGCCCCGCAGGCAAAGGTGGCTGCGTTATCACCGATGAACCCGTCGCAGGAGACACACAGGTCGATGCTGACGATGTCCCCTTCCCTGAGCGTCCGCCCGCCGGGGATGCCATGCACCACCACGTCGTTGACGGAGATGCAGGACGCTGCGGGAAATCCGCAGTAACCCAGACAGGCAGGCTTGCCGCCCATGGAAACGATAGTCTGATGAATGATTTTATCCAGCTGTGCTGTGGTGACGCCGGGCCGAACCGCCTCGCCGCCCTTTTGCAGGGCAGCGGCAGCGATCTGGCAGGCACGCCGCATCTTTTGGATATCGGCGGACGATTTTACCGGAATCATTTACGCCTCCAGAGCAGCCAGCAGCAGAGCGGAGGTATCCTCCACCCTCTCCTGACCTTCCACGACCACCAGCTTGCCGCGCTCGCGGTAGAACTCTACCAGCGGCTCGGTCTGCTCATGATACGTAGCCAGACGCTCCAGCACGGTGGCGGGCTCGTCATCCTTACGGATGATCAGCGCGCCGTTGCAGCGGTCGCAGACGCCTTCCACGCTGCTGGGCTTATACTCGGTGTGGTAGCTTGCGCCGCACGCAGAGCAGACCCGGCGGCCGGAAAGACGACCGATGATCACTTCGTCGGAAACTTCGATGTCAACGACCTTATCGATGTTGACGCCCATCTCTTCCAGAGCATGGGCCTGGGCGACAGTGCGGGGCATGCCGTCCAAAATAAAACCATTCTTGCAGTCATCCTGCGCCAGACGCTCTTTGACGATCCCGACGACGATCTCGTCGGAGACCAGGCGGCCGGCGTCAACGGCTTCCTTCGCCTTCAGCCCCATTTCGGTACCGTCCTTGATGGCGGCACGCAGAGCGTTGCCGGTGCTGATGGTGGGAATACCCAGCTTGTCGCAGACGATCTCCGCCTGGGTGCCTTTGCCGGCACCGGGAGCGCCCAATAAAATCAGATTCATTGCGGTCCTCCTAACTTGGATAAGCGGTTTATTCCAGGAAACCCTTGTGGTGACGCATGAGCATGGCGCTCTCCAGGCTGCGGCAGGTATCCAGAGCAACGCCGACCATGATCAGCAGAGAAGTACCGGCCAGCTGCATCTGCATGCCGGTGATGTTGCCGACCACGATGGGCAGGCCGGCCAGCAGCACCAGAAAGATGCCGCCGACGAAGGTCAGCTTGCGCAGAGCACGGGTGATGAAGTCGCTGGTGGGCTTGCCGGGACGGATGCCGGGGATCGCACCGTTGTTGCGGCGCAGATTGTTGGCGATCTCGACCGGATTGTACTGGATGGCCACGTAGAAGTAGTTGAACGCGAAGATCAACAGAACGTAGACCACCAGATAGCCCCAGCCGTTCATCTTGAAGAAGCTCAGGATGGGACCGATCACAGCCTTATCCTCCAGAGAGGGGAAGAAGGTCAGGATGGTAGCCGGGATGGAAACCAGAGAGCTGGCGAAGATGACGGGCAGAACGCCGCTCATATTCACCTTCATGGGGATGTGCGTGGACTGACCACCGTACTGCTTGCGGCCCACAACACGCTTGGCGTACACCACGGGGATGCGGCGCTCGGCGTTGGACATGAAGACCACGAAGATGAGGCTGGCGACACTGAGGATCGCCACGATGGGCAGATAGAAGTAATACTGCGTGTAACCGAACTGACCCATGGCGATGTAGGTCATCACGGTGCTGGGCAGAACGGACAGACGGGACACGATACCGGCGAAGATCAGTATGGAGATGCCGTTGCCGATGCCGTGGGTGTCGATCTGCTCACCCAGCCAGGTGATCAGCATGGAACCAGCAGTAAAGCAAGCGATGATGACCAGGGCAGCAAACACGCTGGTGTCAGACAGAGCATTCTGGTTGCGGAGCAGGAAGTAATACATAATGCCCAGCAGAACAGTGATGCCGGTGGTGACATAACGGGTGATGCGGCCGATCACACGCTGACCCTCTTCGCCTTCCTTGCTCAGCCGTTCCAGCGCCGGAATGGCGACTGCGAGCAGCTGCATGATGATGGAGGCGTTGATGTAGGGGGTCACGGACAGCGCGAACACGGTGGCCTGCGAGAAGCTGCCGCCGGTCAGCATATCCAGATAGTTCAGCATGTTGCCGTCGGCAGCGTTGCTGAACCAAGTGGCAAGAGCCTCACGGTCGATATAAGGGACCGGAAGCGCAGCGCCCATCCGGAAGATCAGGATGACGAACAGTGTGAAGAGGATCTTCTTGCGCAGGTCTTCGATCTTCCAGGCGTTACGAAATACTTTCAGCACCTTAAATCACCTCAGCCTTCCCGCCGACCTTCTCGATCTTCTCTTTGGCGGCGGCACTGAAGGCTGCGACCTGGACGGTCAGCTTCTTGGTCAGCTCACCGTTGCCCAGCACCTTAACGCCATCAAGCGGCTTCTTGATGATGCCGGCATCGATCAGAGTCTGAGTGGTGACGACGGTACCGTCCTCAAAGCGCTCCAGATCCTGAACCTTGACGTTGGCGTAAACGGTAGCGAAAATGTTATTGAAGCCGCGCTTGGGCAGACGGCGCTGCTGCGGCATCTGGCCGCCTTCGAAGCCGGCCTTCTTGACACCGGAGCGAGCTTTCTGACCCTTGTGGCCGTAACCGGCAGTCTTGCCGTTACCGGAACCGGGGCCGCGGCCCTTGCGCTTGGCATCCTTGTTAGAGCCCATAGCGGGCTGCAACTCATGGAGTTTCATTGCGATTGCACCTCCTGTCTGATTAGTGGACCTCCACCATGTGAGAGATCGCAGCGATCTTACCCTTGGTGGCGGCGTTGTCGGGCTGAACGGTCACATCACCGGGACGCTTCAGACCCAGAGACAGAGCGGTAGCGATCTGCTTTTCCTTGCAAGCGATCAGGCTCTTCTTCAAAGTGATGGTAACGGTTGCAACAGTCTTTTCAGAAGCCTTCTTGGCGGCAGCCTTAGTTTTCTCAGCCATTTTCAGCTACCTCCTTAACCCAGAATTTCTTTCACAGACTTGCCACGGATAGCGGCAACCTGCTCAGCGGTACGCAGCGCCTGCAGACCAGCAAAGGTGGCAGCAACGACGTTGCAGGGATTGTTGGAACGCAGAGACTTGGCACGGATGTCCTTGATGCCAGCAGCTTCCAGGACGGCACGCACGGGGCCGCCGGCCAGAACGCCGGTACCGGGAGCGGCGGGACGCATCAGCACGCGGCCGGCACCAAAGACGCCGGTGACCTCGTGGGGGATGGTGGTGCCGCGCAGGGACACAGTGACCATGTTCTTCTTGGCATTCTCGATGCCTTTACGGATGGCTTCGGGAACCTCGGCGGCCTTACCCATGCCGTAGCCGATGTTGCCCTTGCCGTCGCCCACGACGACCAGCGCGCTGAACTTCATAACGCGGCCGCCTTTGACGGTTTTGGAAACGCGGTTGATGTAGACGACCTTTTCGATCATCTCAGTTTCCGGAGCATTGTTGAACTTTTGCATCGTATTCCCTCCTTACAGCTTCAGGCCGCCTTCGCGGGCGCCCTCGGCCAGAGCCTGCACACGGCCGTGATAAACATAGCCGCCGCGGTCGAATACGACGGTGGTGATGTTCTTCTCCAAAGCCTTCTTGGCGATCGCAACGCCGACAGCCTTGGCGCCCTCGGCATTGCCGCCGTTGGCCTCAAAGCCCTTATCCATGCTGGAAGCGCTGACCAGAGTCACGCCAGCCACGTCGTCGATGATCTGGGCATAGATGTGTTTGGAGGAGCGGAACACGTTCAGGCGGGGCATTTCCGCCGTGCCGCTGATCTTGCCGCGAACACGGGTGTGACGGCGCAGACGAGCAGCGTTTTTATCCATCTTTTTAACCATCTGTTCTTACTCCTTTCCTTATTTACCCTTACCGGTTTTGCCCTCTTTGTGGGCAACGAACTCACCGACGTAGCGGATGCCTTTGCCCTTGTAAGGCTCGGGCGGACGCTTCTCGCGAACTTCGGCAGCGAACTGGCCGACTTTCTGCTTATCGATACCGGTGACAACGATGTGGAACTGATCAGGCACTTCGATCTTGATATCGTCGTTGTCGCTCATGACAACGGGATGAGAGTAGCCCAGGGTCATGACCAGATCCTTACCCTGCTTCTGAACACGGTAGCCGACGCCCTGAACCTCCAGCTCCTTCTTGAAGCCTTCGGAAACGCCAACGACCATATTGTTGATCAGAGTGCGGGACAGACCGTGCACGCTGCGGGACAGATTCTCGTCATTGGCACGGGTAACGACCACCTGATTGCCCTCAACAGTGGCGGAAACCAGGTGATGGATGGTGGAATTCAAGGTGCCTTTGGGGCCTTTCACCGTGATGTTCTGGCCGTCGATGGCGACCTCAACACCGGCAGGAATGACCACGGGTTTTCTTCCGATTCTCGACATAGTCTTAAGCCCCCCTGATTACCAGACAAAGGCGAGGACTTCGCCGCCAACGTGTGCAGCACGGGCAGCCTTGTCGGTCATAACGCCTTTGGAAGTGGAAATGATTGCGACACCCAGGCCCTTCATAACTTTGGGCATCTCTTCGCAGTTGGTGTAGATGCGCAGGCCGGGTTTGGAGACTCTGCGCAGGCCGGTGATGACCGGCTTGTTGTTCTCGCCGTACTTCAGCGTCAGACGCAGGGTGCCCTGCTTGTTGTCCTCGATGGACTGGACGCTCTTGACATAGCCCTCTTCAACCAGAATGTTGCAGATAGCCTTCTTCAGGTTGGAAGCGGGGACGTCGACCGTAGCATGCTTCGCGGAGCTCGCGTTGCGGATGCGGGTCAGCAGATCAGCGACGGGATCGGTGATTTGCATGGGAAAGTTACCTCCTAAAATTATATTAGTCAGGTTACACCGTGGGGTCTTGCCGCATGCGGCAACCTTCCACGGGTTCGGACACGAAAGTAGTTTTGCGGCCCGAAGGCCGCCGGTAAATTACCAGCTGGCCTTCTTGACGCCGGGGATCTGGCCCTTGTAGGCCAGCTCGCGGAAGCAGATACGGCAGACGCCGTACTTGCGAAGGTAAGCGTGGGGACGGCCGCAGATCTTGCAGCGGGTGTAAGCACGAGTGCTGAACTTGGGCTCAGCCTTCTGCTTGATTTTCATACTGGTCTTAGCCACTTATTTTCCCTCCCTTAGTTCGCAAAGGGGGCGCCCAGAGCCTTCAGCAGCTCCTTGCCCTCTTCATCGGTCTGTGCAGTGGTAACGAAGCAGATGTCCATACCACGGACAGCGTCGATCTTGTCATACTCGATCTCGGGGAAAATGATCTGCTCCTTGACGCCGCAGCTGTAGTTGCCGCGACCATCGAAGGCGTCGCCGTTGATGCCGCGGAAGTCGCGGACACGGGGCAGAGCCACGTTGAAGAAGCGATCCATGAACTCGTACATACGGTCGCCGCGCAGAGTGACCTTAACGCCGATGGGCATGCCCTCGCGCAGTTTGAAGTTCGCAACGCTCTTCTTGGCCTTGCAGATGATGGGCTTCTGGCCGGTGATCTTGCTCAGGTCGCCGACAACAGAGTCCAGCACCTTGGGGTTCTCACGGGCTTCGCCGCAGCCAACATTGATAACGATCTTGTCCAGCTTGGGGATCTGCATCACGCTCTTGTACTGAAATTTCTTCATCAGAGCAGGAGCGACCTCGCTGGCGTAACGCTCTTTCAGTCTAGATGCCATTAGTCTTTCCTCCTCCTATCAGATTTCAGCGCCGCACTTCTTGCAGACGCGGACTTTCTTGCCGTCCTTGACGACGTGGCCAACGCGCACAGCCTTGCCGCACTTGGAGCAAACGGGCATCACCTTGCTGGCGTACAGAGCGCCTTCGGCTTTCACGATGCCACCCTGCTCGCCCTGACGGCGGGGCTTGACGTGCTTGGTGACCATGTTCAGGCCTTCGACCAGAACCTTGCCCTCGGCGGGGCTGACAGCCAGCACCTTGCCGGACTTGCCGCGGTCCTTACCGCTGATGATCATAACGGTATCGCCGGTTTTGACATGCACTTTATTCATTTCGTATGTCCTCCTTACAGCGATTCCGGAGCCAGGCTCAGGATTTTCAGATAGCCGTTCTCACGCAGCTCGCGGGCAACAGGTCCAAAAATACGGGTGCCTCTCGGATTCTTGTCTTCACGGATGATAACAGCAGCATTCTCGTCGAAACGGATGTAGCTGCCATCCTCACGGCGCAGCGGGCTCTTGCTGCGGACGATAACAGCCTTGACCACATCGCCCTTTTTGCACACGCCGCCGGGAGTGCTCTTCTTAACAGAGGCAACGATTACGTCGCCCACTCTTGCATATCTCTTACGGGTGCCGCCCAGCACGCGAATGCACATGATCTCTTTCGCGCCGGTGTTGTCAGCCACCTTGAGATAGGTTTGCATCTGTACCACAGTGCGTTCCTCCTTAATGTTAGTGGAAGCGGCGCGGACTCAAACGGTCCGCACGGCTTTGGGCGGATGATGAACCGCCCCGGGTGAAAATCTTATTTTGCCTTCTCGATGATGCGGACCAGTCTCCAGCGCTTATCCTTGGACAGGGGACGGGTCTCCATGATCTCTACGCGGTCACCAATGCCGCACTCATTGTTCTCGTCATGAGCCTTGAACTTCACAGTGCGCTTGATGATCTTCTTGTAGAGAGGATGCTTCACGTTGTCACGGACGGACACGACAATGGTCTTGTCCATCTTGTCGGAGGTGACAACGCCCACACGAGTCTTTCTCAGATTGCGTTCCATTGTTTCTCTCCTCTCTACTCTTATTCAGCCTTCAGCTCGATAGCACGAAGGGCGGTCTTGACGCGGGCGATATCCTTCTTGACGGAAGTGATGCGGCCCGGGTTCTCCAGCTGGTTGATTGCGTGCTGGAAGCGCAGGTTGAACAGCTCTTCTTTCAGCTCGGCCAGCTTCTTGGTCAGAGCCTCGCTGTTCATCTCGCGAATCTCACTAGCTTTCATTACTCAGCAACCTCCTCTTCACGGGCTACGATCTTGCACTTGCAAGGCAGTTTGTGCATGGCCAGACGCAGAGCCTCGTAGGCCAGCTCCTTGGACACGCCGCCGATCTCGAACATTACGCGACCGGGCTTAACAACGGCAACCCAGTACTCGGGGCTGCCCTTACCGGAACCCATTCGGGTCTCAGCGGGCTTCTCGGTTACGGGCTTGTCGGGGAAGATCTTGATCCAAACCTGACCGCCACGCTTGATGTAACGGGTCATGGCGATACGGGCGGCTTCGATCTGGTTGGAGGTGATCCAGGCGGGCTCGGTAGCCATGATGCCAAAATCACCCTGGTTGACCTTGTTGCCGCGGCTGGCTTTACCGGTCATGCGACCGCGCTGAACGCGACGGTATTTAACACGTTTAGGCAGTAACATTATCAGTTGCCTCCTTCTTTGCGGGGTGCGCGGCGGTCGTTGCGACGATCACGACGCTCGCCGTCGAATCTCTTGGGGGGGCGGACCTCCTCGGCGGGAGCCTGGCCCTTCAGGACCTCACCCTTGTAGATCCAGACCTTGATGCCGATGCGGCCGTAGGTGGTGGCAGCCTCAGCAAAGCCGTAGTCGATGTCAGCGCGCAGGGTCTGCAGGGGGATGGTACCCTCGTGGTACTCCTCGCTGCGGGCGATGTCAGCGCCAGCCAGACGGCCGGACAGGTTGCACTTGATACCCTTGGCGCCCATACGCATGGCGCGGCCGATGCTCATCTTCATAGCGCGGCGGAAAGAGGTGCGGCGCTCCAGCTGAGAAGCGATGTTCTCAGCAACCAGCTGAGCGTTGGTATCCGGATTGCGGATCTCGACGATGTTGACGACGACCTCTTTGTTGATCATCTTCTTCATCTGGTCCTGCAGCTTTTCCTTCTCGGCGCCCTGACGGCCAATGACCATACCGGGCTTAGCGCAGTAGATGTTGATCTTGACACGGTCGGTGGTGCGCTCGATCTCGATTTTGGCAACGCCGGAGGCGTACAGCTGCTTCTTCAGAACCTTACGGATGTTGTAATCCTCGACCAGGGTGTCGCCAAAAGTCTTCTTGTTGGCGAACCAGCGGCTGTCCCAATCCTTGATGACGCCTACACGCAAACCGTGGGGATTTACTTTCTGACCCATAGTTTACCTCCTCTTAGCCTTCCATCTCTTTGAGAACGACCGTGATGTGGCTGGTTCTCTTGAGGACTCTGTACGCACGGCCCTTATCGCGAGCGCGGATGCGCTTCAGGGTGGGGCCGGGAGTGACGAAGCACTCGGCGACATACAGGCTGTTCTTATCCATGTTGAAATTGTTCTCAGCGTTGGCTGCAGCGCTCTTCACCAGCTTGTAAAGAGGCTCGCAGGCTGCTTTCGGGGTGTATTGCATCATGGCCAGGGCTTTGTCCAGCGGCTGGTTGCGGATCATGTCACACACGATCTGAACCTTGCGGGGAGCGATGCGCACATAACGCAGAAAAGCTTTCGCTTCCATTTGAAATCCTCCTTACTTGGTAGTCTTCGCGCCGGCATGGCCGCGGAAGGTGCGGGTGGGGGCAAACTCGCCCAGCTTGTGGCCGACCATATCTTCGGTCACATAGACAGGCACATGCTTGCGGCCATCATGCACCGCAAAGGTGTGACCAACAAAATCAGGGAAAATCGTGGAGGAGCGGCTCCAGGTCTTGAGCACACGCTTCTCACCAGCAGCGTTCATCTCGCGCACGCGCTTCAGAAGAACAGGCTGTACAAAAGGTCCCTTTTTAACACTTCTACCCATTTGTGTGTTCTCCTTTCCTTACACGTCACGACGCTTGACGATAAACTTGCTGCTTGCCTTCTTGCTGTTGCGGGTCTTGAGGCCCAGAGCAGGCTTGCCCCAGGGGGTAACAGGACCGGAACGGCCGATGGGGGCGCGGCCCTCACCACCACCGTGGGGGTGATCGCAGGGGTTCATGACGCTGCCGCGAACGGTGGGACGCCAACCCATGTGACGCTTACGGCCGGCTTTGCCGTAGTTGACATTCTCGTGATCCAGGTTGCCGACCTGACCGACGGTAGCCACGCAGTTCAGGGGGAACTGACGCATCTCGCCGGAGGGCAGACGAACCAGCGCATAGCCGTTCTCTTTACCCATCAGCTGAGCCATGTTGCCGGCGCTGCGCACCAGCTGAGCGCCCTTGCCGGGGTACATCTCGATGTTGTGGATGATGGTACCGACGGGGATGTTGGCGAAGGGCAGGCAGTTGCCGGGCTTGATGTCGGCATTGGCGCCGCTCATGATCTTGTCGCCAACCTTCATGCCTTCAGCGGCGATGACATAGCGCTTCTCGCCGTCCTCGTACTGGACCAGGCAGATCAGAGCGCTGCGGTTGGGGTCGTACTCCAGAGTCAGGACAGTGGCGAACATGTCGACCTTGTCGCGCTTGAAGTCGATCACACGGTACTTGGTGCGGTTGCCGCCGCCGTGATGGCGAACGGTGATGCGGCCGGTGTTGTTGCGGCCAGCCGACTTCTTCATCGGCTCCAGCAGACTGCGCTCGGGGGCAACCTTGGACAGACCAGTGTAATCCTGCGTGGTCATACCGCGGCGGCCGGGCGTAGTCGGGCTGTATTTCTTAATAGCCATTTCGGTATTTCTCCTTTGATGAAATTATCGGGTTCATTCACCCATAAGGGAAGTTCGCATCTGCGAACTTCAATTACACCATGCTCTCGAAGAAGGGGATGCCCTTGCTGTCGGCGGTCAGGGTGACGATGGCTTTCTTGTAGCCGGGGGTCATGCCCTGATGCATGCCCTGACGGCGCATACGGCCGCGGACGTGCATGGTGTTGACCTTCGCGACCTTCACGCCGAACAGCTCTTCAACGGCAGCGGCGATGTCGATCTTGGTGGCGTCGTTGGCCACCTTGAAGGTGTACTTCTTCATGGCCAGACGAGCCATGGAGGCCTCGGTGATGACCGGAGCCAGCACGATGTTCTGAGGTGCAACTTTCATTATGCGAAGACCTCCTCAAGTTTCTTGGCGCCGTCCAGGTCAACCACCAGCTTGTCGGCGTACAGAACGTCGTAGGTGTTGACGTTGGCGGCCAGGCTGGTCTTGACGGAAGCGATGTTGGCAGCGCTCTTAACCAGCTTCTCCTCCAGCGCAGCGGTGGCAACCAGGCTCTTGCCTTCGGCGCCCACAGCAGCCAGCAGGTTGGCAACGGTCTTGGTCTTGTACTCGTCCATGACCAGGCTGTCGACGATGATCAGGTTGCCGTTGGCAGCCTTGTCAGACAGGGCGGACTTGATGGCCAGACGCTTGACCTTCTTGTTCAGGGTGTAGCTGTAATCGCGGGGCTTGGGGCCCAGAGCGACGCCACCGTGAGTCCACTGGGGGCTGCGGGTGGAACCCTGGCGGGCATGACCGGTACCCTTCTGGCGCCAAGGCTTACGGCCGCCGCCGGAAACTTCGGCGCGGGTCTTGGTGCTCTGAGTACCCTGACGCTGGTTGGCCAGGAAGTTGACCACAGCAGCGTGCATTACTTTCTCGTTGGGAGTGATCCCGAAGACGGCGTCGGAAAGCTCAACATCGGAGACCTTCTTGCCGCTTTTGTCCAAAACGTCAAATTTCATTTGTGCTTTCCTCCTTACGCCTTCACGCTGTCGGCGATGATGATCACGCCGCCCTTGGGGCCGGGGATCGCGCCTTTGATAGCGATCAGATTGTTTTCGGCGTCAACCTTGACGACCTTCAGGTTCTGCACAGTGACCTTCTCGGCACCCATGTGGCCGGGCAGCTTCTTGCCCTTGAACACACGGCTGGGATCAGAGATGGCGCCCATGGAACCGGCATGACGGGCAACGGGGCCGGTGCCGTGGCTCTCGCGCAGACGGTGGCCGTTCCAGCGCTTGATGTAACCGGCATAGCCTTTACCCTTGCTGACGCCGCTGACATCAACAGCGTCACCGGCGGCGAAGACGTCAGCCTTCAGCACATCGCCGATGTTCAGGGCGGAGATGTCATCCAGGCGGAACTCGCGCAGGGTCTTCTTGGGAGCAACGTCAGCCTTGGCGAAATGACCGGCGACAGCCTTGGTCATGTGCTTGGAGGTGACTTCGCCGAAGCCCAGCTGAACAGCCTGGTAGCCGTCGCTCTCGACGGTCTTCTTCTGCACAACGGTGCAGGGGCCGGCTTCCACGATGGTTACGGGGACGACCTTGCCGTTCTCATCGAACAGCTGGGTCATGCCGACTTTCTTTGCAATAATACCTTTTTGCATGATTGTTGTATGCCTCCTAATAGGTTATTGGTTGACCGGTGTCTCCGGTCAACATGACCTCTCTGTTGGGTCAGTCTCGATATCCGTTTTGCGTCCGTGTCAGTTTTCGGCTTGCAGTGCAGCGGCCGAACTTAACGCTTACAGCTGGATCTCGATCTCGACGCCGGCAGGGAGCTGAAGGCCCTGCAGAGCCTCCACAGTTTTGTTGGAAGGTTTCAGAACGTCGATCAGACGCTTGTGAGTACGCATCTCAAACTGCTCACGGCTGTCCTTGTACTTGTGAACAGCGCGCAGGATGGTGACGACCTCACGATCGGTGGGCAGGGGGATGGGGCCGGAAACGCGAGCGCCGGAGCGCTTAACGGTTTCGACGATCCGCTCCGCTGCGGTATCGATCAACTGAGCATCGTAGCTCTTCAGACGAATTCTGATTTTTTCCTTGACTGCCATGGTATCGCCTCCTTATAAATTTTTGTGGGCGGTACGATAAATACTTGTACACCGCACCGGGTGTTTCACGCTTTTGCATTACAAAATCCGGTGAACCGCACGCAGTTCTCCCGGAAAGAATCTTCAGCAAATTAGCGTGGAAATTGGTTCGCCGGAGTAACTCAGCGAACATAACCCTTTGCTATCCAGTATTCTTTCGCCCGGTTCTTGACCAGACATACTCAGCGGAAATTGCACATTGGTGTTGCCACCGGCGTGCGGTAACCTCCCGCTTCAACGCATATCCCGGCTTGCGCAGCTCTGTGAGTTACACAAGCCTTTCGCAGCCGTAGTATATGATAGCACAAAACCTCCTGCATTGCAAGAGGTTTTGTAAAAAAAGTAG
>CAZYRD010000011.1:0-10249 GCA_964649475.1 uncultured Faecalibacterium sp.
TGGAGGGCTATGCCCGCATATGAAATACCCCCGGCTTGGCCGGGGGATATTTATTGTGTGTTATAAACGGTGATGCAAAAACAGGCGCCGGAATGAAACGGGGCGCAGAGGAAAAATGCAAAATCACGCCCAGTGCAGCTTGCCGGAAAGCACCAGCCAGCACAGCAGCCCGAAACCGCTTTTTGTGGCAACGGCTGCGCGCAGCAGCAGCCAGGGCAGCGTGTGCGGCCGCGCCGCGGCGATGTCACCGCCGCAGACGATGCGCCGCGCCAGCAGCTCGTCCAGCAGCTGCACAGTGCGTTTGCGCCCAAGCTGGGCATCGGTGATCTGGTAGACGGCAAAAAAGAATGCATTCATCCGGTACATACAGTGATGACGGCAGAGCTCCTTGTCGGTATCCAGTTGGTGACAGGCCAACAGTTTTTTCAAAAGAGCCAGCTGCATATCCTGTCCTTCGATCACGTCCGGTTTGAAGCTGCCGGTCAGCGAAGTTTCCCTTCGCTGATAATAATAGACCGTTTTACCGGTGGCTCCTACTGTGCGAACATACCGCAGGTAGTTCATGTTCAAAATAGTGTCCTCACAGCGACGCAGCCACAGGCCCTCCTGCGGACACTGGCGCAGCAATTCGGTGCGATACAGCTTGTTCCAGCAACACAGCACCAGCAAAGATGGGATCTCGGCATAAAGAAATGCTCGGATATATTCGGTGACAGTTCCCTTGTTTTGGGGCCATTGACTGTGAATAGGGTTGATATTGCCAGCCAAGTCATGCTCTTCCGCATCACAGATGGCCAAATCATGACCGTCAAAGGCGTTCCACAGTTCATCCAGAAAGTTTGGCGGGATCAAGTCGTCACTGTCGTAAAAAGTGATGGCCTCACCGCGAGCGTGTTCCAGTCCGGTCAGCCGGGCGCGTGCAAGACCGCCGTTTTTTTTGTGGACGACGCGGAAACGAGGATCCTCTGATGCAAGAGAATCACAGAAAACGCCGCAGCCGTCGGTGGAACCATCGTCTACAAGAATGGCCTCCCAGCTGCCAAAGGTCTGTGCTTTCAGCGCATCAATACAGGCAGGCAGATATTCCATGGTGTTGTAGACTGGGATCACAACAGTGACTTTTAAATCATTCATAACGGCAGCATCCTTTTTGAAATATCAGAACGGAAGATAAGAAGCCAGTTTTTGCAGCCGGGCTGGCAGTGCAGCGGGTTTTTTTTTCATCACACGGTCAATGACTTCTTCGGTCAGCCGGGGGCAGGCTGTACCGGTGACGCGTACTTTGGCCAGCCGTTTTCCACGCTTGGTGTACAGAGTCACCATGGGGTCGGCACAAAAGAAAACCAGAGAACCGTCGGTGTCACGAATGCCGTTGGTCCCGAACTGCCCGATGCTGTATTTTTTTGAAACTCCATCGGTGTAGATGAGTTCGACTTGCAAGGAGGAAAACCGGCAATACCCGGCGCTGGTAGGATCAAGGCGAACAAACCGATCGAGAAAACCGTCTGAGGGCAACTCAAAAACATGGTCCAGAGAGGTGCCGGGCTGGGACGGTGGCATAAAAACAGCATCGGCTTCTCCAAAGCCGTGTCCACGGTTCAAATACAGAATAGCATCAGTCTTAAAATCGATACCAACCTGTGGATGAAGTGCCTTTTGTTTTTCATCAAAAAAACCGCGTTTAGAGAAATCCATTTCAATATTGCTGGCGGCAAAAAGTGCAGGCACGGACTCCAGCCATTTCCCATTATATACACCGTGCTCAAAGGGATCATAGGGGAAAGGGGAATCCTTTTTGTCAATAACGGAATAAAAAGCATCCGGCACGTCATAGCTGCGCAGATTGCCGGTCTGCTCCCATGCCCAAGCGGATTCCTCCGGCTGCAGAAAACTTTCAAGCCGCGCTTTGCGCCAGATCGCAGCCTGACAGTTGAACCGAAAAGGCGCCACCTGTGCCCGCAGCTCGTATCCGGGATAGGTTTCGCTCGGAATATTATCGCCGGGAGCAGGATAAAAAGAAAAAACGGCTATATTGGGATCTGCCCGCATGGCGGAAAGACAGGCGTCAAGTGCGGCTTGATCCACCGGTGCGGTGAGAAAGAAATCTTCAAGCACGATGAAAACATATTCCGTATCAATTGCGGCCAGCGTATCCAGCAGACGGCCGGCCCACGCAGGAGCAGGTCTGTCCCGATACAGATGTAATGTCCGCACATCCAATCCATCGACAGATACACTCTTGGTTTCGGTGTTCATCACAATGGGGTAGGGAATCTCCCAGTTTTTTTTCAGCAAAGCGAAAAACGCTGGCCAGATATCTTCGTAGGCGTCACAGCTGTTGATGAGAAGCGTGCAGTCGCAGCTCATTGTTGGTACTCCTTTGCATATTCGTTTACCAGGTACCAGTAGTACCGGTTGATCTGCTTTGCGCTCAGGGTGCGGGGTTCTTCCGCGGCTTTGGGCAGGGGCAGGGCCTCGTGCTTTGCGGCGTCGGCGCGCAGCGCGTCCAGACTGCCCACGCGGGCCAGATGCGCCACATCGGCGGCCACGGTGGCGCGCCAGCATTCCACCTCGGCGGCGGTGCAAACGAAGGCCAACTCCGGGTCCGCCAGCATCTGCTCGTCAAAAATCTCGTAGGCGGCAAGGCGGGCGGCGGCTTTTTCCGGGTCGGCGGGGTAGCCGAACATGCTGACGGCACGGGGAAGGTCGGCGCGGGTCTCGGTGCGGCCGTCGGCGCGCCAGTAGCGCAGCCACATGCACCAGTCCTCGTCACCGTCAATGTCCTCGCGCATGCCGCCGCAGGTGTCGTACAGCTCCCGCAGGAACATGCCGCCCGTCATGGGAATGCGGCATTTGACGCACATATCCATCAGGGTGATGTGGTCAAAAATGACGGGGTAACGCTTTTTTACGGTATATACATAGGGACTGCGGCTTTCCACATCCACCTCAAAGGCCATGATGGAGGAGATGACAAAAGCCGGCCGCCGTCCGGTGAGAAGCTTCGCCAGATGCAGCTCGATGAAATCGGGGTAATAGAAATCGTCGTCGTCCAGAAAAGCGACGTATTTGCCTTTCGCCAGCTCGATGCCCCAGTTGCCTGCGCGGCCGCGGCCCACGTTTTTGCCGGTGGAGTGGTAACGGATGGGCAGGTTGGCAAATTCCGCGGCAACCATGGCCTCGGCGGTGGGGGCTCCGTCCTCCACAATGACGATCTCGAAGTTTTTATAGGTCTGATGGTACAGACATTTCAGCGTTTCGCGCAGGGTGTCGGGGCGGCTGCAGGTGCGGATGACCACGCTCACCAGCGGCTGCTCGGCGGCAATGGCGTCACGGGCTTCCTGCGTCAGGGCGCAGCGGCCGCGCTGCGGGCCAAAACCGGCAGTCTCCGGCATGGCAAAGCGGGCGGCGGCAATGGGGGCGGGGGTCAGGCCGGCGCGCAGGGTATGTACCGCGGCGGCGGGCAGTGCCTTTGCCAGCGCTTTGCGCACGCCGTCAAAATGCTGCGGGGCACGCAGGGCGCCGGTCAGCGTTTTCAGGCCGGCGGCGGTTCCGCTGTAAGCGGCTTTCAGCCTTGCGGCCGAGCTCACTTCCGCAATATAGTCCTCCAGAGAGGGCGCATCGCTGCGGCTGTCCTGCGCAATGACCTGCGGGCAGTAGACAAGGCGGCAGCCCGCCCCGCGCAGCCGCCAGCACAGGTCGGCGTCGGCAGCGGCGCCGGTCATATGACGGTCAAAGCCGCCTGCGGCAACCGCCAGCATGCAGTTCAGCAGCACGGCCTCCAGCTTCACGCAGTCGGCCTCCAGCGTGATGGGGCTGCAGTGCCAGTCCGGCCCCCAGGGCAGCACCCGTGCGGCCAGCACGGCCACGTCCGCAGGGGCGGCGGCTGCGGCCACTGCAAAGGCGTCCAGCATTTCGGGAGCGATGGATACCCCCTCCGGCAGCAGAAGAATAAAGTCGTGGCCTGCGGCAAGCGCGTCGTTCAAGGCGCGTTGCTTTGCGGCGGGCTGTGCCGCGGTGACGATCGGGTATGCAAACGGCATGGCGGGTTCCTCCCAGTGTTGGTTTGGGTAAAGCGCATGTGGTGACGGGCAAAGGCGGAAACACTTTCCCGAAAAAGGATTTTACAGCAATATAAGAACAAAAAACGGAATTTTCGCTGCGGGAACGTTTACCGCCGCGGGCGGCGCTGCCCGCGAGAAGCTCGCTCCACCGGGGTGTCGCGGCGGACGGGCTTGTCGTCCACATAGCCGTCGGCCTGCATGCGGTGGCGGCGCTCCAGCACCCGCAGCATCACCAGATACCCGGCGATCAGCAGTGCCAGCAGCACCAGCACGGTGCGGAAATACAGGCTGCCCAGAAAGCTCTGCAGCTGTGCCCAGCCGTACAGCAGGTCGCTGCGCTCGACGTCGTCGTGGCTCACCAGTGCCACGGTGCCAAGCTCCTCGCCGGCAAGGCTCAGCTTGACGGCGCCGATGACATCACCCTTTTTAATGGGCGCGGCCACGCTCTCCGGCAGCAGATAGGTCTTTTGCAGCACGCTCTCGTCCGCCTCGTTGGGCAGCAGCGTGGTAAAGGATTCCTCCGGGTACAGCAGCACGGTGTCGGTGGTGTCGGCGTATTTTACCGCCACCTCCTGCAGGGGCACGTCCACGTCCAGCGCGGGCGAAACGCTGAAATTCTCAAACGCCCAGTCGTACAGCTGCGAGCTGACGGAAAACGCCATGCCGTAGCCGTATTCGTCTTTTTCGTAGGGGGCGCCCATCACCACCAGCATGTAGGTCTCGCCGTTTTTGGTGGCGGTGGAGACCAGATTGTAGCCCGCCTCCGGGGTGGAGCCGGTCTTGAGACCGTGCACGTCGCTGCGGTAGATTTTGGACGAGGTGCGCTGCAGATAGTTGGTGGAGTAAATGATATAGGCGCAGTCCGGACGGCTGGCGTACTCCGGGTTGGGGTGCTTGTTGGTAAAGGGCATCTCGTAGCTTTCGCTGGATGCGACCTCCATAAAGCCGGGGGTGTCGTAGCAGGCCTTGGCGATCAGATACATGTCGTAGGCGCAGGAGTAATGCCCGGTGTCCATGCCCCACAGGCCGTGGGCGTTGGTGAAGCTGGTGGCAACGCAGCCCAGCTGCTTTGCACGGGCGTTCATGGTAAAGAAGAAGTTGTCCAGGTTGCCGTTGCCCAGATAGTCCGCCGTGATGCTGGCCGCCTCGTTGCCGCTGGGCAGCAGCATGGCGTACAGCAGGGTCTTGGCGGTGACGGTCTCGTAGGGGCGGATGTCCGCGTGGGAGCTGTTGACGCCGTACAGTTCGTCGTAGATATAGCCCGGCGCGGTGACCTCGGTGCCCTCCAGATCGGCGCAGTTCTCCATCAGCAGCAGGCTGGTCATCAGCTTGGTCAGGCTGGCGGGTGCGCGGGGCTTGGTGGCGTTTTTCTCATATACCACGCGGCCGGTGTCAAGGTTGACCATGTATACCGCATCGGCGTTCACCTCAAAAGGCGGGGTAAACGCGGCGTCGGCGCTGCCGCAAAGCAGGCAGCTGAACAAAAGCATGCAGACAAAGCATGCGGTGATCTTTTTTCGCACGGGACTCACTTGCCCCCTTTCTCAAAGTATGCTAATATAAAGGGTAGCCGGTATACCGGCGCTCCATGCAGCTTTCGGCGCTCTGCCGCGTCTGCATGTCCCGTATCTGCAATAAACGTCTATATTTATTATATGATACCATATCCGGCGGCAAAAGAAAAGCGAAAAAGCTGTGCAATTTGCGCGTCTGCCAAAAGCTGCGGCGGAAGAACGGACAGCCGCCGCAAGAGCTGCTGCACGGCAGGGGCTCCTGCCGCCGAAAAGAGGAGAGAGTTTTCCATGATCTATGTAACAAGCGATACCCACGGCGATCCCGACCGCTTCCGTGTGCCCGCCGTGCGCCGGCTGCGCCGTAGCGACACGCTGGTGGTGCTGGGTGATTTCGGCTTTGTGTGGGATGGCTCCAAAGCGGAAAAGAAAACGCTGAAAAAGCTGGGGCGGCGGCGGTATCAGCTGCTGTTTGTGGACGGCAGTCACGAAAACCACGACCTGCTGGCGCAGTACCCGCTGGAGGAGTTCGCCGGGGGCATGGCGTACCGGCTGGGCAAAAACCTGCGCTGCCTGCAGCGCGGCGGGCTGTACACCATCGAAGGCCGTACCCTGCTGGCGCTGGGCGGCGGCGAAAGCCTGGACCGGGAAAGCCGGGAGGAGGGCGTGACCTGGTGGCCGGCGGAGCTGCCCTCCGAAGAGGATTACGCCCGGTGCGAGGCCTCGCTGGCGGCCTGCGAAAACAAGGTGGATTTCATCCTCACCCACGACGCCCCCGCACGGCTGCTGAGTTTTCTGCGGCTCAACCGGGACAGCGTCCTTTACGAGGAAAACGCGCTGGAGCTGTATCTGGACGACCTGATGAAGCGGGTACAGTACCGCATGTGGTGCTTCGGGCGCTACCATCTGGACCAGCCGCTGGGCACCGCTGCCTGCGCCGTGTACAAAAAGGTCGTTCCCTTATGGAAAGACGAAAAGCGGCGAAAAAAATAACACTTGCTTTTTCGTTCACATTTTTTTACACCTTTCTAGCAGTTTGTTCACAACTTTTCCGTATAATGAAAATGGAAGATACTGCGGATTGAAGTGAAAAGGAGTTCATGAAATATGGCAAAACAGAAGATCATGATCGTCGATGACGACAAAAACATCTGCGAGCTGCTGCGGCTGTATCTGGAAAAAGAGGATTTCGCCACGGTGCTTGCCTGCGACGGCCAGCAGGCACTGGACGCTTTTGATGCCGAAAAACCGGACCTGGTGCTGCTGGATATCATGATGCCCCGCATGGACGGCTGGGAGACCTGCCGCCGCCTGCGCGAAAAAAGCAAGGTGCCGGTGATCATGCTCTCTGCCAAAGGCGAGACCTTTGACAAGGTGCTTGGGCTGGAGCTGGGCGCGGACGACTACATCGTCAAGCCGTTCGATACCAAAGAGGTGGTGGCCCGCATCAAGGCGGTGCTGCGCCGCTATACCGACGGCGCCGCGGAGGAAAAACCGGAGGCGGACGCCAACATCGTGGAGTTTGACAAGCTGTGCATCGACCTCAACCGCTACGAGCTGCGCATCGACGGCGCGGTGGTGGAGGCACCCCCCAAGGAGATGGAGCTGCTGCATTTTCTGGCGGCGCATCCCAACCGCGTATACACCCGCAACCAGCTTCTGGACGAGGTGTGGGGCTTCGATTATTACGGCGACAGCCGCACCATCGACGTGCACGTCAAGCGCCTGCGCGAAAAGCTGGAGGGTGTCAGCGAAAAATGGAGCCTGAAGACCGTCTGGGGCGTGGGGTATAAGTTCGAATCGCTGGAACAGCAATAAGCTTTTGCGAGGTGCCGCCTATGGGCAGACGACAAAAACAGCGCAGCATTGCCCGCCGGCTGTTCACTTCGATGACGCTGGTGGTGCTTTGCAGCATGGTATTGCTTGCCAGCATCTTTTTCACGCTGGCAGGGCAGTATACTTACGACGAAAATCTGAACAATCTGAACACCGCCGTGGAGCGTGTGGCACAGGTGCTTTCCGTGGCCGAAAACGAGATCGAGGACGAGGCCATGCGGCACAAGATTGCCCAGCACGCCTCCGCACTGGTGACGGAAGTGACCGACGCGGCGCTGCTTGTGGCGGACAGCGACGGTAAGATCATCTATGTCGGCGAGGGCGTGACGCTTGCGGGCGATACGCTCTCCGAGCATATGCAGGAGGTTTTTCGCAGCGCCGAAAAAGGCGCCCGCAGCAGCCGCGCACAGAGCATTACGGACATGGACGGCCTGTTGGAGAAAAAGTATTACGTGGTGGGAAGCTGCTATGCCGGAGATAACGGCGAAAGCTATCTGGCGGTCATCTCCGACGCAGGCCGCTTCAGCGGCTACCTGTCCGATCTGGTCTTCTCTTTTCTGTGGGCGGCCCTGTTCATGTTCCTTGTCAGCGCCGGTCTGGCGCTCATCACGGCACGGCGGGTCAGCGCCCCTCTCACCCAGATCTCCAAGGCCGCCAGCCAGTTCGGCCGCGGCGATTTCTCCGCCCGCATCACCGTGCAGCGGGAAAGCAACGACGAGATCGCCCAGCTGGCCCAGAACTTCAACACCATGGCCGCCAATCTGGAGGCCATCGACCGTTCCCGCCAGAGCTTTATGGGCAACATCGCCCACGAGCTGCGCACCCCCATGACCAGCATCAAAGGCTTTGTGGACGGCATGCTGGACGGCGTCATCCCGCCGGAGCTGTATCCCCGTTACCTCACGCTCGTCAGCGACGAGGTGGCGCGGCTGACCCGCCTCATCCAGAGCATGCTGGACATCACCAAGCTGGAGGTGGGCGAGTACAAGGTCAACGCCCGCAGCTACGATATCTGGGAGACCATCGGTGCGGTGCTGATGAACAGCGAGCAGCGCCTTGTGGAAGGGCGCATCGGCATCGGCGGGTACGACCCCCAGCGCACCCTTGTCTACGCGGACAGCGACCTCATCTACCAGGTGGTGTTCAACATCGTGGACAACGCCATCAAGTTCACCCCCGAAGGCGGCCGCATCGACCTTGCCGTCGCCGCCGTAAAGGACCGGGTGCATGTCCACATCCGCAACACAGGCGAGGGCGTCCCCGCCGAGCAGCTGCCCCATCTGTTTGAGCGTTTTTACAAAGGCGACAAAAGCCGCGGCATTCACTCCCGCGGCGCAGGGCTGGGCATGCACATCAGCAAGGTGCTCATCGGGGTCAGCGGCGGCAGCATCCGTGTGGACAGCGACTCCGCCAGCTGGACGGAATTTTCCTTCGATCTGCCCGCCGGCCGGCCCGAGCTGCCTCCGCCCAAAAAGGAGCGCACCGGCGGCCGCCTGATGAAATTCCGCAAAAAACAGCAGTAAACCGGCTGCGGAGCCGAAATTTACTGCGGGGAGCTCGGGAATACAAGCAATTAACACAATTTTTATGCTATACTAAGCAAAACGACCCGTCTGCGCACTGGTGCGCGGCAGGATGGAGGAACCTATGTGTGATTTTTCTGTGGACGAGAATGTAAAGCTGGCGCAGCCTGCGGAGACTGCCGCGCCGGAAAATGCTGCGCCGGAGACCGCACCGGCTGAAACGACCGTGCCCGAAACCGTGCCCGCGCCCGCCGCAGCGGAGGCGGAAGCCGGTCTTGAAATGAACGAAGCCGCCGGTGCCGTGCCCGTGCAGGAACCGGCGCCTGCTATGGAGGAAGCGCCCGCTGCCGGCAATGCCGTGCCGGAGGAGGCCTGTGAACCCGCCGCGGAAGCCGGGCCCGCCGCCGCAGAGGCCAGCTGGAGCAGCGAGCAGCAGCCCGCCGTCCCACACTATGCCCGTCCTGCCGGGCTGCGCACCCGCAAGTCCCGTAACCAAAAGCCCCGCAGCCGCGACCAGTTCTGGGGCGTGTGCATCGGCGCAGCGCTCAGCCTGCTGTGCGCCGGCTGCATCATTCTGCTCACCTTTTTTGCCGTCAGCGCCGGCCGTGGCACACAGCTGCCCGTCAGCCCCTCCAAGCCCGACGGCACGGTGAACGAGCCGGTGGAGCCCGATAAGCCCGATACCTCGCTGGAGGTGCATGAGACCCCCCGTGATGAGGACGGCTATACCACCCAGTATATTGTGGAGCAGACCCGCGACAGCGTGGTGGGCATCCTTACTTACGACGGCACCGGCATCGACGCCTCCGGCGGCGGCACCGGCATCATCATGAGCGAGGATGGCTACATCATTACCAACGCCCATGTGGTGGTGGATACCATCGGCCTTACCGTGGTCATGGACGACGAGACCCGCTACTCCGCCAAGGTGGTGGGCTATGACGAAAAGACGGACCTCGCCGTCATCAAGATCAATGCCAGCGGCCTCAAGCCCGCCGAGTTCGGCGACTCCGACGCAGTGGCGGTGGGCGAAAAAGCCATTGCCATCGGCAACCCCGGCGGCCTTTCCGGCAGTGTTTCGCAGGGTGTCGTTTCCGGCCTTGACCGCGAGATCACCATCACCCTTTCCGACAACACCGTCACCACCCTCACCGCCATCCAGACCGACGCCGCCATCAACCCCGGCAACTCCGGCGGTCCGCTGCTCAATGCGTGGGGACAGGTCATCGGCATCAACTCCTCCAAGATCGTGGCCAACGGCTACGAGGGCATCGGCTTCGCCATTCCTGTCAACGATGCCAAGCCCATCATCGAC
>CAZYRD010000011.1:10259-27591 GCA_964649475.1 uncultured Faecalibacterium sp.
AACCTCATCCAGTACGGCTACGTCAAGGACCGCGCCGTGCTGGGCATCACGGTCATTGCGCTGGACGCCACCAACGGCCCCGCCAACGGTCTGCCCAGCCAGGGCCTGTACATCGCTTCCATCGCTGATTACAGCGATATGAACAACCACGGCATCGAGGCCGGCGACGTCATCATCAAGGCCAACGGCGTGGAGCTGATCACCACCGATGACCTCACCGGGGAGCTGAAAAAATTCCGTCCCGGTGACACCATCACCATGGAGATCTACAACGTGTACGAGGAGCGCGTCATCACGGCGGACATCCTGCTGCTGGACTCCAGGGCGGCAGAGGGCTGAGACGGGCGTTCGTCCCCTGAACAACGCAAAACCGGTGCAGTTTCTGCGCCGGTTTTTGTTGTGCTGAAACAACCGGAAGCTGCAGCGTGCAGCGGCTTTCGTTCGCCAACGCGGCAAAAAGACGAAAAAACGACGGTTTTCACCGTTGTTTCACCGCATTTCGGGGTGGTTTTGCAGGTGGGAAAGTTTCCCTCCTATTGCAATTCTATAAGAAATTTGTTATAATTTTGTTACTTATAAATTGATATGATGGTGCATTGTGCGCATAAACGGCCCCTGCGCTGCAGAAGGAAATGCGGCCGGTACGGCACCTTTATACGAAAGGCTGGATGACCATGAACGATACACAAAAAACGGAGCGCACCCTTGTCGCTCCGTCCATTCTGGCGGCGGATTTCGCCGCTCTGGGGCAGGATTGCCGCCGCATTCTGGCGGCCGGTGCCGACTGGCTGCACATCGACATCATGGACGGTGATTTTGTGCCCAACATCTCGCTGGGCATCCCTGTGCTGCAGTGCCTGCACAAGGCGGTGGACGCCGTGTACGACGTGCACCTGATGATCCGTCGTCCGCTTGATTACATCAAGCAGTTTGCCGCCGCCGGTGCGGACTGGATCACCTTCCACGTGGAGGCGGACTCCCCCGTGCCGCAGACGCTGGAGGCCATCCACGCTGCGGGCTGCAAAGCCGGTCTGGTGCTCAAGCCCGCCACCCCGGTGGAAACGATCCTTCCATGGCTGGATCAGACGGATCTGGTGCTGGTGATGACGGTGGAGCCCGGCTTCGGCGGGCAATCCTTCATGGCAGATCAGCTGCCCAAGCTGCAGCAGCTTGCCGCCGCGCGTGAAGCCCGGGGGCTTTCCTTTCTCATCGAGGTGGACGGCGGCGTAAACGCCGTTACCGCCGCACAGTGCCGCGCCGCCGGTGCGGATGTTCTGGTGGCGGGCAGCGCCGTGTTCGGCGCGGCGGACGCTGCGGCAGCCGTTGCCGCGGTGCGCGGCTGACTGCCGCTATCCTTCAAAAATTTTTGACCTGTAAGGAACTTGATTTATGAGCCGATACAACACGATTGCAGAACAGGAATGGCGTTCCCGCGCCCGCTCCAATAACAAGGGGCGCCTTGCGGCTGCGCTGCCGCTGCTGATCATGGCCGTTTACCTGTACGGCCTGCGCCCGCTGGCGCTTACCGCCGCCGCCGTGGTCACGGCTGTTCTGTGTGATCTGATCGCCGCCGGACTTCGCCGCCGTGCATGGGACCGGGGCGACGTTTCCAGCATTCTTTTCGCGGTGCTGCTGGTGTGCCTTATGCCTGCCTCGGTGCCGTACCATGTGGTCATCGTCAGCGTTTCCAGCGCCATTCTGGTGGGCAAACACCTGTTTGGCGGTGCGGAAAGCTATCCCTTCCACCCCACGGCGCTGGGTTACCTGTTCGCCGTTATCAGCTGGCCTGCCCATGTGCTCAGCTTTCCCTCACCTCTGACCCCGCTGGAGCTGGGCAATGTGGTGCCCTTTACCGCAACCGAGACCCCCGTTGCCACGCTCAAGCTGGGCGGCCTGCCCAACCTCAGCGATATCAGCGTCATTCTGGGCAATTTCGGTGGCCCGCTGGGCGCCTCGGCCACGCTGGTGGTGCTGGCCTGCGGCCTGATGCTGCTGGCCGTGCGCCGGTTTGATCTCGCCACGCCTCTGGGCTTTGCCGCAGGCTGCGTGGGCGTGGTGTGTATGTTCCCGCGCGTTGCGGGCGTGGAGCGCGCCGACCTGCTGTTTGCGGAGCTGATGGTCGGCGGCCTTGCCTTTGGCGCCGTGTTCCTGCTGCAGGATGAGATCACCTCGCCCTACGGCCTGCCCGCCCGCGTGCTGTACGGCCTTGTGGTGGGTGTGGCAGCCATGGGCTACCAGTATTACGGCTCTTTCCCGTTTGGCATCTGCTTTGGCGTGCTGTGCGGCAATGCGCTGTCCGGCGTGTTCGAGCATCTGGGCGAGATCCTGCGCCGCAGGGTTTCCGGCGCTGTCTCCGGAAAAAAGAAGACTGAAAAAGGAGGCGAGCTGCCCGAATGATCGAAAAACTGAAAAGCTACTATGCCATCAACCGGGACGTGATGGAAAACCGCGACCGTATTTTTATCAACAACCCGGTGGTCATGCAGGGCCTTGGGCTGGTGCCCATCGTTGCGGTGGGCAACACCATGCGTGATGCCTGCATCATGGGGCTGGCGGTGCTGCTGCTGCTCACGCCCACCCGTATCGTTGCGGCGCTGCTCTCCCGCAGCACCCATTTCCGTTTCCGCGCGGTGGCCTATTCCGTCACCAGCGCAACGATCTATGCGCTGGTCAGCTGGCTGATCGTGGATGTGTTTGCTCTGCCGGTGCAGGCCATTGGCCTGTATCTGCCGCTGCTGGTGCTGGAGCCGCTCATAATCAAGCGCTACGGCCGTTCCGGCGTCGAGCGCATAGGCAACGCCACCACCAAGGGCCTCATCACCACGGCGGGCTTCCTGCTGGTTCTGTTCATCACCGCCGCTCTGCGCGAGCTGTTTGGCCTCGGCACATTTTTCGGCCACCGGGTTTTTGAAAACCCGCCCGTGCCGTATCTGTATATGATCGGCGGCGGATTTATCCTTGTGGGCGTGTTCATCGCCCTGTGGCGCAACATGGTGCGCATCTTTAAGGAGGAGGCGAAAAAGCAATGACCATCGCCAATTCCATTTTTACCGGTACTCTTGGCGGGCTGGTGCTGCATGCGCTGTACGCCATGCTTTCGCAGAATGCGGTGTTCGGCCGCGGTCTTGGCTCCTCCCGCCTGACCAAACTTGTCAATGACGAGGACGGCGATGCCGGCGTGTTCTGTGTGCTGCTGCTGGTGGTGCAGGTGCTCTCCGGTGCGCTCAGCTGGTTTGCCGGCAACTGGGTGCTGCCGCTCCTCGGCAGCTGGCGCGTGCATCTGCGGCCGCTGCTGCTGGTAATTTGCATTTCCGTTGTGTTTTTTGCCGTATTTCTGGTGGTGGTGCAGCTGTTCTCCACCGCAACCGCCAAGCGCGTGGTGCGTCAGCTGCCAATTGCAGCATTCAACTGCAGCGTTCTGGGCACTCTGATGCTGGTAGGCAACCAGGGTTACACCCTTGCCCAGACCATCGCCTTCAGCATCGGGTCGGCGCTGGGCTATATGGCTGCGCTGCTGCTGATGATGGAAGGAAGCCGCAAGCTGAAAAAAGCTGATCTTCCCGAAGGCTTCCGCGACCTGCCCGCCACGCTGGTGTATCTGGGCATTCTTTCGCTGCTCATCTACGCTTTTACCGGCCACGGCCTTTCCGTGTAAACCGCAGCAAAAATATTTTTCGCTCCGGCTGCCCGTGTGAAGGGTTTTCACGGAGGGTTTCGTTCAATAATAAAGGAAAAGAAGCGTTTGAGCTTCCGTATGATTACTGGAGGACAGATCCCATGGCAAACAGGCAGGTAAAGATCAAACGGTACCGTACCGTGGGCGCTGCCGGCAGGGGCGGCAGCCGCACTGCGGTACGCGTGCTTGCGGTGGTGCTTATTGCGGCAGTTATTTTTGCTGTGGGCTGGTTTGGGGCAAAGCCCACCATCGACGCTATCACCAATTTCTGGTACACGCATATCTCGGTCAGCCGGCAGGAGGCCTCCTCCGTACCGGAGTCCCTGCCGGACTCCCTGCCGGACTCCGACCCGGAGGATTTGCAGTCCCGGCCGGAAGCTGAACCCGAACCTGCGCCGGAGCCTGTCAGCGACGCCTCCGGCACCTGGGGCGAGGTGGCGCTCTCCGCGCTGAACAGCGAGGACTCTCTGCGTGCGGCGCTTTCGGCACTGCAGCAGGCAGGGGCGGATCACGCCGTGGTCACCCTCAAGGACGAGCGCGGCTACATCTATTACGCTTCCGGGGTGGAAATGGCCGCCGAAGCCGTGCGTGCGCAGGCGGATCTGGCGCTGTTTGTGCGGCTTTGCGGCGAGTATGGCCTTGCGCCCTGTGCCCGTCTGGAGGCATTTCTGGATCCTCTGACCCCCTACGCCTACCGCGATGCCGCCGTCCATTACGAGCGGCAGGGCGTCCTCTGGCTGGATACCTCTGCCGAACTTGGCGGCAAGCCGTGGTTCAACCCGTACAGCCAGCAGGCCCGTGGCTATGTGCTGGCGCTTGCGCAGGAGCTCGCCGCCGCAGGCATGACGGATATCGTCTTTGCCGGGGTGCAGTTCCCCACCGGCTACGCGCTGGAATTCTGCTATTACGGCGAAAACGCCGCGCAGCTTTCCCGCACCGACTGCCTGCGTGAGTGTGTAGCCATGCTGCAGACCACACTGGCCGGGCAGGGTGTGAACAGCTGGTTTGAATGGCCCGCCGAAGCGGCTTTGGGCGCCGTTGGCGAGGCCGCACAGCCGCTGGTATACGGCGACGGCCCCGCTGCGCTGGGCGCCCAGCGCGTGCTGCTGCGGCCCGAAGCCGTGCGCGGCGCCGACGGCGTTGTGCAGCTGCCGGAGGCGGACTCCGCCGCGCTTGCCGCTTTTGTTGCGGCGGCACAGGCTGCAGGCACCGGTTCTTTTGCGCTGGATACCGGCGCGCTTGCCGCTGCGCCGGACATTGCCGCCGCATGGGTGGAGGCGGCGCAGGCTGCCGGTTTCACCCATTTCCGCAGCGCGCTGCAGTAAACAGGGAACGTCCGAAAGAACGGATGGTATTCTGTGCAAAAAGTGCGGCGGAAAATGCAAACAAAACCCCGCCCGGGAAAAATATAAACGGCTTTTTGGGAAAAGCATCTTCCTTTTTCGACTGAAATCGTGTATACTTTATTAGTTGCAATATGCCTTTTGGCAGAAAAAAGGCTTTATGACGAAAAACAAACGAGGAATACCGTAAAAGCAGGAGGAGCAGGATTCTTATGAGCACCAAAAACGTACAGGAATTTTTTACCCAGCAGCACAGCAACGACACCAACGAGCTTGGTCTGATCGTCCTTAAGGGCGCGGCAGAGCTGGGCGCAAAAGTGGACGGCCATCTTACCCGCTGGGCCAGCGAAGGCGGCAACCCCCGTGATACCTTCGTCGTCCCCAGCGAATGCCCCCGTTTCTCCTCCGGCGACGGCAAGGGCCTCATCCGCAGCACTGTGCGCGGTAAGGACCTGTTCTTCCTGATCGATGTGGGCAACTACAGCGTCAAGTACAATATGTACGGCCTGCAGAACTGCATGTCTCCCGATGACCATTTCCAGGATCTGAAGCGCCTGATCCAGGCCGCCAACGGCAAGGCGGAGCGCATCACCGTCATCATGCCCAGCCTGTACGGCTCCCGTCAGCACCGCCGCAACTACCGCGAAAGCCTGGACTGCGCCGCCGCCCTGCAGGAGCTGCACGCCATGGGCGTTTCCAACATCATCACTTTCGACGCGCATGACCCCCGCGTGCAGAACGCCGTCCCCCTGATGAGCATCGACAACGTCATGCCCAGCTATCAGGTGCTGAAGTGCATGATCCGCGAGCTGCCCGACCTGCAGCTGGACCGCGACCACTTCATGGTGGTCAGCCCGGACGAAGGCGCGCTGAACCGCAATATGTACTACGCCAGCGTGCTGGGCGTGGATCTGGGCATGTTCTATAAGCGCCGCGATTACTCCCGCGTGGTCAACGGCCGCAACCCCATCATC
Organism: uncultured Faecalibacterium sp.; assembly: GCA_964649475.1. Taxonomy (GTDB): domain Bacteria; phylum Bacillota; class Clostridia; order Oscillospirales; family Ruminococcaceae; genus UBA1762. Next base: position 16,253 of record CAZYRD010000011.1, read on the forward strand.
GCCCACGAGTATCTGGGCAACAGCGTGGAGGGCAAGGACGTCTTCATCGCCGATGATATCATCTCCTCCGGCGAAAGCATGCTGGATATCGCCTATGCGCTGAAAAAGCAGAACGCCAGCCACATCTATACTTACGCCACCTATACCATCTTCACCAACGGTCTGGAGGCGTTTGACAAGGCCTATGCCGACGGCGTCATCGACGGCGTGTTCGGCACCAACCTGACCTACCTGCGTCCGGAGCTGGCCGACCGCGAATGGTTCCACAGCGTAGATGTTTCCAAGTACATCGCGTACTTTGTTGCCGCGCTCAATCATAACATTTCCGTGAGCGAGATCATCGATCCCCACGAAAAAATCAAAGCTTTACTGGAGAAAAATAAAAAATGAGCAGAAATGAACGAAAAGCAAAGCGATTGACCAAAGAGACGAAGCAGCTCCTGCTTCTCATCGTCGGCGTCGTGGTGCTGGTCGCTGTGGTCATTGGCATCACAGTGGCTGTGTTCTTCAGCAAAAATCCGCAGAACGATACCACCGGCGACTCGCAGAACTCTGGTTCCGGCAGCGGTACGTCTTCCGGCCTGACGGTGGAGGAAAATGACTACGATCCCAACCAGAACGTGCTGGAGGTGGATAAGTACACCGGCACTATTCTGGAGGCGACCGAGGACGCCGGCGAGGATTATCTGGACGAGACCCTGTTTATCGGTGACAGCAACACCTACCGGTATATGACCTACGCCCACACCACGCTGAAAAACACCATCGGCGTTCCGGGCATGGGCATTCAGGTGGCGCTCACCGAAAAATGCGTCAAGTTCAAAGGCTACAGCGAGTACGTCACCATTCCCGAAGCCGTCAAGATCATGCAGCCCAAGCGCATCGTCGTCTGCTTCGGCACCAACAACGCCAACGGTGACTGGACGCCCGAGTATATGGCGGAACAGTACGGTGAAATGCTGGACGGCATCGAGGCGCAGTGGCCCTATGCGGATATCATCATCTCTGCAATCCCCCCCGTCAACCGCGTGCGTGACGGCTATCAGAACATTTCCATGGCCACCATCGACGCTTACAACAAAGCGCTGGTGGATCTGGCCGAGCAGCGCGGCTGCAAGTTCCTCAACACCTCCGAGGTGCTCAAGGATTCCGAGACCGGCTTTATCAAGGACGGTTACACCATTACGGACGGCATCCATCTGGCCAAGCCCGCCGTGGATGCGATCTTCGACTACATCCGCACCCATGCGTATGAGACCGAGGACCGCCGCCCCACCCCGCTGAAGTCAGTTCCCGACCGTGACGAGCCGGAACCCTACACCATCCTCATCGAGAACCCCTATACCGGCACCGTTGCCGGCTCCGGCTCCTCCGTCAAGGACGGTCTGCAGATCGTCTTTGAGGTCAACGACGCCAAAATGGGCGAGCTGAAGGGCGAGACGGAGCAGATCGTGCCCGCCGGTGAACAGTGCACCGAGGTGGAGGCTGTCGCCGCCGAAGGCTACACCTTCGCCTACTGGAGCTGCACCGTCGGCCGCATCGACGATGTGAAAAAAGCAAAGATTACCTTTACCTCTCCCGCCGGTTTTGACACCGAGCGTGTGGTCGTGACGGCAAACTTTGTCAAGAGCGGCTATCTGGTCAAGGTGACCAACAACGATACCAAGGTCGGTACGGCGGGCATCCGCGATGGCGACACCCTGCTGAAAGAGACCAGCGTTGCCGAAGGCAAGAGCGTCAAGCTGTACGCCAGCCTCAACGAGGGCTACGGCAGCACCCACCAGTTTACCGGCTGGTACATCGTGGGCGAAAAGGATCCCATCTCCACCGAAAAGGAGTATACTTACACCCCGAAGGACTCTGTGGAGATCCAGGCGAAGTTCGGGCAGATCCCCTGGCAGATCGACGTCAGAACGGATGGCTCTGCCGGCTGTGATTATGAGCATGTTTCCAGCAACGGCAAGCTGACGGTCACAGCCAAACCCGGCAATGGCTTTGTGTTTGATTACTGGACCGTCAACGGGCAGGATCAGTACGGCGCCAATCCGCTGGAACTGAACCTGAACCAGAATCTGACCATTGTCATTCATTTCAAGGCGAAGACGGCGGACAGCAGTTCCAGCAGTACGGGCGGTTCCTCCAGCACCGGCGGTTCCTCCAGCACGGGCGGTTCGTCCAGTACGGGCGGTTCCTCCAGCACCGGCGGTTCCTCCAGCACGGGCGGTTCCTCCAGCACGGGCGGCAGCTCTTCTGAAAGCCATACCCACAGCGTGACGGATTCCACCTGGCAGAAGGACGCTTCCGGTCACTGGAAGAATTGCAGTGGCTGCAGTGAAAAGCAGAACGCTGGTGCGCACGACAATGCCGGTGCTACCTGCAAAGAGCCCGGCCGCTGCAGCGTGTGCGGTCAGGAAGGCACGGTGAATGCCGGCAATCATACTGGTGGCACGGAGATCCGCGATCAGAAGGCCGCAGCCGAAGGCGTTCCCGGCTACACTGGCGATACGTATTGCCTGGGCTGCAACACTAAGATACAGGAAGGTACGGCTACTGATCCGTTGCCCTCAGCTGCGGCTTCGTCTTCCGCTGCTGATCCCGGCGCAGGCGCAAGTGATCCCGCTCCCGGTGATCCTGCCTCCGACAATTCCGACGCGGGCTGATGGCGGATCGATCATTCCATCAAAAAAATCCCCTTTCTTTCCCGGAAAGGGGATTTTCTTTTGCCTGACGCCGTGGTACAATGAAAACGAAATAACATCCGCCAAAGGAGACTGCTGTTATGAGGATCCCCGCGATCGCCGCCGATGTGCGCGGCGCTGTATTTGATTTTGACGGCACCATCATGGATTCCATGCCGGACTGGGCCGGCAAAATGCTCCATCTGCTGAATACGCACGGCGTGGCCTACCCGGACGATATCATCCGCACCATCACCCCGCTGGGCGACGGCGGCTCTGCCCGTTATTTTATCGATACCCTCGGTCTGGATATGTCCCCGAAGGACATTCAGGCGGAGCTGGACGCCTATGCGCTGCCCAAATACCGTGACACCATCCTGCCCAAGCCCGGTGCTGCCGCCGTGCTGGAAGCCCTTCGCGCCGCGGGCGTGCCTGTGTGCATTCTCACCGCCAGCCCGCAGCATATGATCCGTCCCTGCCTTGCCCGCAACGGACTGACGGAGTACTTTCGGTTTGCGTGGTGCTGCGACGACCTCGGCATGAAAAAGAACCAGCCGGAGATCTATGCGCGCACCTGTGCCGAGCTGGGTACCGCACCGGAACACACCCTCTTTTTCGACGACAACCTGCTGGCGCTTGCCACCGCGTCAAAAGCGGGCATGCTCTCCGTCGGCGTGTACGACGACACCTCCGCCGCAGACGAGCAGGCCATTCGCGACGTCACCGTCCGTTATCTGCGCGAATGGGATGAACTGCTGTAAGCCGCGTGTAAGGCACGTATAAGGTGTGGAAGGACTCTCTGTGCCTGCCCCCTCTAAAACACATGACCGCCGTTTTATAAAGGAGGCTGTCCCATGCAAAAACTGCCCAGCCGGGAAGAACTCATCGCCCGGAACTATCCTTTCGGAAAAGTGACGGACGGCATTCCGTTCGGTGACCCTGCCGTCGAATGGATGCGCACCGCTCCGGATGTAAAGGTATATATCCCCAAACAGGATATGGGGCCGGACTGCGACAACTGTGTGCTGGCGGTGACGCCTACCCCCGGCGGAGAAGAACTGCTGGCCATCTGGACGCAAAGTTCGGCGGAATGCTTCGGCGACAATCACATCGTCATTGCCCGCACCTCGGACGGCGTCAGCTGGAGCATGCCGCAAACGGTTGTGGGTGCCCGCAGCCGCGAAGAAAAGCAGAGCTCATGGGGGATGCCCATGTATACCCGCAGCGGGCGGCTGTATATCTTTTTTACACAGGAAAGTGACCGGCAGGATCTGCCGGGGGTCGCCTCCGGCGATTTGGCGCTGATGTATTCCGACGATGACGGACGCAGCTGGTCGGCGCCGGGCATTGTCGCGCTGCCGCGCTGCCGGTACGATAACCCCGACCCGGCCGTCTCCAAAAACTGGTGGTCGTTTCAAGCGCCGGTGCGGGATGCGCAGGGACGGTTCATTGCAGGCTTTACCATCGAAAGCAGCCCTGCGGTGACCGGCGAAAAACGGCGTCCCCATCCCAATGCGGATACCCGTGCAGCGTTTATCCGGTTTGAAAATCTGGACGACGATCCCGAACCGCAGGATGTGCGGGTCAGCATTCTGCCCAATGACGGGCTGGAGGTGCCGAACAGAAATTATCCGGAGGTGTCCACCGCACAGGAGGCTGCGCCGGTATTGCTGCCGGACGGCCGGCTGTTTGCCACCATGCGCACCATGACCGGGTACATTTACTATACCGTGTGGGACGGCGGAAGCTGGTGTGCCCCCAGACCCATGCTGGGCCCGGACGGTCAGGCGATGCCCCACCCACTGGGGCCCTGCCCCATCTACCGGCTGCAGGACGGCACCTATCTGTGCCTGACCTACAATAACCCCGGCCGCCGCCTGGGGTTTGATGTGTTTGCCCCCGATGCCCACGTGCAGGCGCTGAATGTGGCCCGCGGCCCGCTGCATCTTGCGGCAGGTGTGTTTGATCCGACGGGTGAACAGCCCATCCGTTTTGGTGCGCCGGCTGTGTTCATTGATACCGATGCCGTCGCGTTGGGCAAAAGAAAACAGAGCTGCACCGCGCCGCTGTACACCGCCATCACCCAGTGGCGGGGCAAAACCATGCTGTGGTATCCGGACAGAAAATACCAGATCCTCGGCAAGGAGATCACCCCCGAATTTATGGTGCGGCTGACCGCAGAGCTTTGATATGTACCTGCCGCTGCCGGATGGCCCCGAAAGCCTGCGGACAAAAACCGAAACCGGAAAATATGCATAAAAAAGACGGAAGCGGCTGCTTCCGTCTTTTTGGCTGCGTTTTTCAGCGTCTGTCTTTCTTTGAGGTCTTTTTTGCCGCCTCTTTTTTTGCGGTGGATTTCTTTTTGACGCTGAAGCCGAAATGTCCCAGACTTTTGCCCAGTGCAAAATACTGGCCGTGGGCATAGGCCACCAGACCGGCGCGCTCCATGTGCAATGCGCCGTGGGCGTCCAGCAGGCTTTCGTCCACGTTTACCGCCACGATATCCGCAAGGAACATGTCGTGGCTGCCCAATGGAATGATCTGGCATACCTTGCATTCCAGCGTGATGGGGCACTCGCCGATCTGCGGCGCGCGCACCTGGCTGCAGGGCTCGGCGGTCAGGCCCATTTCGGTAAATTTCTGATGCTCCCGGCCGCTTTTTACGCCGCACCAGTCGGCAGCCTTCAGCAGGCGTTCGGTGGGCAGGTTCAGCACAAACTCGCCGCTTTCCTTGATCAGCCCGTAGCTGTACCGCTCGGGGCGGATGGACACATAGGTTTTGGCGGGGACGCTGTTCACGTTGCCGCACCACGCGGCGGTGATGATGTTGGGGGCGTCCATGGTGCCGCAGCTTACCAGCATGGGCGGCACGGGGGCCACCAGTGTACCGGGTTTCCAGACTTGCTTTGCCATAAAGGGTCTCCTTGTACGTTTCAAAAATCAATGCCGCAGTGCCGTGCGGCCAGGGGGCTGCGCTTTCGTGCGGTGCAGCCGACAAAACCGGGAAAAAGCGTTTATTCGTCCTTTACCGGGGTGCTGCCGTCGGTGGTCTCGCGGATGATAAAGCGCGGGCGGCGTTTGACCTCGCTGTAGATTTTGCCCACATACTCGCCGATGACGCCCAGACAAAGCAGCTGAATGCCGCCCATAAAGCACACGATGCACACGGTGGAGGCCCAGCCGGCCACCACGTTGCCCAGAATGGCCTGCACAATGGCCCACAAAACGGCAAGGAAGCCCGCCAGCGAGATCAGCAGACCCAGACTGGTGATCAGCCGGATGGGCTTGACGGACAGGCTGGTGATGCCGTCAAAGGCAAAGGCCAGCATTTTTTTCAGCGGGTAATGGCTTTCGCCGGCAATGCGCTCGGCTCGCTCGTAATAGACGCTGGTGCTCTTGTACCCCACCAGCGGCACCATGCCGCGCAAAAACAGGTTGACCTCGCGGTACTGGGCAAGACCGTCCAGCGCGCGGCGGCTCATCAGGCGGTAGTCGGCATGGTTGTACACGCTGTCCACACCCAGTCCCTTTATCAGCTTGTAAAAGCTTTCGGCGGTAAACCGCTTGAAGAAGGTGTCGGTGTCGCGCTTGCTGCGCACACCGTACACCACGTCACAGCCGTCGTGATACTGGCGCATCATCTCGTCCATGGCGTTGATGTCGTCCTGACCGTCGCAGTCGATGGAGATGGTCACGTCCGCGGTGTGCCGTGCCGTCATCAGGCCGGCCAGCAGGGCATTCTGGTGCCCGCGGTTGCGGGAAAGGCAAAGGCCGGTGTAATGCTCGTCCGCTGCGGCAAGCTCGCTGATAATGCGCCAGGTTTCGTCTTTGCTGCCGTCGTTGACAAACAGCACGCGGCTGTTTTCGGCGCAAAGGCCCTGCTCAGCCAGCGACTTCAGCTTGTTGAGAAACAGCGGCGCAGTTACCGGCAGCACCTCCTGCTCGTTGTAGCAGGGGATCACAATGGTCAGAACGGGTGTACTCATGGCAGTCACCTTTTCCTTTTCTTAAAATTCCACGCGCCGTTCCGGGGAAATGGCTCTGCCGTCCGGCGCATGCGCAGCGTATAACCATAATTATTATAAAACAAACCTGCGCTTTTTACAAGTGTGCGTATGGCAAGCTGTCCGAAATTGCGGCTTGTCCTTGCAAGTGGGGGCGGTGCGTGGTACAATAAAGAAAATACCGTCTCTGCGGACTGCCGCAAACAGCGGCGAACGTGCAGAAATATCGGGTTCGGGGATCCTCCCCGTCTGCAAAAGGAGAGAATGCTTATGAAGATCATCATCGGTATCGATGTGGGCGGTTCCACCACAAAAATCGTGGGCTACCGCACCGACCGCAGCCTGCTTGCCGTGCAGCGCGTGGTGGCCAAGGATCCCGTTACCTCGGTGTATGGTGCGCTGGGTCGTTTTATAAGCGAAAACGGCCTGCAGCTTTCGCAGGTGGAGCACATCGTGCTCACCGGCGTGGGGGCCTCTCATTTTGAAGGCGATCTGTACGGCATCCCCACCACCAAGGCGGTGGAGTTTCAGGCCATCGGCCGCGGCGGGCTGGAGCTTTCCGGCAAGGAGCACGCCCTCGTGGTCAGCCTTGGCACCGGCACCGCTTTTGTCGAGGCAAGCCGCACCGGGGGCAGCCGGCACATCGGCGGCAGCGGTGTGGGCGGCGGTACGCTGGTGGGCCTGTGCGACCGGCTTGCGCAGACCAGCAGCTTTGACACCGTGCTGCAGCTGGCCGGCAAGGGCGACCTGCACAAGGTGGACCTGACCATCGGCGACATCAGCACCAAGGATGTGGGCAACATGAACGCCGACGTCACCGCTGCAAACTTCGGCAAGCTGGCGGACGACGCCGCCCCCGAGGATCTGGTGGCGGGTGTGGTGAACATGGTATTCCAGACCATCGGCATGCTGGCGGTGTTTGCGCTGCGCAACAGCCCCACAAAAGAGGTCATCCTCACCGGTACGCTGACCGTCATGCCGGAGATCCGCGAGGTGTTCCGCTCTCTGGAAGCCCTGCATCCGGTGCGGTTCACCCTGCCGGAAAACGCTGTTTTCGCCACCGCTATCGGCGCGGCGCTGCTGTATCTGGACAAAGAGCAGGCCTGAGCATTCCTGTTCGTGCTTTCCCAAGGCCGCCGCATGGTGCAGCGGCTTTCTTTTTCATTGCACGGCCATAAAAAGGAGTACCTATGAGAAAAATCGCCCTGCGGGGTCTGCTGGGCCAAAAGCGTGACACCCTTCTTTTGTGGAGTGTGGTGACGCTGGCGTTTCTGTTTCTGACCCTGTCCACCACCATCATCACCTCGCTGCAGAAAAACGACGAGCAGCAGCGCATTGCCACCTACGGCCGCTGGCAGGTCATCGCCGGTGACTGTACGCAGCAGCAGGCGCAGGCCGCCGCCGCGCAGGCGCAGACCGCTGCGGCCATGCCCGTGGTCAATGTAAACGGTACGGATTATTTTTCCGGCGGCAACACCTATTATCTGGGTGTGTACTCGCCGGAACTGGCCGAACTGGGCAGTTTTCAGCTCAAGGAGGGCCGCTGGCCGTCCGCTTCCAACGAGATCGTGCTGGAATACGCTCAGCTTTCGGCGCTGGGGCTTGCGGTGGGGGACAGCTTCACCGTCACCAGCGAGCTTTCCCTGCCGGAAACGCAGGAGAGCCTGGACGCCCGCGCAGCCCGCATGGAGGCGCTGCGGCAGCAAATTTACGAGGAGACCTTTGTTCCCCTGCGCGACGAGTGCCTGCGGGCCTGGCGCAGCGGCGCGTGGTGGGACATGCTGGAATACCGCAGCAACCTTTCGGAAGTGGAATCCTTTTTCGTGTGGTGGGACACCATGGGCAACTGCGTGTTCAACGCCCGCCTGTTTGCGGACGAAGCACATCCGGACGGGCAGATCCTGGGCTTTGAAATGCTGACGGAGGAGCAGTTCCTGCTGGCGCTGGACGCCTTCTGGCAGGAGCAGCTTGCACAGCAGGGACTGCTGGAGGACGAGCTGATCGCCCGCATGACCCCCGAGGACCGTCGCTATTCCACCGGCATCACCGACGTCATCGGCAGCGGGCAGCGCAATATGCGCGTGCGCATCAAAAGCGGCGTCATGCAGCTGGCCATCCCCACCACCTTTACCGTCTGCGGCGTGGTGGAGACCGTCTCCGACCGGTGGGACGTGGGCGCACTTTCGCTGCCCGGCGGCTATATGACGCAGGAATGTTACGAGGAGATCGTCACCTGTCAGGCGCAGGTGCTGGAAAAATACGACTATTTCCATCCGGTGGAGTACCGCTGGCTGGTGCTTGCCGAGGACGGCGCGGGTGACGCCCGCGCACTGTGGCAGCGCATGGCGGATGTGTACAACGCCTCCATTCCCAACGAATTTTACAGCTTCTTTTACGCGGGCGACACGGTCCGGGGCTTTGCGCAGTATACCAACTGGCAGTACGGCGTGACGTTCACGCTGGGCGACCCCGCACAGCAAAGCTTTGTGCCGGTGCAGGGCTGGGTATGCCCCGCCGCGCAGGCCATGCCGGACTGGTACATTGTAAGCGAGCAGGTCGATGTGGGTATTGAAAGCGCCGCCGATGCCGAGGGCATGGGGCTGAGCATCGACGCCGCCGAGCTCCGCGCCAACATTCCCGCCATCGAAGAAGCGACCGTCCGCTTTTATTACAACGGCGAGCTCTATGATATCCCGTGGGTGCAGTTCACCGCCGGTGATTTTACCGTGGATGGCCTGCAGCCGCTGACGACGGCTTTCCTGTGGAGCTCCGCCATGGATGCCCCCGCCGACAGCACCGCGCTGCGGCTCAACCGCTATGCGGGCGCCGCGCAGCAGGACGGCAGCAGCCGCATGCTGGTGCTGGTCACCGTCATTCTGTTCGTCACCACGGCCTGTGCCGTGTTCCAGATCTTTTTCAGCCAGATGCGCCGCCGTCTGCGCCGCATCATTCTGATGAAGGCCATCGGTGCCACCGCAGGGCAGATCGCCCGTATGCTGATGTGGGAGTTTGTGTACTTCCTGCTGGCGTCGCTGCCGGCGGGCACGCTGCTGGGCCTTGGCGGCGCAACGCTGGCCGCGCAGGTGCTTTCCGGCACGCAGGGCCGGCAGATGGCGGTGTACGTCTCGCCGCCGGTTCTGGCCGCTGCACTGGCCGCCGGTACGCTTGCTCTGGCGCTGGGCATGCTCATCCCCATCGTCATGGCGGTGGGCGTGCCGCTCACCGGCCGCACTGTGCGCAAAAAGCCGCTGCCCCCGCCAAGAAGAGAGACCCGGCAGACCTTTTTCCGCGTCACGCTGCGGGGGCTTGCCGCCAACCGCGGCCGCACGGCGGGTAATGCGCTGCTGTGTGTGTTCATGATGCTCATCACCACGCTGTGCCTGTTTCTGGGCGTGCAGTTCCTCGCCCCCTGGCGCGAGGCCGTGCAGCGTGACGGCAAACCGGAATACCTGCTGCGCTCGCCTTACGCCATGTCGGACCGGCAGCAGCAGGAGTACCTTGCCGAGCTGGAAGCGCTGGGCGTCTGCGCCGACGTTTCCGTTTACCGCAGTGCCGCAGAGGGCGAAGTTTTGCTTGCGGCAAAGGCGATCGCCGAAAGTCCGCTGGTGAAAGCAGCTTTTGACGCGCCGGAAACCATCGGCGAGGGGTTTGAGGGCTACCCGGTCAGCATGTACAGTGCCGCCTCGCAGGATGCGGTGTACAAAGCGCTGGCCTCCGCCGTCACGGTGGGCACGCCGGACGCCGCCGCGTTTGACGCGGGCAAACAGGTCATTCTTGCCGTGCCGCTTTACCGCGAAGGCGCCAACGGTCTCGAGACCACCTTCTACGCCGAATACGATGGCCTGTACCTGCGGGACACCACCCTGCAGGTGGGCGACACGCTGCAGCTTGCGGCCCAGACGCGCATGGTGGATACCGTCAACCTGCGCTTTTACACCCGGATGGGCTACGCCGACGTGCAGGTGGGCGGCATTCTGTACTACTTCCCGGACGAGGGCGTCTGGCCGCTTTCCGGCGGCGGGGGGTATCAGCTCCTCTGTTCGTCCCGTGTTCTGGGCGAGCTGCTGCCCAACGCGGTGCGCACCCGCACCAGCAGCGAGGCCCGCGCGATGCGTTCCGGCTTTACCGACGGCACCGGCGCCACGGAGTTTTACGTCAACGGCGCCGGAGAGCTGAGCCGTGAGGAGATCGACACCGCGCTGCTCATCTTTGCCCGCAGCCACTACATGGACATTGAATTCTACCACGAAAGCAGCGACAAGCTGCTGCAGGACGCCGTCAACAACATCCTGCTCACCTGTCTGCTTGGGCTGACCGCTGCGCTGCTGGCGCTGCTCATCTTCGCCAACACCGTCACGTCGGACATCGAAGCCGAGCGCAGCCGCCTGGGCATTCTGCAGGCGCTGGGCGTCAGCGACCGCCGTCTTACCGCACGGCAGCTTTGCATCGGCCTGTGTGCGTCGGGGCTGGCGGTGGTGCTGGCAAACGTGCTGCTGTGGGGCGGCACGGCGCTGTACTGCATGTACAGCGGCGCTGTGCCGGGCAACCTGCTGTGGCATTATCCCGTACAGCTGCACATCGGCATCTGCGTCGTTATGATGGTCATTATAACACTGCTGTACGTCGCACCCATGCGAAGCCTGAGGCACTATCTGCC
>CAZYRD010000012.1:0-4494 GCA_964649475.1 uncultured Faecalibacterium sp.
GCACAGATTTTATCAGTGCCGGACCGCCTCTTTTCCATGGTATGCCGACCCGCACAAACAGGTGCCGAGAAAATCTTTATGCCGTTTGCCTTCGATGTGCGCCAATACGCTGCGGCGACATACAGCCACAGGCGGCACCAACGGGCTGCGTCATTCCTCGATCTGTTCCAGGCTGCGCACAAAGGTCCGTGTGCGCAGTTCCTGCAGCAGGGCGGGCATTCCGGTATGCATGGCGGCGGTGTCCACCGTAAGCGTCACCTGCGCCAGATCCCCCTTGGGCTTCTGCTGATGGATGGTCACCACGTCGGCGCCGGCTTCCGAAAGTCCGGCAAGCAGACTTTGCAGGGTGCCCGGCTCGTTGACGAGCACCGCCTGCAGGGTGATCAGATGGCGCAGATCCTCGGCGGGAAAAACGCAGTCCTTATATTTATAAAACGCGCTGCGGGAAAGCCCGACCTGCCGCACCGCCGTGGAGATGCTGCGCACAGCGCCGGAGGAGAGCAGCTCTTTTGCCTCCAGCACCTTGCCGAACACCTCGGGCAGCACATCCTGCGCCACAAGCACATAACGACCTTCCACAGGCTGAGAAATCGTTTTCATTTACATCCACCGTCCTTCATACAAGTACAGTTTTGTATCTTTATCATACCGCAAACCAACTTTTTTCTCAATATGCAGCCCCTGTTTTTTCAAAATAATTTACAAACAGACGCAGAAAAGGAGCTGCCGCAGCCTGCAGCAGCTCCAAAATCCTTTATTATGCGCCGTGAACGGAGCAGATCTCGTCCGGCTGACGGCCTTCTGTTTTGTAATAGCCGATCAGCTGGTTCGGGCAGGCGGAGCCAGCCTTGCAGCCGCTGTCCGCACAGTAGGCAATGGCCTCGACGTTTTCGCTTGCGGGGAAAGCCTTATACTCCAGCTCTGCCTGCGCGGCTTCCATAACAGCACGCCACGCCAGCGTGGGCGGATGCTTGCCGTACTGCTTCCATTGCAGCTGGATCTGGTCGTCATAGCCCCACCATGTGGCGGTGACGTAATAGGGCGTCAGACCGACAAACCAGTGGTCCTTGTCGTCACTGGTGGTACCGGTCTTACCGGCGCTTTCCATATCGCCGCGCACATACAGACCGTTGCCTGTGCCGCCGTCACTGCGCAGAACGCCCTGCAGCATCTTGTTCATGATCATGGCGGTCTCTTCGCTGATAGCCTGCACCGTCGTGACAACAGGTTCCAGCACCACTTCACCGGTACGGTCCTCCACGCTGGTGTAGCTGTGCAGCGTGGTATACTTGCCGCCGTTGCCGAAGATCATATACGCTCCGGCCAGTTCGTAGGGGGAGATGCCCTCCGTCAGAGAGCCCAGCACCATGGGTCCGAGGTCAACATCGTGAGGATAGTACAGCGTGGAGATCTGCAGCGAGCTGGACACGAACTCGTAGGAGTTCTGCGGGGTGACCATCTGGCCCACATGGACGGCGATGGTGTTCAGGCTTCGGGCCAGAGCATCCGCCACCGTGTAGTTGTTGCCGCTGGGAGTACCCGCATAGTTACGGGGCCAGTCCACCGGCTCGTTGGGATCTTCCGCATCGGGATCCAGCTTGCTGGCGGGCACCTGAATGGGGGTGTCCGGCAGCATGGTGGAATAGGTGATATAATCGTTTTCGATGCCCAGAGCATAGGCGCCGATGGGCTTCATGGTGGAGCCGATGGGACGGGCGGCGTCGGAAGCACGGCTGAAAGCACGGTCCTCGGTTTTGGTGCCAAGGCTGCCCACGATGCCGACCAGCTCGCCCGCGTAGTTGACGCAGGCCATACCGGCCTGCGGGGTGATCATAATCGGCTCGCCGTTTTCATCAAACAGCTTATTGCCCTGCTGGTCGATGGCCTGTGCCTCCGGCATGGGGAACATCTCGGCGTTGGCCATGACCTCTTCCATAGCCTCCTGCACCTCGGGAACCATGGTGCAGTAGATCTTCAGGCCGTTGTTGAAAATATAGTCGGAGGCGGTGGAACGGTCCCAGCCGTACTGCTCCATCAGATCCTCGGTAACGTCATCCAGAACCTGATCCACAAACCAGCTGTTGTTGGAGGTGTAAGGCACCACCTTGCTGACCAGCTCGCCGGTTTCGGGATCGGTCACCTGAACGATCTTGTTGCCGGTGGTCTCGCCTTCCTCGGTGGTCTCGTCCAGCACCTCGGCGTCATCGTCATCGTACAGGTACTCGTTTACATCCATGCTGCGGGCAGCCTTGTACGCCGCCTCGCTGTCGATGTAGCCCGCATTCCACATGCAGTCCAGCACGTAATTGCGGCGGTCCATATGATCCTCGGGGTTGTTCCAGGGATTGTATTTGGTAGGGTTGTTGGTGATACACGCCAGACTTGCGGCCTCCACCAGCGAAAGCTCACTTACACTTTTGCCGAAATACGCCTGCGAACCGGCCTCCACACCGGCGGTGATGCCGGTGAGGCGGATGACGTTGAGGTATGCTTCCAGGATCATCTCCTTGGAGAAGCGCTTTTCCAGCATGAAGGCGCGGAAGATCTCGCGCACCTTTCGCATGTAACCCTCAGAGCCCTCGTCCGCATCGTCGAAGGTGATGTTTTTGATGAGCTGCTGGTCAATGGTGGATGCGCCCTGCTTGATGCCGCTGCCCAGATAGCTGCCGGTGAGCTTATAGCTCAGCTCGTTGAGCACGGCAAACACATTGCGCTTGAAGCTGAAACCGCTGTGAGTCCAGAAGTTTTCATCCTCAGCCGCAATGAAAGCGTTCTGCACCTGATCAGGAATGTCCTTCAGCTCCACCCATTCGCGGTTTTCATCGCCGATCAGCTTATGGTACTCGTAGTACTCACCGGTGGCGGTATCGCGCACATAGATGGCAGAGGTGTAGCTGAGCTTGATGTCGTCCAGATTCAGCTCGGCTTCATCGTTGACGGTCGTTTTGGCCAGATAGCTGCTGATGGCAACCGCCACCACCGAGACCGCCATGATGCCCAGGCAGAGCATGGCAAAGCAGAACTTGATGATGCCCAGCAGAAAACGGCCGAACCAGTGGCCCTTTTTCGCTTTTTTCTTTGAACGGGTACCGGAAGCCTGCGGCTGAGCAGGCGCGGTGGATGTACGTTGAGCGGGTTGCGGCGCGGCGGGATGCTGCGTGCGTTTTTCTCTCATACAGCCCGATCCTCCTTTTCTGATATACCGCGGACGCAGAACGCCCGGCGGCTTCGTTGAATAGTATACACTCATAAGACCCATACTTTGCAAAAAGAGCGTGCAAAGGAGGCCCCTATGAGATGCAAACAATGGCTGCTGTGCGTCGGCGTCCTGCTGCTGGCGGGAGCGCTGTGGTGGGGTGCATGGCAGATGATACCATCCGCAGAAACACAGCCCGAACCGCAGCCGCTCTGGCTTTTGAAAGACAGCGGCGGGCGTCTGGCACAGTACGAGTACGAGCATCCGGAAACGCCGGTGCGGACATGGCCGGTTTATACGGCGCTGCTTCCGGAGGCGGATCTGGAACGGCTGCGCAGCGGAATACCGGTATACTCCGACGAGGAGCTGCGCCGCCTTGTGGAGGATTTCGGCGGTTAACCGCCTCCACGACAAATGAACTCCAGTATAGTATACCCTACTTTACCGTTTTTTTCAACCTTTTCCCCATTCCTGTCACGCAAAATTCAGAAATCATTAAGATTTTTGTCCGACCGTATGGCGGGCATACCGGCATATACCGCAGCCGCACAGAAAAAGCAGCAGCCCAGACAGGTGCTGCTGCTTTTGATCTTGCTTACCGTTTTTCCCAAAGGCGGCCCAGAGCATCCAGCAGATGCTCCGCCACGGTCTCTCTGGTGCTGCGCACCGTGGTGTGGACAGGCTGCGGCTGCGCGGCGGGACGCTGTACACGCTGCCCCGGCTGCGTGTAGGTGACGGTCACACGCGGGCGAACGGGTTCCGAAGCCGGCTTTTCTTCCGGTGCGGGCGTTTCTTCTTCTGCGGGAACCGTTCCTGCTGCCGCAGAAAGCCCTTCTGCTGAAGCCTCCTCCGCAGCGGGCACAGCCACCGCTGCGGAGGGCTGTTCCTCCACGACGGGCACCGGCTGCGGTACAAAAGCACTTTCCGACAGCTTTACATAAGACGATTCGCGAAGCGGCTTCTGCGCATTGAAAAGCGGTTCTTCCTTCGCGCGCTTCAGCAGGTCGTCGATGTCCTTTGTCGACTGGCGGATCATGGCATGCGCCGCCCAGATCTGCTGCTGGACCTGCTCCATATCCCGGTGCAGCTCCTCCAGCTCGGCATCCACACGATCCACGCCGCGGGCGATGCGCTCCTGTTCGGCGTCGGCACGGGCGCTCAGCCGACCGATGATCTGCCGCGCGTCTGCGTCCAGCTCCTGCAGCTCGCGCTGCTGTTCCTTTTCCAATGCCTGCAGCTCCTGACGGTGCTGCGCCTGCAGAGACGCCTCTTTGCGGGCGGCTTCCTCTGCCTGCCGC
>CAZYRD010000012.1:4504-25115 GCA_964649475.1 uncultured Faecalibacterium sp.
GCGCGGCAAGGGCAGTCTCGGCCAGCGCACGGGCATGCTCCTCTTTCAGCTGCTGCTCGCGGGCGGCGGCATCCGCCAGCTCCTGCTGGTTTTGCTGCAGCAGATTCTTTGCCTTGTGCATCTGTTCGATGATCAGCGCATTTTTCTCCTGCAGCTCGCGGCATTCCTTCTGCAGCTGCACATATTTCTGCTCGCGGCTGAACAGCTTTTCGCGGCAGGCCTGAAATTCTTTCAGCGTGCGCTCATACTCCGCCTGCTTTTTGGCGTCATCGGCCGCGGTTGCTTCCATGGCGGCGTTCAGCTCGCCGATCCGCTCTTCCAGAAGGCGCGCGTCCTCGCGGGAGGCCTCCAGTTCAGACTGCAGCGCAGATACGGAACCGTCCAGCGTGCGGATATAGGCTTCATTGTTTTCGCTCATGGTGCGCACATAGTCCAGCACGTCCTTGCGGCGGAAGCCGAACAGTGCGCCGGAAAAGGTATGCTCTTCCATCACAGGAGGCTGACCGGCAGCCGGCGTCTTTTCTGTTTCCATGATGTCAATTCCCCTTTCCCTGCGGCTTTTCTACTATGATAACATCTTTTTGACAAAAAATAAACCCGTCTTTTGTCGATTGCAAAGATTTTTTCAGCAAAAAACTCCCATTTCGTAAAGAAACGGGAGCTTTACCGGCAGATCGTGTTATTTTGCGGCCTTTGCGGCGTCCTGCTTCAGCAGCAGGCGGATACCCTCCACGCCGACGCGAATGGCCTTGGCGGTATCGTGATCTTCCTCCTGCGGCAGACCGGCGGCCTCGCGCTCCTGATTCCACACCACCAGCATGACGGCACCCGCACGGGCACCCAGCGTGTCGCACACGGTGAACAACGCTGCGCTTTCCATCTCGCTGGCAAGGCAGCCGCCCCGCTTCCAGCACTCCCAGTTTTCCTCCAGCAGACGGTGCACCGGCATTCGGCCGGGTGCGTGCTGTCCGTAAAAGCTGTCCTTACACTGCACCACGCCGGTGTGGCTGCGGTAACCAAGCGCATCCGCTGCCTGACGCAGCGCAACGGTGATGTCAAAATTGGCGGTGGCGGGCCATTCGACAGGCATATACTCCCGGCTGGTGCCCTCGGCACGCACTGCCGCCTGCACCACCACCACGTCGCCTGCCATCACATCCATCTGCATGCCGCCACTGGTACCCACGCGGACGAAACTGGTGATGCCGATCATGAACAGCTCCTCGATGGCAATGGCTGCGCTGGGGCCGCCGATACCGGTGGAGCACACCAGCACCTTCTCGCCTTCCAGCGTGCCGATCCACGATGTATATTCCCTGTTCTGCTTCAGCGGGCGGGGATTTTCCAGCATGGCGGCGATTTTTGGCACGCGGCCGGGATCGCCGGGCAGGATGGCATAGCGCGCGCCCTCAATATCCTGTGCGCTCAGCGCAATATGATACATGACTTCTCCGGGTGCCATAGGTTCTGACCTCCTGTACTCTTTGTCAGTGGTAAAAAAACAGAGGTCTGACGCAACGGCAGACCTCTGATCTTCAACATATGCCGCGGTGGTGATCAGCGCTTTTTGAACAGATCCTCGATATCGGCCCAGACGCCGTCGTCCCAGAAGGGCTTGGCGTCGGCGTCACCGCCGGTGAACTGCGGGGGCGCGGGCTCGGAGGAAACGGGCTCGGCAACATCCGGCGTCTGGGCAAAGCCGGGTGCGGCGGGCTGAACCTTCTTCGCCTGAACAGGCTCGGGGTTCTTGACCGTGCTGTCAAAACCGGTGGCCACCACGGTGATGCGCATCTCGTCGTTCATGCTGTCATCAAAGGTACAGCCCCAGATGATGTTGGCGTCGGGATGAGCGGAGTTGGTGATGAGTGTGGCGGCCTGATCCACCTCGTCCAGACCGATGTCGGAAGAGGAGGTGATGCTGATGATAACGCCGGTGGCGCCGGAGATGGAGGTCTCCAGCAGCGGGCTGGAAATAGCGGCCATGGCGGCTTCCTCGGCCTTGTTCTTGCCGGAGGCGCTGCCCACGCCCATGTGGGCGTAACCGGCATCCTTCATGATGGAACGGACGTCGGCGAAGTCCAGGTTGATGAAAGAGGGCACGTTGATCAGCGCGGAGATGCTTTCCACACCCTGCAGCAGCACGTTGTCGGCGGCGGCAAAGGCGTTGGCCATGGTGATCTTTTCATCGCTGAGCAGCTTCAGACGCTCGTTGGGGATGACGATCAGGCTGTCGACGCACTCCAGCAGGTTGGCAATCCCCTGCTCGGCGATGTTCATCTTGCGCTTGCCTTCAAAGGCGAAGGGCTTGGTGACGATGCCGACGGTCAGGATGTCCTTGTCCTTGGCGATCTGGGCCACCACGGGGATGGCACCGGTGCCGGTGCCGCCGCCCATACCGGCAGCGAGGAACACCATCTGCGCACCCTGCAGGGCAGCGCCCACTTCCTCACGGCTCTCCTCTGCGCTGCGCTGGCCGATCTCCGGCATGGCGCCTGCGCCGCGGCCGCGGGTGAGCTTGGCGCCCAGCTGTACCTTCTGGGTAGCCTTGGATTTGAACAACGCCTGCTGATCGGTGTTCATAGAGACAAACTCAACGCCCTTGAGGTCGTTTTCGATCATGCGGTTGACTGCGTTTCCGCCGCCGCCGCCGACGCCCACGACCTTGATGTTGGTGACATTGTTCATTTCATCGTCCAGAATAAACGGCATTTCCTTTTCCCCCTGTTTCTCGCTTACGAGTGATTATTGCGGAAGCCTGTCCGCCTGTAAATGCACCGGGCGCAGCCAGCGCACAAGTATGATTGTATTCTTTATAAAAATAGCATATTTCACGAGAAAATTCAACAGTCTGTACAAAAATCTTTTGCGCAAAATTACGACAAAACGATCAATCGATCGCCTGCGGCCGGTAATAGGCCGAATGGCTGGTTCCCGCGCCGCTGACGTCGATGACGCCGGTGGCGTCCTGCTCCAGCCGACCGTAAATGGTCTGTGCGGCAAGACGCAGCTTGTAATCCATCTCCACCGTAGTGCCCAACTGCAGAATAAAGCGATCCTCACACCGCAGCGTAATGGCGTAGGGGTCGCCCACGTCCAGCTCGCTGTAGTTTGCGATGTGTCCCTCTTCAAGTGCGGCCAGCACCTCCTGCAGGGTATGCAGAGCCTCCTGCTTTTCCTCAGGAACCTCCAGAAGCTTTCCGGCGACCGGCGTCCGGAACTCCAGACCACGGATGTTGAGCAGTCCGCCGGAGTTGCTGCCCAGCCGGAGGACCTTAAACGAGGGTGTTGTGATCACCGTGGACCCGTCCGCATGCGTAAAGCAGTATTTTTCCTCGCTGGCGGTCACCTCGATACGGACCGTACCGGGCAGCTGACGGCGGATCCGCACCGTTTCCAGATACGGCAGCGCTGCCAGCATCTGGTCGGCAGCCTTGCGCTTGTTGAACGTGAACAGGTTGTCACCTTCGTGATAACCGAAATTTTCCAGAACGACCGACTGATTGTACACGCTGGAACCTGTGACCCGGATCTCGCCGATTTTAAAGACGAAGGCGATCAGCACCCAGATACCCACCAGAAGCAATACCATCACGCTGAGAAGCAGCGTGCGGCGGCGGCGTGCACGGCGGCGGGATGCCTGACCGC
This sequence comes from uncultured Faecalibacterium sp., assembly GCA_964649475.1. GTDB lineage: Bacteria > Bacillota > Clostridia > Oscillospirales > Ruminococcaceae > UBA1762. The sequence goes on from CAZYRD010000012.1 coordinate 8,150, forward strand.
GCTCCCGCAGGGTGGTGGGCAGCGGCGCATCGTCCTCTTCCAAAACGGGCCGCCGGACCGGACGGGCCTTCTTTTTTGCAGCGGCCGCACCACGCCGCTTTTTGGCGCTTCTGCCGCCCTTTTTGACCGGCGCTGCAGGCTGCTGCGCAGCGGGACCGGCGGCAGAAGCCGTATTTTCCGTATTTCTGTGAACCGGAACGGAGAGCTGCACCTCCTGCAGGCCGGTGCGGCCCGCCTGCCCCCGGCGGGCATCGGCCAGCCCCTGCCCGTAACTGTTCCGGCGTTCCCCCGTGTACGCAGTACTTCTGCCATCATACGGCTCATACACCGTCCGGCGGTTCGCCTGCGGCTCCTGCGCCTGATCGTATACCCGGCTGCGCGCCGCACTGCGCGGCTCGACAGCCCGGTCGTACGGCTGACGCTTTTTTTCCTGCGGGGCGCTGCGCTTTGTACGGGCCATATCGGTACTCCTTTCACGGGATTTCGTTTCCTGTATTTTATCATCTCTGCGCATGGCAGCGGATGCAACCATCTTTTTAATAGTTTTTGTTCATATAGGTACGGCATTTTTCATCACCAGCCGTGCACCTGCGCGCCCAGCTCGCTGAGAGCGCCGGGCAGATCGGCATAGCCGCGGCGAATGTATTCCACGCCCTGCAGACGGCTTTCGCCCTGTGCCTGCAGCGCGGCAATGGCAAGCGCGGCACCGCCGCGCAGATCCTCTGCAGTAAGGCTGCATCCGCGCAGAACCGGCATGGGCGCGCCCTCCGGTGTGCCGACCGCAATGCAGTTGCCGCGGCGTTCCACCGGCGCACCCAGCGCGGCAAAGCCCCGTGCACAGGCAAACCGGTCGGTAAAAACGGTATCGCATATCGTGGTTTTTCCCTCCGCCCGCAGCAATGCCGCCGCAAGCAGAGGGGCCATATCGGTGGCAAAACCGGGGAAGGGCGCGGTGCGCACCTCACCCAGACCCTGCAGCCGTCTGTCGCAGACAAGGCGTACCGCATCATCGGAAGTCTCCACCGTGCATCCGGCACGGCGCAGCAGATGCGGCAGGCCGGAAAGACTTTCCGGTGCGATCCCGGTGAGCTCCACCGTGCCGCCGCAGCCAGCGGCCGCGCAGAGCATAGTGGCGCACCAGATGCGGTCCGCTGCAGGCGCAAAGCTTGCGCCGCGCAGCCGCCCCACGCCGCGGATGATAAACCGACGGCCCGGCAGCTGACGCACGCACCCGCCGCAGGCATTGATGAAACGGGCAAGATCCAGCACCTCCGGCTCCACCGCGGCGTTGTCCAGCCGGGTGACGCCTTCGGCAGCAGTCGCAGCCATCAGCATGGTCTCCGTCGCACCGACACTGGGCAGCCGCAGCACAAAATTACAGCCCTTCAGCCCGTCGGGGGCGCGCAGAACGGTACAGTCGCCGTATTCTTCGCACACAGCGCCCATACGGCGCAGCCCTTCCAGATGGATATCCACCGGGCGGCTGCCAAGGTTGCATCCGCCGGGCGTACAGAACCGCACCTGACCGGTAACAGCCAGCACCGGCGCCAGATAAAATACGCCGGAGCGCATACGCTCCATCCAGTGCGGGGCAAGCTCGCTGCTTTTCAGCGCAAGGGGTTCCAGCACAAGGTCTCCGCCCTGCCAGAGCGCCGGACGCCCCAGACCGGTGAGTATTCCGCAGGAGGCGGTGACATCCGCCAGCGCGGGGACGCGCCGGAAGCGCACAGTGTCGCGGCACAGCAGTGCGGCAGCCAGCAGCGGCAGCACGCTGTTTTTTGCGGCGGGTACCGGCAGGCTGCCGTGCAGCGCCGGGGCTTTGTGCAGCAGATATGAGGTTTGCGGCATGGACATGACAAGCACCTCCCTTGCAGGATGTGCCATTCTATGCCGCGGCTATTTTTTTGGTGAAAACATAATCAGAGATGCAGCCGGGCGCATTGCAACATGAAAATTTTACAACACGCCACACGCAAAATTCCGTTTCGCGTGTAAATTCCGCGGGGATTTGTTGCAATATTTGATGGTTTTGGCTCTGCAAGAGCCAAAATGCCGGCCTTTTTGGGGCCGGTAAATCAAATTTGACGAAGTTGCTGCAATTTTGCAGCAACTCCATTTCAGCGTTATTTTTTCTCCAGCAGGGGCGCAAGCGCCTTGCCGATGATCTCCAGCGAGCGCGGCTCGCCGCAGGTTTTTGCGTGCATGCCCATGATGCGCAGCGTATCAGGCTCCGCCACCAGCTGCTGCACCAGCGCCACCAGACCTTCGCCGGTCAGATCCTTCTCCTCGATCACCCGGGCACCGCCGGCTTTTTCCAGCTCCAGCGCATTGTAATACTGGTGGTTCTCGGCCACGTTGGGGGACGGGATGAGGATGGAGGCGCGGCCCATGGCGGAAAGCTCCGCCAGCGTCAGCGCGCCGGCACGGCAGATGACCAGATCCGCCGCAGCAAGGCATTTGGGCATATCGTCAATGTATTCCCTCACATCCAGATTGGGGTGCCCCGCAAAGCCTTTTTCCTCCGAAAGCCCGCGGAACAGTTCCACACCGTACTGGCCGGTGGCGTGGATGTGATGGATATCGGCGTTTTCGGTGTGCCACGCACAGAGATCGGCGACCACCTCGTTGACGCGCTGCGCCCCCAGCGAACCGCCGAAGGAGAGCAGCACCGTCTTGCCCGCCGGAATGCCCAGCGCACGGCGGGCTTCGGCGACATCCTGCGCAAGCACCTCGGGGCGCACCGGGTTGCCGCAGACGATGGTCTTATCCGGCGCGCCCAGCTTTTCCACCGCGGCAGGCACCGCGGCCATCACAACGTCCACCAGCGGTGCCAGCAGCTTGTTGGTCACGCCCGGGAAGGCGTTCTGCTCATGGATGGCGGTACGGATGCCTTTTTTGGCTGCCGCACGCACCACAGGGCCGCTGACGTAGCCGCCGGTGCCGATGACCAGATCCGGCCGCACCTGTTTCAGGATGGACGCACAGCGGACGGGTGACACCGCCAGCCAGAACAGCGCGGCAAAATTACGCAGGATGTTTTTGGGGGCAAAGCTGCGCTGAAAACCGCGCACCTCGATGGGGTAAAACAGATAACCCGCAGCGGTGACCAGACGGTACTCCATGCCCTTTTTGCGGCCCGCAAAGCAGATTTCCGCATCGGGACACTGCTCTTTCAGCTGACCGGCAATGGCCAGCGCCGGATTGATGTGACCGGCAGTGCCGCCGGCGGCGATCAGGATCTTTGCCATTATGTATCCTCCTTGTCCGGCCGTGATGCGGTCGGGTATGCTTCATGCGGCACAGCCCATTTCCGACCGTGCCGCTTTTCATTCGTATTTACCGCCGGATATTCGCCTGCCGTGACACCGAAAGCACCAGACCCATCTCGGCCAGCAGAAGCGAAAGCGCCGTGCCGCCGTAACTGAAGAACGGCAGCGTGATACCCGTGTACGGGATGGTGCCGGTGACCACCATGACGTTGAGCAGCATCTGCAGAATGACCTGCGCGATGATGCCGGTGACCAGCAGCATACCGAAGCGGTCCTTTGCGTGGATGGCGACGTAGACGCCGCGCACCAGCAGAAATGCAAACAGCAGGATGATGATGACAGCGCCGACGAAACCAAGCTCTTCGCAGATGATGGTGAAGATGGAATCATTATAAGGTTCGGGGACGTACATGTATTTCTGGCGGGAGTTGCCCAGACCAAGACCCGTCAGACCGCCGCTGCCGATGGCCATAAGCCCCTGCAGCACCTGCATGCCGTCGCCCGTGGGGTCCAGCTCCGGGTTCTGCCACATGGCGATGCGTTCCTGCGCAACGGGAACAATATCCGGATAGACCACGAGTGCCGTTACCAGAAGCGCCGCCACGCTGCCGAACGCGATGAGGAACCACTTGATGCTGGTACCGCCCACGAACATGAGGATGGCCGCGATGGCAAGGATGAGGATGGTGCCGGAAAGGTGCGGCTCCACAACCACCAGCACCACGATGGGCACAAGCACCGACAGATAGGTCATAACGCCGTACTTGAAGGTTTTGATGCGCGACTGATTGACGCTGCCCAGATGGGCAAATGCCAGAATGACCTCCAGCTTGGCAAGCTCACTGGGCTGGAAGGTGATGATGGGATTGTCGGGCGTGGGAAGCATGATCCACCGGCGGGCATAGTTGATGGGCGGCATGAGCAGTGCCACCCCCAGCAGACCCAGCACGACAAAATAGGCGACCCACACAAGTTTTCGCAGAAAATGGTAATCCAGACGGGAAATGATCCACATGGCGACAAGGCCCAGTGCCGCAAACACCAGCTGACGCTTGATGTGATAGGCGCTGTCGTCAAAGCGGTAATACGCCACCGCATAGCTGACCGAGTACAGCATCACCATACCAAAAGCCAGCAGCATGAGCACGGCGATCAGAAACGGCGTATCGATACCGCTCTGACTGCCGGTGAGGAACATCCGCACGCGGGAACGCCCTGCCGAAGGCGCTGCACCCGCTGCGGCGCTGCGCTGATCGATCTGTTTTTCCACAGGCATCCCCCTTTCTTTTCTATCCGGAAAATTCATACATTTCAGTATGCCACGGCAGTTGCCGCGGCAATCATCCTTTTTGTCAGCCGTACAGATAAACGGCGAGAACAGCCATTGCACCGCCAAAGCAGCCGACGCCGCAGAACAGAGCGGTAAGCTGCGGACAGGTCCAGCCGAGTACATGCAGTCCGCGGTGGAATGCGCCGAAGCTGCACAGTCTGCCGCGGGTGAGCTTACGGACGAGCACGCCCAGTGCGTTCAGCAGAAAACCGCCGCACAGCGGAACAAGAAGCTCCGGCCGGGCAAGGCCCCACGCCATGGCGACCAGCGCGCCGCCCAGAAACATGCTGCCGGCACTGCCGGGACGCAGCCGGGCGGGAAAAAAATTCCAGAACAGAAAGCCCACACAGCTGCCCGCCACCGCCGCCGCAAACAGCGCCGTTACAAAGCGGTCGCCGGGGACCTCCAGTTCCAGCATAAGCATGGCCAGAATGAGGATGACCAGCGATGCCGTAAAGCTGCCGCCGGCGCACACGCCGTCCGGTTCTTCGGCGACGCGCACCGCGTTGACCGTGCCCAGAATGAGCAGCAGCGCCAGCGGGTAGTACCAGAAGCCCAGCTCCACCCAGCCGCCGGGCAGGCACAGCATGGTGGAAAGCCCGCCGTTGAGCGCCTGCTGCACAAGAAACACACCCGCAATGACAAGCTGTACCGCAAACTGCAGCCAGTACGGCAGCTGTGTGCCTTCACGCGGGGTGTCCGCACGCATGATGCGGACACAGTCCAGAAAAAGGCCTGCAAAGCCAAACGCAAACGCTGTGCCCAGCATGGTGGCGGCCGTACGCCAGCCGCCGGTGTAGCCGTTGGCAGCAAGCTGTCCGTTTATCAGCAAAAACGCCGTTACAAACGCAAAACCGGTGCCGAGCCACAGCAAAAGCCCGCCAAGGACGGGTGCGCGTTTATGTTCTTCGGGCAGAGGCAGCGCCGTAGGGGCCGCCGCCTTTCGCAGGCGGCGCACCCGGCCCAGAATAAGCGCCGTAGGGAACCCCAGCACACAGGTGACCGCCACCGCCAGCGCCGCAGCAGTCATTGCGGTATTTTTCAGCATGGGACAACGTCCTTTCCTTCATAAAAGCCGGGCAGAATGGTCTCCAGCGCCATGCCGTGGCTGCCCTTGAACAGCACGTAATCCCCCTGTTTTGCATTGGAGCGCAGCCACGCGGTGATCTCCTCCCGTGTGGCAAAATGCTCCACAAAGGGCACGCCTGCGGTTTCGGCGGCCTCCGCCGTCAGCCGGGCAGCATCGCCGAAGGTGAGCAGGCACTGCACGCCGCAGTCGGCGGCCTCCCGTCCCACCTCGCGGTGTGCCTCGTCGCTCAGTGCGCCAAGCTCCAGCATATCTGCCAGAACCGCGATCTTATGGCCCTCCACGGGCATATCCCGCAGGGTGAGCAGTGCGGCGCGCATGCTGTCCGGATTGGCGTTGTAGCAATCCTCCATCACGCGGATGCCGCCGGCGCAGACAAGGTGCTGCCGGTGCCCCACTGTTTTATAGTTCTGCAGGGCGGCGGCAGCGGTGGCGGCGTCCAGACCAAGCCGCGTCGCCAGCGTATACGCCGCCAGCGCATTGTAAATATTATGCTGTCCGGGCACCGGAATGACGGCTTCAAAATCGCCGTACTGCCGGTCCACGATGGTAAAGCGCTGGCCGCCGTTCTCGCTGCGGATATTCCGTGCCTGCACCGGTGCAAAGCGGTTATCCACACCGTAGGCGATGCGCTGGATGCCGGCGGGCACCGCAGCGTTGGCCAGCAGGGCGTCGTCGCCGTTGATGACCAGCAGGCCGCCCTCCGGCAGGCCCTCGCAGATCTCCATTTTCGCTTTCAGAATGTTTTCACGGCTGCCCAGCTGTTCCAGATGAGAAACGCCGATGCAGGTGATGAGCGCCGCGGCAGGCTTTGCCGCGCGGGTCAGCTTGGAGATCTCTCCAAGGCCCTGCATGCCCATTTCCACCACGGCAAACCGGGTGTCGGCGTTCATGCGCAGCAGCGTATTGGGCATGCCGATCTCGTTGTTCTGGTTGCCCTCGGTTTTCAGCGTTTCGCCAAAAGAGGAAAGCACCGCGGCGACAAATTCCTTTGTGGTGGTTTTGCCCACACTGCCGGTGACGCCCACAAGACAGGGGGCATAGGCGGCACGGTAATTTGCACCAAGAGCGATCATGGCGTCCAGAATATCCGGCGTCTGCAGGTATTGCTCCGGCTGTACACCGGCCACCTCTTCCACCGGACGCTGGCCCATCACAAGCACGGCGCCGTCCGCCAGAGCCTGTGCGGCATAGCGGTGACCGTCGCTGCGCTCGCCCTGAATCGCCACAAACAGATCGCCCGGCTGCACTTTACGGGAATCCGTCTGTACGCCGGCAACAACGATGTCCGCCAGCTCCGGGCGCGCATCCGCATTGCCGATCCCCTGCAGCAGCTTTGCAGCAGTCATTTTTTCCATGGTGGTTCGCCTCCTGTTCCTGTACGGATCGCCTTGGCATCCTGTCTTTCAAACGATCGTGATTTCATTTTAACGGCTTGATCAGTTTATGTTGATGCTTGTTGTCCGCCGCGTCACGGCAGCAGGCCGTTGCGCTTCAGCCAGTCCCGGACGATGCGGTGTTCGTCCAGATAGATGGTGACGCCGTCGATGACCTGATAGTCCTCGTGGCCTTTGCCGCAGAGCACCAGCACGTCGCCGTCTTTCAGTTCATGCAGAGCGGCATAGACGGCACGGCGGCGTTCCAGCTCTACCAGATAGGGCTTGCCGCTTTCCTTCACCATCGGCTCGATGGAATCCAGAATGCTGCGGGGATCCTCCTTGCGGGGGTTATCCGAGGTCAGCACCAGAAAATCGGCATATTTCAGCGCCGCCTGCGCCATGGCGGGCCGCTTGGTGGCATCACGCTCGCCGGCGCAGCCGAACAGCGCCAGCAGACGGTTTTTCGCAAAAGGCCGCATGCCGGAGAGGATCTTTTCGAGGCTGTCCGGCGTATGGGCAAAGTCGCAGATCACGGTAAAAGCGCCGTGGTACAGTACCTCGCTGCGGCCGCGCACCCCGCAGGAGCTCTCCAGCGCACGGGCGACGATGTCCCCCGGAACGCCCATGCGCAGCGCCACCAGCGCTGCAGCCATGGCATTGTGCACCGAAAACGCACCCGGCATGGGGAACCGCACCCGCTGAACGGACCGCTTGCCCACCAGCGCAAAACGCACCCCGCCGGGATCCAGTTCAATGTTCCGGGCGGTGAAATCGGCCGAGTCGTCCTGTGCGGAAAAGCTGACACAGCGCTTTGCGGGGTACAGTTCCGGCAGGCGGCAGGCCCATATATCATCTTTATTATATATGACTGTGTCGCAGGAGTCAAACAGGGTCGCCTTGGCCTGAAAATAGCTTTCCATATCGCCGTGGTAGTCCAGATGGTCCTGCGTGAGGTTTGTAAACACACCGCACTCGAACCGCAGGCCGTACAGGCGAAGCTGGTCCAGCGCCTGACTGGAGGCTTCCATCACGGCACAGTCGCAGCCTGCACCCGCCATTTTCGCCAGCAGCATGTGCAGGTCCCACGCTTCCGGCGTGGTGTACTTGGAGGGCAGCTCCATGCTGTCCACCATGGTATGAATGGTACCGATAAGCCCGCAGCGGTGGCCGCCGGCCTCAAGGATCTGCTTGATGACGGTGGTGACGGTGGTTTTGCCGTTGGTTCCGGTGACCGCCACCAGCCGCAGCTTGCGGGCCGGATGGTCAAAGAACGCGCTGCAAAGCTGTGCGTAGGCCATACGGCCGTTTTTTACGGTGACCTCGGCAGAAAGCCCCAGCGGCCGCTCGGTGACCACCAGCGCTGCACCGGCGTCCAGCGCCTGCTGCGCATAGCGGTGGCCGTCGCTGGTGCGCCCCACCGTGCACACAAACGCACTGCCCGGCTGTACGCGGCGGCTGTCATTTGTCACCGCGGTGATCTCTTTTTCCGGCAGTTCTCCGGTGTAATCAATATCCGAAAACAAACAAGTGGACAGCATGACGCGTTCACCTTCCTTCCAAACAAGACGGGCGAATTTTCACCGTCCCCCGCCGCAAGCGGCGGAACGCGGAGCACCCTGTATAAAAATCAGTCGATAAGAGAATTATCCACAAAATTGACGCTGACCACCGAACCCGCAGGCACCTGCAGGCCGGGTTCCACCGTCTGGGTATCCGCCACAACGGAGGACGCCTCGCGGTAGGAGCCGGTACGGGTAAAATTGAGCCCCGCCGCTTCCAGCATCTGCTGCGCAATGCCTGCGGTATAGCCGCGCACATCCGGCACCGTCACCAGGTTGGTGGTGCTGTTGTCCGCTTCGGTATACAGCAGAATGGACGACCCCTGCCGCAGCGACGTGCCCGCCGTGGGGAACTGCGCCTTGACGTGCGTGCCTTCGCCGATGACCTTTGCGGTCAGGCCTTTTTTCTGCAGCGCGACCTGCGCTGCCGTGACGCTGGAGCCCTCGCAGTAAGGCGTGGCGACCTCAACACTGCTCATCTCGCTCTGGCTGTAAGACGCCTCGACGCCGAGATACGGCAGAACATCGTGCATAATGGAGCCAACCACCGGGGCGGAGAGCTGTCCGCCGTAGTACGAGTAGCTGTCCGGCTCATCCAGAATGACCAGCACGGCGATCTGCGGGTCGTCCGCCGGAGCGACGCCCACGAAGGAGGCGATGTACACCTCTTCCTCGCCTTCGGCCTGCTGTTTATCCAGCTTCTGGCTGGTACCGGATTTGCCGCCCACACGGTAGCCCAGAACGTAGGCCATGTTGCCGGGGCCGCCGCTGACGGTGTCTTCCAGAATGTCACGCAGAGCGATGGATACGTCCTCACTGACCACCTGCCGGCCGGCGCCGGTATTCATGTCCTGCACGATCTCGCCCTCGGCGTTGACGATCTTATCCACCACATGGGGCTGCACAAGATAGCCGCCGTTGACCGCCGCGCACACGGCGGTGATCATCTGGATGGGGGTGATCTTATTACTCTGGCCGAAGGAGCAGCTCGCCAGCTCTACCGGGCCCATGGTATCGGCAGTATACACGATGCTGCGGCTTTCGCCGGGCAGGTCGATACCGGTGCGCTTTGTCAGGCCAAAGGCGTTGACGTAATCACAGAAGACCTCCTCGCCCATGCGCTGGCCCAGCTGAATGAACGCCGGGTTGCAGGAGTTCATCAGCGCACCGCCAAAGCTGAGCAGGCCGTGTCCGCCGCTGTGTGCACACCGCATGCGGATGCCTTCGACCGTGATGGCGCCTGTGCAGTTGAAGCTGGAGGTGAGTGCCGCCGAACCGGAGTCCAGCGCAGCGGCAGCCGTGACGATTTTAAAAACAGAGCCGGGCTCATACAGATCGGAGACCGCCTTGTTGCGCCACTGCGCTTCGCGTGCGTTGACCAATGCAGCGCTGCGCTCTTCGCCGCTGAGGGCATCGACCGCCGCAGCCACAGAGGAATCCACCAGCGTAAAGGGATCGTTGAGGTCGTAATCCGGCACGGTGGCCATGGCAAGGATGGCGCCGGTGTTTACGTCCATAACGATGCCAACGCCTTTTTCCCGTACGTTGTGGAAGGCCACCGCCTGTTCCAGATATTTTTCCAGATAGTGCTGGATGACCTCATCCACCGTCAGCACAAGGCTGTAACCGTCAGTGGCGGGATAGGACGTTTCGTATTCGTAGGCCATGTCCTCGCCCCAGCCGTCCTTGGCGCTGATGACGCGGCCGTCGGTACCGCTGAGCTCCTCATCGTAGTACAGCTCCACACCGGCAAGACCCTGGTTGTCGCTGCCCACAAAGCCGATGATGTTGGAGGCAAAAGAACCGTACGGATAGTACCGCTTGGAGGACTGCTCGTAGGTGATGCCGCCCAGGTCCTTTTCCGCCAGTTTCTCCCGCAGGGCGTCGGCAACATCCTTGCCCACCTGCCGCTTTACCACATAGTACGCGCTGTTTTTGTTGGCCAGCTTTTCCAGCAGCGTATCGCGGTCAACATCTTCCAGCACGCTGCACAGCACATCCGCCAGCGCGGATTCATCCTCTTCCTCCACCGCGTTGGGTGCCACCACAATATTCCACACGGTGGCGCTGGAGGCCAGCACCTTCATGTTGGCATCGTAAATCGTACCGCGGTTGGCGGTGATGGTGGTATCCCGCAGCTGCTGATTCAGCACCTTCTGGGTATAGTTTTCGTATTGGTCTACCTGCAGATACCACAACCGGGCGACGACCACGCCGAACAGCAGAATAAAAAAGCCCGCCAGAACAAGGATACGCACCCTTGCTTCAGTGATGCGGCGCGGATTGGCGCCGGAAGCGGGCGTATCGGTTCGGGCAGCTGCTGAGGTATCCTGTTTTGTAACGGTTTGCTTTTTCATAGGCACTTTCGTACGGCCGGGCTGCTGCACCCGGCCGCTGTCAGATCTTATAGTCGTTCACACACCAAGGTATGTGCTCAGCCCTGAATATAGACCAGCAGGCCTTCCAGACGCGCCTGCAGTTCGCTCCAATATTTGGCAAGGCCGGTCTCGGCGGTTTCCAGACGGTTTTCCTCCGTCAGGGTCACATAGGTCACCTGACTTTTATCCGTTTTTACCATGCCCAGCTCGCGGCTGACATATTCTTCGATGTTGCCCAGCGTGGCGTCACTTTCCAGACGATAGTTGAGCTGGTCGTACACGCTGCGCTCTTCGATCAGCTGCTGCTCCAGCATGGTGATCTCATCGGCAAGCTCAGTCTTGCGGGTCTGGCTGTACAGCACGCTGACCGTCAGCGCCAGCACCAGAGCACAGGTGACTACCCGCTCCACCATGCGCAGGGCGGCACGGCGTTTTTCCTGTGCGGCGCTGTTATTTTTTACCACGCGCAGCGTGCTGAACTCCTCCGTGGAAAAACGGGAAAGATCGTACGCCTGATTTTTTTCCTGCATGAGGGAATTCCCCTTTCGTTTAAAATGTGCCGTGTCTTTTTCGGCGGCGACGTATCGCCGCAGCGCGGCACGCAGGGCCGCGGATCACAGCTTTTCGATGACCCGCAGCTTAGCCGAGCGGCTGCGGCGGTTGATCTCCTGTTCACGGGCGTCTGCCACCAGCGGCTTGCGGGTGACAGCCTTTGCCTTTGCCACGCCGCCGCATACACACACGGGGTATTCGGGCGGGCAGGTACAGGCGGTGCACCAGTCGCGGAATTTCTGCTTGACCAGCCTGTCCTCCAGCGAGTGGAAGGTGAGGATGGCGAAGCGTCCGCCGGGTGCCAGACGTTCAAAGATGATATCCATGCCCTCGCTCAGGGCGTCCAGCTCGCCGTTGACTGCGATGCGGATGGCCTGAAAACTGCGGCGGCTGGGGTTCTTCTCCTTGCGGCGCACCGCCGGCGGCAGTGCCGAAGCGATGATATCCGCCAGCTGGCGGGTGGTCGCAATGGGTTCCAGCGCTCTTGCGTGGACGATCTTGCCGGCGATAGCCCATGCGTAAGGCTCTTCGCCGTACTCCCGCAGGATGCGGGCAAGCTCCTCGCGGTCCAGCGTGTTGACTAGATCCGCCGCCGTGGGGCCGCTCTGGCTCATGCGCATATCCAGCGGCGCATCGGTGTTGTAGCTGAAGCCGCGGCTGCCGGTGTCCAGCTGATGAGAGGAAACGCCCAGATCCAGGAGGCAGCCGTCGATGGCGGGAATGCCCAGCGAATCCAGCGCGGCGTCGGCATACCGGAAATTGGTGTGCACCACCGCAGCGGGCAGACCGGCCAGCCGGGCCGTTGCCACGGCCACCGCGTCGGGGTCCTGATCCAGCGAGACCAGACGACCCGTGGTAAGCTTTGCAGCAATGGCACGGGAATGTCCCGCACCGCCCGCCGTACCGTCCATATAAATGCCGTCCGGCCGGATGTTCAGTCCTTCCAGACAGGCATCCAGAAGAATGGGGACGTGTTCAAAATGCAGCTCCGTTTCGGCGGGCCGGACCGTTTGCTGTTCACTCATCAGAAATCCAGCTCCTCCATCGCTTCAAGGATCGGCACGTCCGCCAGATCCTGCTGCTGTTTGCTCTGCCATGCGTCAGGCGACCAGATCTCCACATAGCTGCCGACGCCGATGACGACAGCTTCCTTTTCGATGCCTGCGTGTGCACGCAGCGGCGCGGGCACCAGAACGCGGCCAAGCTTGTCCGGTGTGACCCTGGCAAGGCCGGAATACAGAAAACGGCGGATATCACGGGTCTTGACCATGCCCTTGCCGGCAAGAGCCTCTTCGATTTTTGTCAGCTGGTCCAGCGGCAGCACGATAACGCAGCCATCCAGCCAGCGGGTGATAATGAATTCGCTGCCCAGCTCTTCGCGGAAACGGGCGGGAATGCTCAGACGGTTCTTCTCGTCCATCGTGCAGGTATGTTCGCCAAAAAACACGCTGCATTCCCTCCTTCCCCAAAAGTTTCAACTTATTCGGCAGCCTTCGACAGCGGTGGCTATGGGCTTTGCCAAAATCCGGGAAGCAGTTTTCCACCGTTTCCACAAAGTTTTCCACAACATCCCACTTCTTCCCACTTATACGTATCTATTATACGATTTTCTTTCCACAAATGCAATGCTTTTGCCAAGAAAAATGCATGAAATAATAAAAATATTTTGTGAAAAAACACCGCCGCGGCCCGGCTTTTGCGCACAGAAAAAGCGCCGCTTCTCCGCGGGCATTCCGCTGCGGAAAAGAGGCGCTTTTGCCGTTATTTTTATGATATATCAGTCAATATCCTGCCCGGCGAACAGGCCGCTGGTGCCGTCAAACAGCTGGAACGGATCCACGCTCTGGCTGCCGATCTTCACCTCAAAATGCAGGTGCGGGCCGGTGGAATAACCGGTGGTCCCCACCTCGCCGATCTTCTGTCCGGTGACGACGACATCGTCCGTTGCCACGTTCAGGCTGTCCATGTGATAATAGATGCTTTTTACGCCGCCGCCATGCGCGATGACGATGGTGTTGCCGGTGAGCTGCAGATAACCGGCGTACAGCACCCTGCCGTTTTGCGGCGCCGAGACGGGCGTGCCCAGCGCACAGGCCATATCGATGCCGCTGTGGCGCTCGCTGTAAACGCCGTTGGTGTACCGCCACAGCCCGTACTGCGTGGTAAGACGATAACCGGTGACCGGTTCGATGAATTTGCCGTCCCAGCGTTTTTCGTTGTCCGTCACCTCATACAGCGGATAGATGGTGGAACGGAACTCCACGCTGGCCGCTGCGGAATTCCAGGTGTTGTCCGCCACGGTCTGCGAGATGGTCATGTGCTGCACGGTGAATTCCCGCTGCGTCACGTTGACGGTGAGGGTCTGCATCACGTCGCCGACGGTCACTTCGATGGGCCATTCGCCCACGCCGCGGTTGTAGGCCACCGGCACGTAAGCGCCGTAGCTGCCGGGTGTTTCCAGCGGGACGAAGTCGCAAAGGCCCAGCTCGGTGGAGAGGGACATCGGCTGGCCGAAAATGTTGTTTTCCACAAGAACGGCCACCACGTCGCCCTGCGCGGCCGTCTGCGCAGAAAGCCGGACAGCGGGCTGCACGTTCAGCGTCACCTCAAAGGCATAGGTGAACACGGCGCGTTCGGCGGCGTCCTCCCGCACAAGGGTAAGGCTGCAGGTGTCGGTACCGTTGGCGGCGAAGGTACGGGTGTACTCCCCCGTCACCGCACCGTCATACACCGACGTCCCCTCCGCATCCGTTACCGAAAGCCGCGCCGCACAGCCTTCCGGTACCGTCAGCGTCCACGTCAGCTCTTCGGTTTGGATCGGCTCCGTCTGCACCTTCTGCAGCGCCTGCATAGTGCTGCTTTCAAACTGCGGCAGACGCGCCTGCACATAATCGTAAATGACATTATCCGGCAGGCGGTCATCCAGCGAGCGGGTCAGTTCGGCGGAGAGCGGTTCCAGCTTCTGCCCCAGCACCGCAACGGTCGGCGCGGCAAACGCGGCGTCCGTGGGCAGAGTCACCCCGTCGGCCTTCTCCTGTGCCGTCTGCCAGACGTTCTGCACCTGGGATGCAGCGCGCAGCAGCGTAACGCAGCACACCACCCCAGCCAGCAGCACAATCGCCAGCAGGCATTCCAACGCTCTCAGCAGTTTCTTTTTCATAAAAAACGCATCCTTCCGTTGCGAAGATCGGCTCAGCGCACCTGATACCGGTAGCAGAACCGCCCGTTGGGCGCCGTATCGCCCGTATTGTAAAATTCAAGGCCGTACTCGTCCTGCCCCAGCGGCACATTGTCGCACCACTTGAAGTCGAAGCAGAGCTCCGCAGCTTCCAGCCCCAACACGCTGCGGGGAAGCGCCAGCGTCAGGCTGTCATCCTGTACGGTACACTCCACCCGCTGTACCGGCTGCCAGTTCCAGCCGCCCAGACAACGGTACAGAGTCATAACGCCTTCCGCATCCGGCCGCACCAGCCATGCAAAGCCGTCCCATACGGGCTCCTTGCCCGGCACGCGCAGCAGCAGGTTCATCCAGCGCTCGTCCGCACAGGGAGTGATTGCTTCGGCGCACTGTGCAAGGAAATACAGCTTTTCCGCATCATAACTCACCTTCATTGCGGCAAGATCGTTGCGGCCGCTGTCCTCGCAGTAAAGGCCGGCATTGCCCCAGCCTTCGCAGGCACGGTGCTCCACATCGCCCAGATCATCCAGATATTCCGGGCCGACACCCTCCCACTGGGAAAGGCCGCCGCCGACTTCGATCGTGCGGGCGCCGACGGCTTTCGGCGCAGGGCGCACACCCTTGAACCGGCGCGCATGACCGACAAACTGGTAATATGCGTTGTCGCCGATGACGGTGCGGGAGGGCTCCAGGTCGCGGGAGAATTCCTCGTTGAACTGGTCCACCATAACGTTTGCAGCCTTTTCGTGGATGAACTGCGGCATGCGGCCCATCACCCACTCGTTCCAGCCGGTGATGAACACCAGCTTCGGATCCAGCTGATAAGCGCGCGCCCACTGCTCTTCAAAGTTTGCACCCTGTTCGGGGTGATATTCCTGCGGCTGCACACCGCTGCAGAAGCTGCGGCCGCGGGCCACAAAACGGCCGTTTTCGTCCCGCTGGCTCATGCAGCCCAGCGTCCAGCCGCCGGGAGTGTCCGCATCCGGCACGGCATTCTGCGCCACCGAGACCGGTACTTCTTCCACACGGCCCGGTTCTGCCGCAGACGCAAAACCGTGCTGGGGATAAATTTCACACCACGCCCACTGGTCCGCGCCTCTGGGACCGTAGAAATAGTCCGGCATGGGACGGCGATAGGTGAAGAATTCCCGCAGCTCCGTCTCCTCCATGGGAACCTTCGCCTTATCGAACAGCACCAGAGGCTTGCCCTCCCACAGGAACCAGAGCTCCCGGTAAAGCCCCTGCGAGTACAGATCCCTGTAGATCTGCCGCACCGCGTAGGGCCCGTACCAGAAATTGAACAGAAACGCGATCTGCGGCGTGCGGCGTCCCTGACGGCGCACGCGGTCAAAGGTGCGGAAGACGGTCATGAAGGTATCGTAGAAATAGGCTCCCGGCGGGTCGGTGTTCTGGAAATTGGAAACGTCAAACACAATGACGTCCACCCCGGCATCGCCCAGCATCTGCGCGTGCTTGGCAATGACGTATTCGTCCTTGCTGCGGTAATAGCCAAAGGCCGATTCTCCCCAGAAATGGACGCTGCCGTAAGGCCCCCACGGCGGCGAGGCCGGATCGTCGATGGCCGAAGGATCCGCTTTCAGGATCTTGGTGTTGTCAAACGGGCCGTACCGCTTTGCGGGATCCGGATCGTTCTCGCCAAAGCTGATGAAGTAGAACATCGCGATGGTTTTATCCGGATCGGGACGTCCGACCTGCTCAAAGCCCGGCAGCTCTCTGCCCAGACGGTCAACAGCCGTCCATGTGTCCGGCAGGGTGTCGCGCAGGGGCACGCGCTCCAGCGAAGTGCGCAGAAAAGCCTGCCATTCCGGCAATGTGTGGGCACCGCACAGGCGTGCTTTTTCCTTGCCGTCCGCATACAGGATCGCCGTGGGGAAATCAATGATGCGCCACCACGCGTCCAGCTCGGCTTCCTCATCGCCGTTGGTCTCGGCAAGGCGCACGCCCAGTTCTGCCGCATCCGGCTGCAAAGCGGCAAAGATCTCCCGCTGCTGCATGCCGGACGGGTTCCACGGACTGTAATACAAAAGCAAGGTCGGCTCCAAAGCCTCCAGGACGGACATCCGGAACTCTTTTCCACGGATATGTTGAACTGTCATTGTATATCCCTCCCTTTCGCCGGACTTATGTTCTTTTTTTATTATAAAGGACGCCGGCGTGCAAGAACAAGCCTTTTTCCGGACGGCACCACCAAAAATCCGCCCTGTTTTTTGTGC
>CAZYRD010000013.1:0-24885 GCA_964649475.1 uncultured Faecalibacterium sp.
AGGTACAGGTAGTCGGCGGCGATGGACAGGGCGTTCAGGTGCTGGCGCTTGTACTCGTGCATGCGCTTGACCTGCACGTCAAAGGTGGAGGCAGGGTCGATGACCTGACCGGTGAGCTTTTCCAGATGGTTGGCGAAAGCGACCTTGTTGGCGCGCTTGATCTCGCCCATGCGGGCCAGCACGGCCTTGTCGTCGGCAAAGGCTTCCAGCTTTTTCAGGCTGGAGGCATCGTACTTGAAGTCCTCGCCGATGGTCTCCTCCAGCAGGCCGGTCAGACCGGGGTTGGAGGCCAGCAGCCAGCGGCGGTAGGCGATGCCGTTGGTGACGTTGGTGAAGCGGTTGGGGGCGTACAGGTAGTAATCGTGGAAGACACTGTCCTTGATGATCTGGCTGTGCAGCTTGGAAACGCCGTTGATGCGGTGGCAGGTATAGCAGCAGATGTTGGCCATGCGCACCTGACCGTCGCCCACGGGGGCCATATAGTCGATCTTGCCCTGATCGCCGGGGAACACCTGAGCCAGATCGGCACGGGCGCGGCGGTCCATCTCGGCCACGATGGACCAGATGCGGGGCAGCGTGCTGCGGAAGATGTTGACGTCCCACTTTTCCAGAGCTTCGCTCATGACGGTGTGGTTGGTGTAGGCAAAGGTGCGGCGGCAGATGTCGAAGGACTGATCCCAGGACAGGCCGCAGTCATCCATGAGGATGCGCATCAGCTCGGGGATGGCGAGGGTGGGATGGGTGTCGTTCAGCTGGATGGCCACCTTGTCGGGCAGGCTTTCCACGCTGCCGTACTGGGCGGCGTGACGCTCCACGATATCGGCGATGGAGGCCGCGGACATGAAGTACTGCTGACGCAGGCGCAGCACCTTGCCCTCCAGATGGTTGTCGTTGGGGTACAGCACCTTGCTGATCAGCTCGGCGGAGGCGTTGGCGCTGATGGCGCGGCCGTAGTCGCCGCGGTTGAAGCTGTCCATGTCCATGCTGGGAGCCTTGGCGGCCCACAGACGCAGCTGGCTGACGCCCTGACCGTCAAAGCCGGACACGTACATGTCGCTGGGCACGGCCATAACGCTGTCGTAGTTCTGGTGGATGACACGGTGGTAGCCGTTGGCGTCCCAGCTTTCGGAAAGCTCGCCGCCGAAACGGACCTCCACGGCCTGATCGGGATGGCTCTTCAGCCACACACCGCCGCCGGGCAGCCAGTTGTCGGCGGTCTCCTGCTGCCAGCCGTCCACGAGCTTCTGCTTGAAGATGCCGTACTCGTACAGGATGGAGTAGCCCATGCCGGGGGTGGAGGTGCTGGCCATGCCGTCCAGATAGCAGGCGGCAAGACGACCCAGACCGCCGTTGCCCAAACCGGCGTCCGGCTCTTCCTCGTAAATATCCTCCAGCTTGATGCCGGCGGTCTTGAGAGCGGCGGAGGCGGGCACGTTCCAGCCCAGATTGAACAGGTTAGTCTTGAGAGAACGGCCCATCAGGAACTCCATGCACAGGTAGTACACCTGCTTGGAGTTGTTGCCGTAGGTGCGGGCCATAAAGCGCTTGCGGTCATCGCTGAGGCGCTGACGCACCAGCAGGGCCAGCGCGCGGTAGATCTGCTTATTGGAGGCGTCCTCCAGCTTGACGCCGAATTCGCCAAACAGCTTTTCGCGCAGCAGCGTGTCGAACTGCTGCTCGGTATAGGTCGGTTTCATAAATCGAGATATGCTCCTTTCGGGATTTCAACAGATAATTCTGCCATTTTAAATCACATAAATAAGAGTATACAAAAAAACCGCAAAAAATTCAACCTTCAACCGGTCCGCAGGGATGAAATTCGTATCATAGCGCAATAAAACGCGTTACCGGGAACTGTTTTCCGTGCAAAAAAACTGAAAGCGTTACCGGAGAGTCCTGTTTCCGGATTTTCCGTCCGGTTTGGAGGGAAAATGTTTTCTGTCGGAATGCGGCAAAACCCCTTTGCATTTTGCCGCGTTTCGTATATAATATTTTTGTTAAGCAAACAACAACGGGCGGCGCATGCCCCCTTTCGGAATTTTATGAAAACGAGGTGCTGGTATATGGCGATGAACAAGGTGCGGCTGGAGATCTGCGGCGGCGTGTATCTGCTGAGCGTGGAGGGCGAGCCGGAATATTACGAAGAACTGGGCAAGGCTCTGGATGAGAAAATGCGCGGCATGCTGGACATGAGCGACCGCGTCACCGTCACCGGCGCGGCGGTGCTGGCCGCGCTGGATTATCTGGATGAGCTGCGCCGCTCCAACGACGGCGCGGACAACCTGCGCAGCCAGCTGAAGAGCTATTTCGAGGACGCGATGACCGCCAAGGCCACCGCCGAAAACGCCGCCCGCGAGCTGCAGGACCTGCGCGCCCAGCTGGAGCGCAGCCGCACGGAATGTGACCGTCTGCGCCGCGAGGTGGGCTATATGCGCGGGCAGGATATGTGAGGCCGGCCATGGCAGCGGACAACAGAGATTTTTCCGGGCGCCGCAGGGAGGACCGCAGCGGCGCCTTTGCCGCTGCGGAAAATCCGCCGCTGGCAAAACGCATTGAGATCCTTGCGCCGGTGGGCAGCCCCCAGACGCTGGAGGCTGCCGTCTGGGCGGGCGCGGACTGCGTCTATCTGGGGCTGCAGGGCTTCAACGCCCGGCGCGGCGCAGGCAACTTTACCCCCGAAGAGCTGGTGCAGGCCGTGCGCCTGTGCCACGCCAACGGCGTAGGGGTGCACGTCACCCTGAACACGCTGGTGCACGCAAACGAGCTGCACGGCGTACAGCAGGCGCTGGAGGCCATTTGTGCCGCCGGTGCGGACGCGGTGCTGGTGCAGGACTGGGCGGTGGCAAAGCTGGCAAAGCAGTGCGCCCCCGGGCTGAAGCTGCACGCCTCCACTCAGCTGGCGGTGTGCGACAGCGCCGGTGCGCTGGCCGCGGCAGCCCACGGGTTTGACCGTGTGGTACTGGCGCGGGAGCTGTCCGGCGCGGAGATCGCCCGCATCACGGCGGAGTGCGGCATCGAGACCGAGGCCTTTATCCACGGCGCACAGTGCATGAGCGTTTCCGGCCAGTGCTACATGAGCGCGTTTCTGGGCGGCCGCAGCGGCAACCGCGGCGGCTGTGCCCAGCCCTGCCGCCTGCCCTGCGCGGCCTTTACCGGCACCACCCCGCCGGCAAAAACCGCACAGACCACCGGCTGCAATCACCTGAGCCTGAAGGATATGTCCGCGCTGAAGCATCTGCCCGAGCTGGAAAAAACGGGCGTTGCCAGCGTCAAGATCGAGGGGCGGCTGCGGGGGCCGGAGTACGTGGCCGCCGTGGTGCACGCCGCCCGCCTTGCCCGGGACGGCCAGCCCTATGACGAAGAGGAGCTGCGGAGCATTTTCTCCCGCAGCGGCTTTACCGACGGCTATTTTACCGGAAAACGGGACCGCAGCATGTTCGGCGTGCGCACCGCCGAGGACGCCGCCGCCACCCGCGCCGCGGCACCGCGCATCCGCGAATATTACCGCCGCCCCCTGCCCCGCGTGGAGGTGGACATGACCCTGACGCTGGAGCCCGAGGGCGCCAAGCTGACGGTGACCGACGGGGTGCACAGGGCCGCCGCCTACACCGAGGCCGCCGCACAGGGCACCCCGGGCGAAAATTACCCCGCCGCCCTGAAAAAAAGCCTTTGCAAGACCGGCGGCACTCCCTTTGCCGCCGCGGAGGAGCGCATTGCGCTGGTGGGGGCGCAGCAGCATTTTCTGCCGCTTTCCCACATCAACGAGCTGCGCCGCACCGCGCTGGATTCCCTGTACGAAAAACGCGCCGCCCTGCGGCCGCTCAGCTTCCGCCCGTGGGAGCTCCCCCCGGAGCTGACCGCACCCGTCCCCCGCGAACCGGTGAAAAATCCGGATGCGGGCTGGCGGGACGAATACGGCCGCCGCATGCTGGCGGGCCGGTTCGAGACCCCGCGGCAGGTGCCGCACGGGCTGGACGCGCTGTTCCACCGGATGGTGTTTCCGCTGCGCTGCGCCGCCGAGATCCCGCCGGAGTGGCGGGGCAAAACGGTGCTGGAGATCCCCCGGGGCAATTTCGGCTCCAGCGACAGGCTGCGCGACGCCGTAAACGCCGCCCGCGCCGCGGGCTTTACCCGGTTTGAAGCCAATAACATCGGCCATCTGCAGCTGCTGGGCGCACTGGGCGGCGAGAGCACCGGCGAAAAGCCGGAGCTCTGGACCGGCTGGAGCATGAACCTGCTGAACCCTCTGGCCATGCGGGAGCTTGCCGCACTGGGCGTGAGCACCCAGACGGTGAGCTGCGAGGCGCAGCTGGCCGAGCTGCCGCTGTTCAAAGCAGAGGGCGTACGCACCAACCTGATCGCCTACGGCCGGCTGCCGGTGATGATGACCCGCGCCTGTCCGCTGCACAACGTGACACGCTGCGAAAAATGCGGCAAACGCGGCCGCCTGCTGGACCGCAAGGGCGAACAGCTGCCCGTGGTGTGCCGCGGCAGCGTGCGCGAGATCTTCAACCCCATCCCACTGTGGCTGGGTGACAGGCAGGACGAGGCCGACTGCGACCTGCTGACGCTGTACTTTACCTGGGAGGCGCCGGAACGGGTGCGCGCCGTGACGGAGGCGTTCCGCGCCGGAGCCCCCTTTGACGGACGCTTTACCCGCGGCCTGTATTACAGCGCGCCGGACGGCGTGTGACGCTGCAGGGCGCAGCCCCGCCCGCACAAACGACCACCGGCGGCATCCACCGCACAAAAGGGCACACGCGGCGTGTGACACCGCCTGCGTCTGCCGCGTAAGCGCCGCACAGCCGCGGCGCAGCCTGAAAAACGCAAGGAGTATTTCACCATGAGCGAATTCAAGAAAAATCTGCTGTTCATCCTGTGCCTGCTGGGCGGCATCGTCACCGGCGCACTGCTGGCAAACCTCTGCGAAGGCGTGCCGTTCCTTTCGTGGCTGGCATATTACGTTTCCTTCGGCATTTCGGCGGACCACCCGCTGGTGCTGGATCTGGGCATTCTGCAGCTGACCTTCGGGCTGAATTTCGGCCTGTACACCGCGCAGATCTTCACCCTGTTCCTGTCCATCCTCATCTACAACCACTCCCGCATCCGCTGAAGCGGCATCGCGGCGCACAAAACAAGGTATGCAAAGGAGCATTTTATGGCTTTGATCCTTGCTTCGGCCTCGCCCCGGCGGCGGGAGCTGCTGGCACTGCTGACCCATGACTTTGAGGTGCGTGCGGTGGACGTGGACGAAAGCGGCTTTGCCGAGCCCACCGTCGCTGCGCTGGCCGGACGGCTTGCCGCGGAAAAATGTGCCGCCGCAGCGGCACTGTGGCCGCAGGACTGCGTCATCGGCTCCGACACGGTGGTGGAGGCCGCCGGCGAGCTGCTGGGCAAGCCGCGGGATATGGACGACGCCCGCCGCATGCTGCGGCTGCTGAGCGGCGGCGAAAGCCTTGTGCACACCGGGGTGTGCATCCGCTGCGGCAGACGGGAGCTGCGCCACATCGAGACCACCGCCGTGCGCTTTGCACCCATTCCGGCGCAGGAGATCGAGCGCTATATCCGCACCGACGAACCCTACGACAAGGCGGGCGGCTACGGCATACAGGGCTGGGCCGCACGGCACATCGAAGGCATTGACGGCTGCTATTACAACGTGATGGGCTTTCCCGTGCGGGCGGTATACACCATGCTGCACGCGCTGGACTGGCCGCTGTAAAACCCGCAGCCCCGCTTTTTGCCGAAGCGTGGAGAAAACACTGAAAAAATCTTAAGAAATCTTCATAAATCTTCCCCAAAATCCTGTTGAGAAAATCCGGCGGATAGGGTATACTATAAAATGAAGTAAAATTGCCGCGCCTTTTTTGTGCGGCTTTTGTTTGCAGGATCCCGCGGTTTTTTCGCGATACAAACGAACAGAGAGGTATAGGAATATGTTCACGAAAGATATCGGTATCGATCTGGGTACCGCCAACACTCTGGTATTCATGCGCGGCAAGGGCATCATCATGCGCGAGCCCAGCGTCGTCGCCGTCGACACCAAAACCGACACCGTGCGCTGCGTCGGCCAGGAGGCCAAGCAGGTCATCGGCCGCACCCCCGGCAGCATCGTCGCCGTGCGTCCGCTGAAGGACGGCGTCATCGCCGACTTTGACATCACCACCAGCATGCTGAAGATGTTCATCAAGCGCGCCTGCGGCAACGCCGTGCTGTTCCGTCCGCGCATCGTCATCTGCATCCCCTCCGGCGTTACCGAGGTGGAGCGCCGCGCCGTGCGCGAGGCCGCCATGAACGCCGGCGCCAAGCAGGTCATGGTGATGGAAGAGCCCATGGCTGCCGCCATCGGCGCCGGCCTGCCCATCGAGGAGCCCACCGGCAACATGGTCGTGGACATCGGCGGCGGCACCAGCGAGGTGGCCGTCATCTCTCTGGGCGGCATCGTGGCTGCCCGCAGCATCCGCGTGGGCGGCGACGAGTTCGACTCCGCCATCATCGCCTACATCAAGCGCAAGTACAACCTGCTCATCGGTGAACGCACCGCCGAGCAGATCAAGATCAACATCGGCAGCGCCTACGTACTGGAGCAGGAAGCCTCCATGGAGATCAAGGGCCGCAACCTGGTGGACGGCCTGCCCAAGAACATCTCCATCAGCAGCGAGGAGATCCGCGAGGCACTGAGCGAGTCCGTGGCGCTGGTCATCGACGCCATCAAGGAGACGCTGGAGCGCACCCCGCCCGAGCTGTCCGCCGATATCATCGACCGCGGCATCACCCTGACCGGCGGCGGCGCCATGCTGCGCGGTCTGGACCGTCTGATCCAGCAGGAGACCGGCATCGACGTGCACATTGCCGAAAACCCGCTGGACTGCGTGGCTGCGGGCACCGGCTCTGTGCTGGAGAACCTGGAGCTGCTGCGCGAGGTCGTTGCGGACGCCGAGCGCAAGATCTGAGGCCGGCTGCCCCGCACAAATCAGCTGATCCCGTGCGGACCGCCGGAAGCCCCGGCGGTCCGTTTTTCGCTTGCAGGGGCCGCACCGCGCCCCTATCCTGTGTATTCCGGAGTTTTCTGCCATGAAAAACTTTTTCAGTTCGGTCAAATTCAAAATCCTGGTCTGTCTGCTGGTGCTGATGGCCGGGTTTCTTGCCTATGCCGGCGCCAACGGCCGGTGGAGCGCCGCCCCGCAGGAGCTGCTTGCCACCGCGCTGGTGCCTTTTCAGCAGCTGGGGCGGATGATCTCGCTGGGCATTGAGGACCTGCGCGACCGCACCGTTGCCATCGACGAGGTGCTGGCCGAAAACGAAGAGCTGAAAGAGGAGCTGAACCGGCTGCGGCAGCGGATGGTGGACTACGACGACATGAAGGCGGAAAACGAGCTGTACCGCGACTATTACCGCGTTGAGGACACTTACAGCGACTACGACCTTGTCTCCGCCTTCGTCATCGGCCGCGATCCGCTGGAAAAATACTACTCCTTCACCATCGACCGCGGCAGCCGCGATGGCGTCGCCGTGGACGACGTGGTCATCAGCCCGGAGGGCGCCGTGGGACGGGTGACCGCCGTGAATTACAACTACGCCGAGGTGCTGACCATTCTTGACCCCGCCGTCAGCATGGGCTGCACCGTCAGCCGCACCCGTGAGATCGGCCTTGCCGAGGGCGAAAGCCTGCTGGCGCAGGACGACCGGCTGAAGGTGAGCTACCTGCCCCGCGAAACGCTGGTGGCCGCAGGCGACCTGGTGGTGACCACCGGTCTGGGCGGTGTTTTTCCCGCCGGCCTGATCGTGGGCACGGTGGAGGACGTGCTGCCCGAAAGCAGCGGCAAAAGCATGTACGCCGTGGTACGCCCCGCCGCCGACGTGCGGGACATCACCAGCGTGTTCATCATCACCAACTATGACCCCGACACCGCCGTCAGCGCCGCGCCCGCCGCAAACGCCGCCGCAGAGCCCGCCGACGACGCCCCCGCGCAGGAGGAGACCGGAACGCCGGACGCTGCCGGGGAATAAAACCCTCGTCCGCCGGAAGCCGCAGCGGCGGGGATGCTCCGTCCCCGAAAACGCCGTGCGCCCTGTTTTTCCGCCCATTCCACCCCAAAAGAAAGGCCCGCCATGACACACGACATCAACCGCCGCCGGCTGCTGCTTGCCGCCCGCTGGCTGTGCTACATTCTGCTGCTGGTGCTGTGCTACACCCTGCAGACCAACCGGCTGCTGTTTGACTTTGGCGGCATACGCCCGCTGTGGCTGCCGGCGGCCTGCCTTGTGCTGGCCATGTGGGAGGATGCTTTTCCCAGCGCGCTGTACGGCATGTTTGCCGGACTGCTGTGGGATCTTTCCTCCAACCGGCTTGCCGGCTTTTTTGCCGGTTTTCTGCTGGCACTGTGCTTTGTGTGCAGCAGCGTCACCCAGCTTTTGCTGCGACGCACCGTGTTCAACACCTGTATGCTCAGCCTTGCCTGCCTGTTTTTGGTCACGGGCGTGGATTTCCTGTTCAGCTACGTGCTGTTCAGCCTGCCGCAAAGCAGCACCTACTACGTGGGAACGCTGATCCCCACCATTGTGTACACCGTCCTCATCTGCGCCGCACTGTATCCTCTCTGCGGCCTGATCTGGCGCATCGGCCGGGGCAAGGAATGATCTCTCCTCCCCGCGCCGCCCATTTCATCAACGAAAGGAACCTCCATCCATGAGCAAGCGAGCCGTCTGGCGCAGTGCAATACTGATCGGACTTCTGGTTTTGATACTGGGAGTTTTTGTCGTGCGCCTGATGCGCCTGCAGATCGTGAACGGTGCGGATTATCTGGAGCAGGCCAGCTCCACCATCACCATTACCAGCAACATCACCGCCTCCCGCGGGGAGGTGGTGGACCGGTACGGCCGGGTCATTGCGGGCAACCGCGTGGGCTATATCGTGTCGCTCAACCGGCTGTACCTGCCGGACGAAAAGCTGAATGAGACCCTTGTGCGGCTGGTGGAGATCCTTTCCGCCGCGGATGAGAGCTGGAGCGACACCATGCCGCTTTCCGACACTGCCCCGTGGAGCTTTACCGGTGATGAGACCGCCGTGGCCAAGCTGAAGAACACGCTGGAGCTTTCCACCGCGGCAACGGCGGAAAACGCATGGAGCCAGATGCTGCGCCGGTACGAACTGGAGCAGTACGACGCCGCCACCCAGCGCATCCTGTGCGGCATCCGCTACGAGATGGAGCTGCGCGAATACTCCAACGTGACGCCCTTCACCCTCGCCACCGACGTTTCCATGAAAACGGTCGCCACCATCCGCGAGCGCAGCCAGGAGCTGGTGGGCGTGGAGATCCTGGAGGAGTCCGTCCGGTATTACGCCGACGGCACGCTGATGCCCCATGTGCTGGGCTCGGTGGGGCCGATTTACAAAGAGGAATACGCCGAGATGAAGGCGCTGGGCTACAGCATGAACGCCACCATCGGCAAAAGCGGTCTGGAAAAAGCCTTTGAAAGCGTGCTGCGCGGCACCGACGGCACCCGCCACACCCTGCGCAGCTCCAGCGGCGCCATCCTTTCCACCACGGTGGTGGAAGAGCCCATCCCCGGCAACACGCTGGTGCTGACCATCGACAGCTACCTGCAGAAGCAGCTCAACGCCTCGCTGGAAAATCTGGTGGCCACCATCAGCGGTTATGCGGACGGCGGCTCCAAATCGCAGACGGAGCTCGGCCCCGCCGAGGGCGCCGCCGCCGTGGTCATCGACGTCAAGACCGGCGGCATTCTCGCCTGCAGCACCTACCCCAGCTACGACCTGAACCTGTACTCCTCCAATTATTACAACTATCTGCAGGACGACCTGAACCCGCTGTTCAACCGTGCGCTGAACGGCACCTACCGCCCGGGCTCGGCTTTCAAGACCTGCACCGGCCTGACCGGTCTGCTGACCGGCGAGATCACCGCGGATTCCACCGTGTACTGCGGCGGCACCTACATGTATTACGCCCCCACCTACACCCCCGGCTGTCTGATGCACAGCCACGGGTACGGGCCCATCAACATCAGCCGCGCGCTGATGGCCAGCTGCAACAGCTTCTTTTATGACGTAGGCCGCCGCGTGGGCTACGAGGCTATCGTGGACACCGCCTCCACCCTTGGGCTGGGCGTGGCCACCGGCGTGGAGATCGGCGAGGCGGTCGGCAGCCTTTCCAGCCCGGAATACCGCCGGGCGCAGATCGACGCCGGACTGCCGGTGGAGGACTGGCAGGAGGGTGACATTCTGCAGGCGGCCATCGGCCAGCTGGACACCTTCGTGACCCCCGTACAGCTTGCCACCTGGGCCGCGGCGCTGGCCAACGGCGGCGTGCGCTACCGCACCCATTTTGTGGGCGCCACCACCACCTACGATTACAGCGAGATCAACGAGGTGGAGCCGGAGATCCTTGGACAGGTGCAGGACCCGGGCGGCGCGTTTGACGCCGTGGAAAAAGGTATGGTGGCCGCGTCCGTACAGGGCTCCTCCAGCCTGTACCTTGCCAACTACCCCTACACCATCGCCACCAAGACCGGCACCCCGCAGAAGACCGCCACCGTCACCAACGGCACCATCATCGCCTACGGCCCCACCGAGGACCCGGAGATCGCCGTGGCCATTGTGGTGGAAAACTGCGCCAACGGCTACTGGCTGACCCAGACCGTGGTGGACGTTTTTGACGCGTACTATTTCAGCAAAAGCGGCAGCCTCGGCGCCGTACAGGAAAACACCCTGCTGGGCTGAGCCCCGTTTTGCGCACCGCGTACGGCGCCCATCGCCCCCGCTTTGCGGAGCGGAGAAAAAAATCGGTCAATGTGCAAAGAAAACCCATGTTTGCCCCTTGATTTTTTGTAAATAAACATGATAGAATGTTACTGATTTGGAAAGGCGGATATCCATGGCAGCAACGATCACAATGGTCACTTCCGGCAAGGGCGGCACCGGCAAAAGCACGGTGGCGGTCCATCTGGCCGGAGCGCTGGCAAAGCTGGGCAGGCAGACCCTGCTGGTGGAGCTGGACAGCGGCCTGCGCAGCGTGGACATCATCAGCGGCGTGTACGGGCGCACCGTATATGACATTGAGGACGTGCTTTCCGGCGTGTGCGAAGGCAGCCGCGCCGTGGTGAAAAGCCCGTTTTCGGAGGGACTTTCCGTCATCAGCGCGCCGGTGTCCGGCGGTGCTGTGGAGACCCAGTCGCTGCAGCTTTTCTGCCAGAAGATGACGCCCTTTTTCGACGAGATCGTCATTGATACCGCCGCCGGCCTGGAGGCACCCTTCCGCGCCGCTGCCGCCGTGTGCCACCGCGCCGTGCTGGTGGTGACGCCGGACCCCGTCGCTGTACGGGACGGGCGGGTGGTTTCCGACCTGCTGTTCGACGCCGGCGTCCGGAACCTGCGCATGGTCATCAACCGGCTGCAGCCCGCGCGGCTGAAGCGCATGGGCATTCCGGATCTGGACTGGTGCATCGATCAGGTGGCCGCACGGCTGCTTGGCGTGCTGCCGGAGAGCGAGTCCATCGCCCTGTGCGCCGCCAACGGCGAGCCGCTGCCCAAAGACTGCCGCGAGACGGAGATCTTTGCCCGCATGGCCCGCCGGCTGAACGGAGACGAGTGTCCGCTGGTGCTGGACAGCTATTGAGCACATAAACCTGCATTTCGCAAAACTGCAATTTGCCGAAGCGTTTTGAGCGTTTTTCGGATGAGAGATATGACGAAAGGTGTGACGAATCCCCCATGAACATTGCCCTTATCGCCCATGATTCCAAGAAAGAGCTGATGGTACAGTTCTGCATCGCGTACTGCCGCATCCTCAGCCAGCACACACTGGTCGCCACCGGCACCACCGGCAAGCTGGTAAGCGACGCCACCGGCCTGAAGGTGCAGCGCTTCCTCTCCGGCACGCACGGCGGCGACCAGCAGATCGCCGCGCGCATCGCCTGTGATGAGATCGACCTGCTGCTGTTCTTCCGGGATCCCATCTCCGCCAAGCCCCACGAGCCCAACGAGATGAACCTGCTGCGCCTGTGCGACGTGCACAACATCCCCATGGCTACCAACATCGCCACCGCCGAGGTACTGGTGCACGGTCTGGAGCGCGGCGACCTGGACTGGCGCAACATCGTCAACCCCCACATGTAACCATTATGCAAAAAGTGCACCCGGGTGGCCCTGCCGCCCCGTTTTGGTGTACCCGCAAGCCGGTTTTTTACGGCTTTCCAATCAAGTTTTTCTATGCGTTGCCGCAAAAGCTTCCGTCCTCTGATGGCGGAAGCTTTTTTGCATCCCGAAAACCACCCGCCGGATGAGCGGTTTTCAGGATGCAAAAAACGGTCCTTGCCGCAAAAGGCAGAGACCGTTCTTTCAATATTATCTTTTCAACATCGGCACGGAGCCGCGAGGCAATCGACATGGAACCGCAGCTCATTCTTTTTGGGGAGGGGCGGCGGTCAGCCAAAGCGCCGCGCCCAGCAGGAACATCAGGGTGAAAAACAGCGGCTTGTGCCAGCTGAAAAACCAGACCGGTGCGTAAAAGAACCCGGGCAGAACGCCGGTGTAGCTGTAACCGACGCCCGCGTTCTGCGCAGCCATCGACCGAAAGGCCGAGACCACCGTCTCGGTGCAGACCGGCAGCACCCACGCAAGGTATGCGCTGCCAAGCCCCAGCGCCATGCCGTGCCACAGCCGCCGCCGGGCAAGGGCGGGCTGTTTTGCACCCACCAGCGTGGTCAGCTGCAGCACCGTCCAGCCGAGCGTCACAGCAAGCAGCGGCATCGCCACCAGCATCAGCGGAAACATAAAACCGTTGATGTAGGTCATCCGTTTCCATTCCTGCGCCGCCTGCGTCACGGGGAAGGCCAGCACGGCCCACACCGCAAGGCAGCCAAGCCCCAGCGCACAGCGCAGCATCTGACGCTTTTTCTGCGTCGGTACGGGCGGACCGTAGATGAGTGCGCCGGCGTCGGTGCCCAGCGCCTCCGCCAGCCGTACCAGCATATCCAGATCCGGCTGGCTGCGGCCGGTTTCGTAATTGGAGATGGTCTGCCGGCTGACGAACAGCTTTTCCGCCAGCTGGTCCTGCGTGATACCGGCGCGGGTGCGCACGGTACGGATGTTTCTTCCGACGTTGTTTGCCATGCAATGGCCTCCTTTGCGGGTGATGGGCCGCAGGCTTTGGCTGCGCAGCCCGGCGGGGAAACTTTCCCGTCAGGTACATCTTACCACCGGCGGCGGCGCATTGTCACGCAAAGATGCTTTGCGCCCCGCAGCCACGCGTTTTCAGAGGCCGCAAAGCCGCGGGGCGCGCTGTGCTTTCTGCAAAACCGCGCTTCAGAATTTCAGCACCACCGGGCCGTACAGGCCGCTTGGGTAAGCGTCCTTGTCCTGTT
This sequence comes from uncultured Faecalibacterium sp., assembly GCA_964649475.1. GTDB lineage: Bacteria > Bacillota > Clostridia > Oscillospirales > Ruminococcaceae > UBA1762. The sequence goes on from CAZYRD010000013.1 coordinate 13,384, forward strand.
CCAGCTCGCGTTGGAAGTAGTGATCCGCCCGCTGCCACGGCTGCCATTTTTCAAAGGTGTCGGTGTGGGCGTATTCGTTGGCGGCGGTGTTGGTCACCCGCACCTGCAGCGTGTTGCTTTGGCGCAGCACGCCGGCGGGCAGCGCATAGCGGTAGGGCGGCATGACCCGCACCCCCAGCGGCACGCCGTTGAGCCACGCTTCGCAGGTGTATTTCACATCGCCCAGCTCCAGCACGGCTTCGGCGGAAACGTCTTCCAGCGCAAAGGCCGTTTCGTACAGGCAGCTTCCGGAGAAGCCCTCCCCAACGGCAGGCCGCCAGTCGCCAGGAGCGGTCGGCTGCGCGGGGACGTCGGGGTGCTTCGTTTCCGCTTTCATCTCGCCCAGATGCAGCCGTTTGACAGGGCGGATGCTCCACGGGCCGTCGATGGGCTGCTCCGCAGTGCAAGCCGGTTCGGTCTGCACGGGCACCTGCGCGGCGCACGCCCCGCACAGAAAGACCGCGGTCTCGCCGCTTTGCAGCGCAAGCCCGCCGCTTTGGGCGTTGGTGATGCGGCCGTCCTCCAGCCACAGGCGGACAGCACCCTCCGGCAGCTGCACGCCAAAATGCACCGGCGTTTCCTTTTCATTATATACAAGACAGAGCGTGCCGTCCTCCAGCTCCCGGCGGGACACGCGGATGCCTTCGGTATCGCCGCAAAGCGGCAGCGCATGCGCAAAAACGCCCTGTACGCGGGCGATGTTCTCCGCACCGGGCAGGGCACACCCGCCGCCCACGCAGCACACCCGGCCGCCGCCCGCCATAAAGCGGCGCAGCACGACTGCGCTTTCCGGCCGCAGCGAAGCCCCTGCGGGCAGCACCAGCGTGCGGTAACACGCCAGATTCAGCCGCAGCTCGCCGCCATCCAGCGCGGCGGGGTCGGCGTTTTCCAGCACGTCGTCATCAAAGATATCAAATTCCGCACCGCAGGCGTCCAGCGCACGGCCCAGCGCGTCAAAGCGCCCGACGATGCCGGTATCGCCCGCCCAGATATCCCGCACCGGCTGATACAGGGCGATATCCGCCGCGCGGCGCCCCTGCGAAGCCGCCCACGCCAGCCGCTGCGCCCACGCGTTGAAGGGCGCGAGGTCGGCATAGCAGGCATTGTGCTCGCGGAAGGCGGGCAGCGCACCCGCCATCAGCCAGCCGTCGGTGCCGTAGGGGACGCTCATCAGGTTGAACCGGTTGACGCCGCGCACCGCCTGATACCCCAGCAGCCAGCGCAGTTTTTCCGGCGTGAGACCGACGCCGTAGATGGCGGCGGTCTCGGTCAGGACGTAGGGGCTGCCGTTCTGCGCGGCGGCGCTGGAGGCATACCGCGGGAAAAAGCCGTTGGAAAGGGTGCCCACACTCTGCGCGGGAACGGGCCTGCCCGGCCAGAGCTGCCGCCAGATGACGTCGATGCCGGGGATGTCCAGACAGCGCAGCGCCCGCAGCAGATGCCAGCTGAACCCGGGCAGGCCCGCGGCCGGTTCGTCGTCCCGGTCCATGTGGCCGGTGAAGCATGTGCCGTGGCGGTTGCTCCATTCTTTCTGAGGCATAAGCCAGTTTTCGCACAGCATGCGGCTGGCCAGCTCGTAAAAATCGGCGGCGGCACGGGCGGCGGCTGCGTCCAAAGCGGGCGCATCGGCGTGCAGCCATTTTTCCAGCGCGGGCAGGTAAGGCAGGACGGAATACCCGTACTCCGCTTCAAACCGTTCCCGCATGCCTTCGGTAAAGGGCACGGGGCCGGGGGCCTTGGCCTCGTCGGTAAAGACGGCGGTCATGTTTTTACCCAGCTGACTTTCCAGATACGGGGCGTATTTTTCGTGGGTGGAGGAAAGGAAGGCGTCGCAGCTTTCCCGCAGCAGCAGGTCGGGGTAATCCGGCGCGCCGGGGCCGTCGAAAAACTGCCGCCGGGCATAGTATTCTTTCAGTTCGCACTCTTTTTCAAAAGCGGTGGGCACGGCGCCGTCATCGGCACAGAACACCATGCGGCCCTCCCCGTCAAAAGCGGCAAGCGTATCCGCGGCGGGGGTATAAAACGCACCGGCGGCCACCGTCACCTGACGGCTGGCAAGGCAGTGCTTGGCCAGATGGGGATTTTCCAGCAGCACCTTGCCGCAGGCGCCGCCGGAGGGCCACCCTCCCTCGTCGTACAGCCAGGTGCGCATACCGCGGCGCTCCGCTTCCTCCATGGCAAAGGCAAACAGCTCAAAATAGGGCGGTGTCAGGTAGTCCGGCTCCATCGCGGTGGGCATGATGGTGGGGCGGAAGGTCTTGGGCTCCGGTATGATGTACACGGCGCGGACGCCCATGCGCTGCAGCTCGTCCAGGCGGGCGCAGATGCCCGCCTCGTCCACGGGGGCATTCCACACCCACGCGTAAATGACGGCGTTTTCCACCCCGGGCGCAGCAAAGGCGGCAGGGTCGAAACGGGAACTGTGCGGATCGTTGACATAGGCGGGTGTTATCTTCATGGCGGAGCACCTCTCTGCGGCAGCGTGTTTTTTGTTCTCAGTATACCATCCTCCGGACTGTTTTTCAACGGATTTCTCTTGCAATGCGCGGACGGATACGCTACAATCAAACCAGAATAAAAATTCCAACGCACACGACAAGGAGGAACCACCATGAGCTACGGTATCGCCATTCCCATCAGCATCACCAACCCCCGTTTTGAGGAGTATTACCCCGATTTTCTGCGCTACGCCAAAGAGGCGGGCGTGACCCGCATCTTCCTTTGCCCCTGCACCGCACTGGCCGAGGAGGAGGAAAAGCAGCGCTGCATCGAGCTTTTGAAAAAGTACGTGCCGCTGGTACAGGCCGAGGGCTTTGAGGTGGGCAGCTGGAACAACAGCCTTGGCCACGGCGGCACCTGCGGCCACGAGGATGCCAAACAGGGCGTGACGCTGATGCGCAGCCTGGACGGCGTGGACGACGGCGCCAACTACTGCCCGCTGGACGAGCATTTTCAGGAGCTTTTCTGCGACTGGGTCAAGCGGCTGGCCACCACCGGCGTCTCCATCATTCAGCTGGACGACGACTACCGCATGAGCTTCCGTCTGGGCGAGCGGTTCTGCTGCTGCGACAAGCACGTGGCGCTCATTGAGGCCGAGACCGGCGAAAAATTTGACGCACAGCGCATGAAAAAGGCCCTGCTGGAGGGCGGCCCCAACAAATGGCGCGACGCATGGCTGCACGCGCAGGGCTACGGCCTGACGCTGCTGGCCCAAAAGCTGCGCGAGGCGCTGGACACGGTCAATCCCTCCATACGGCTGACCGCCTGCTCGGTGCTTTCCACCTGGGACATCGACGGTGTGGATTCGCTGACGCTGGCAAAGACCTTTGCCGGCGGCACAAAGCCGCTGCTGCGGCTCATCGGTGCGCCGTACTGGGCTTCCATGCGCAATTACGACGAGGCCGGGCTTGCCGTGGTGTGCGAATACGAGCGCACGCAGGCCGGCTGGGCAAAGGACAGCGGCGTGGAGCTGTATGCCGAGGGCGACCCCTGCCCCCGTGTGCGCCACACCGTTCCCGGCGTATATCTGGACTGCTTTGACCAGATCCTGCGCGCCTCCGGCGAGCTGGACGGCATTCAGAAATACTTCTTCAATTACAGCTCCTCCCCCAATTACGACACCTGTAACTTTGACCTGCACATGCGCCACAAACCGCTGTTTGAAAACATCCACGCCATGTTTGACGGCAAAAAGGCCGTGGGCGTGTACGCGTACGAGCCGCTGAACACCTACGCCCTTTCCACCGAGCCGGGCGTTCCCGAGAACCGGTGCATCCCCGCTTCGCTGCGGTTTGCCACCGACAACAGCCTGCCCATCCGCCACGATGCCGGCGAGGACGCAGCCATTGTTTTTGGTGACGCCGCCGAGTGCGCCGGTGCGGAGGTGTTTGCCAACGGCGCCATCCTTGACGCCGCTGCGGCGCAGATCCTGACCCGCCGCGGCTTTGACGTGGGCCTTGCCGCCGCAGGCGGGGCCATCCGTCCCGACGCCGAGGCCTTTCCCGAAGAATCCCACGCTCCCATGTCCGGCGGGCGCTTCCTGAAGCTGGAGCCCAAGCCCGGCGCCGAACTGCTGAGCACCCTGCACGGCGCGGACGCCGAGGGCGCGCCCTGCTGCTACCGCTACCAAAATGCCGGCGGGCAGCGGTTCCTCGTGTACGCCTTTGTCGCCCGCGACAGCCTGCAGAAGCTTGACGGTCACGGCGTCATGCGGGGCATCGGCCGTGCAAAGCAGCTTCGCCAGCAGCTGGCATGGCTTTCCGGCCGGGAACCGGACGCCGTGTGCGAGTGCGCACCCGACCTGTACACACTGGTGAAAAAGGACGCCGACAGCCTGACGGTTGGCCTGTGGAACCTTGGCGCGGACACCGTTTTTGAGCCTGCGGTGCGCCTTGGCGGCGACTGGGCGACGATCGAATGCGGCGAGGGCAGCGCCGTGCTGAACGGCCGCACCGTCACCTGCGGCACGCTGACACCCTTCACCTGCTGCTTCTTCACCCTGAAAAACTGATGCGTGACCCCCGACCGCGGGCAAGCATATCAAGCATATCTTGTACAATTTTTTCAGTCAAAAAGAACCGCGTCACACAACAAAACCCAAAGGAGCGTTGACCATGAGCTACATCACCAGCGTACCGTATCTGGTATCCAACCCCCGGTTTGAAGAATACTACCCCGAATTTGTGCGCCGCTGCAAGGCCGCCGGCGTGGGGCGTATTTTCCTTTGCCCCAGCATGGCGGTGGCCTCCGAGAAAAAAAAGAGCGCCGAGATCGGGCTGCTGAAAAAGTATGTTCCCATGCTGAAGGCCGAGGGCTTTGAGGTGGGCAGCTGGTGCAGCAGCCTTGGCCACGGCGGCACCTGCGACACCAACCTGCAGGCGGGCAGCGCTTTTTCCGACCTGACCCTGATGCGCAGCCTGGACGGAAATCAGGACAACGAGGACTTCTGCCCGCTGGACGAAAGCTTTCAGGCGCTTTTCTGCGACTGGGTCAAACGGCTGGCGTCCACCGGCGTGGACATCATCCAGCTGGACGACGACTACCGCATCGGCTACCGCCGGGGCGAGCGCTTCTGCTGCTGCGACAGGCACACCGCACTGCTGGAAGCCGAGCTGGGCGAGCCCTTTGATGCCGCCCGCATGAAAAAAGCCCTTGCGGAGGGCGGCCCCAACAAATGGCGCGACGCATGGCTGAAGGTGCAGGGCTGCGGCCTGACCCTGCTGGCACAGAAGCTGCGCGCCGCCGTGGACGAGGTGAACCCCAACGTGCGGATGACCGCCTGCAGCTGCCTGTCGGTCTGGGACATTGACGGTGTGGACTCGCTGACGCTTGCCAAAACCTTTGCCGGCGGCACAAAGCCGCTGCTGCGGCTGATCGGCGCGCCGTACTGGGCCGCGCTGCGCAATTACAGCGAAGCCGGGCTTGCCGTCATCTGCGAATACGAGCGCCTGCAGCACCACTGGGCCGCAGGCAGCGGCGTGGAGATCTTCGGCGAGGGCGACGTCTACCCCCGTCCCCGTTACAGCGTGCCCGCCGCCTATCTGGAAGGCTTTGATCAGGTGATGCGGGCCACCGGCACCTGCGACGGCATTCTGAAATACATGTTCGACTACACCGCCTCTCCCGCCTACGAGACCGGCTACTACGACCGCCACCTGCGCAACCAGAGCCTGTACCGCGGCATCCACCGCATGTTTGACGGCAAGCACAACGCCGGTCTGACGGTGTTTGAGCCGATGAACACAGTGGCGGTTTCGCATCAGCCGGGCAACTGGGAGAGCCGCTGCATCCCGGCCTCGCTGCGGTTCGTCACCGATAACAGCCTGCCCGTACGCTATGACGCCGGCGAGGACGCCACGGTCGTTTTCGGCGACGCCGCCGAGCTTGCCGGAGAGGAACAGTTTGCCCGCGGCGCCATCCTTGACGCCGCCGCTGCGCGGATACTGACCCGCCGCGGCTTTGACGTGGGCCTTGAAAACGCCGATGAAGCCTTTGTCCCCTATGCCGAGGAATACCCCGCCGACAACGAATTTGTGGCGGCGGTGGGCGGCAGCTACCGCAGGCTGAGCGTCCGCCCCGGCGCCGAGGTGCTGAGCGTGCTGCATTCCGCCGAAGGCACCGCCCCGGGCGCCTGCTGCTACGAAAACGCCGCCGGACAGAGATTCCTTGTTTACGCCTTTGAGGCCGCCGGCAGCCTGCAGACCGGCGCCATGAGCGGCGTTATGCGCGGCCGGTGCCGCGCCGCCCAGCTGCGCAGCCGTCTGGCGTGGCTTTCCGGCCGGGAGCCGGATGCCGTGTGCGACGCCGCGCCCGACCTGTATATGCTGGTAAAAAAGAACGCCGACAGCATGACGGTGGGCCTGTGGAACTTTGGCGTGGACGCGGTGTTCTGTCCGCAGGTACGTCTTGGCGGCGATTGGGCTGCCCTTGAGCACGGCGAGGGCAAAGCCATGCTGAACGGCCGCATCGTCACGCTGGGCGAGCTGCCCGCCTTCGGCTTTGCCAGCTTTACCGTAAAAAAATAAGCGTGCCGCACTGTACCGATGCAGCACGGATCCGCCCGGGGCACATTCTCCCCGGGGGACATCAAAAGGAGAGAGCGTATGTGGAGCGAAGAACGCATCTGGAACTGGTACCGGCAGCAGCCGTGGATCGTGGGGTTCAACTATCTGCCCTCCAACGCGGTGAATTCCACCGCCATGTGGCAGAAGGAGGTTTTTGACGCCGCGCTTGTCGCCCGCGAGCTGCGCGCCGCAGCCGCCGTGGGCTACAACGCCTGCCGCGTGTTTGTGCAGTACCTGCTTTGGAAGCAGGACAGCGCCGCGCTTTTTGAAGTTTTTGACAGCTTTCTGCGCATTGCGGCGGACTGTGGCATCCGGGTGATGCCCATCCTGTTTGACGACTGCGCCTTTGCCTTTAAAGAGCCTTACCTTGGGCCGCAGGACGAGCCCGCCCCCGGCGTTCACAACAGCTGCTGGACCCCCAGCCCCGGCTTTACCAATGCGGACAACGCCGCCGAGCAGCCGCTGCTGCAGGCGTATGTGACGGAGTTTGTCGGACGCTACGCCGCGGATGAGCGCATTGTGCTGTGGGACTTGTACAACGAGCCCTGCAACAGCGGCCGGGAGGAAAAAAGCCTGCCGCTGCTGGAAAACGCATTTGCGTGGGCGCGTGCCTGTGAGCCTTCCCAGCCGCTGACCTCCGGCGTGTGGCGCTTTTTCGCCGCCGATGAGGCCTGCATCGGGCTGTCGGACATCATCTCCTTCCACAATTACTACCCCCTCGCCGACACGGAACAGCACATTGCCGCACTGGAAAAATACGGTCGGCCGCTGGTGTGCACCGAATGGCTGCACCGGCCCAACGGCAACTGCATGGAGAGCCACCTGCCCCTTTTCAAAGAAAAAGGCATTGGCGTCTTCCAGTGGGGCCTTGTGGCGGGCAAGACCCAGACCTACCTGAACTGGGATAATGCAAAGAACCCGGCAGAAGGTATGCCCGAGCTGTGGCAGCACGACGTGTTTTATCCCGACCTGACCCCGTACCGCGCCGAAGAGCTGCAGCTGGTGACCGAACTGAGCGGTGCCGACGCACGGTAACCGCCGCAGCACGGTGGTCATCCGGCTTATACTGCCGCAGCAAAAAAGGCGGAAGCTTCCACACCGGAAGGCTTCGGCCTTTTTGTTTGCACAACGGTTTTATCCGTTATTTACATCCGTTTGTCAGAAAGTCATTCCAGCGCTTCCACCCGCAGCTTTCCCCCGCAGGCGGCGCAGCGGTAACGGGACGGCTGCCGGATGAGCGGCGAGGCTTTCTGGCGGAAAAACGCCCTGCCGCAGCCGGTGCACACCACGCGCCAGCGGTAGGCGGGCGCAGCGGCGGGCGGCAGCGTGACGCCCAGCGCTTCGGGCCTGTCCACCCGGCGGATGGTATAGCCGTAAGCGGCGTTCATGCGGGCGGCGTAAGCCTTCCACCGGTCGCCGTGGTCCTGACAGCCGGGGCAGGTGTGCAGCACCTCGTGGGCGAGGGTCTGCATACAGGTTTTGCGGCCCGCGGCGGGCAAGGCAGCGGAAAGCTCGATGGTAAAACCCAGCTTCGGCGAGCCGATACAGCAGCCGAAGCGCTTTTTTGCCCGTGCGTTGAGCCGCACCTGCGGGCAGATGTTTTTGGCGGCGGGGATGCCCAGCGCCCGCGCCTGTGCGATGACCGTCTGCAGCAGGGCATCCAGCTGCGCGGGGTCGACGGGGGCGTCAGGCACGGCGGCTTCCGGGGACTGTGCGGCAGGGGACTGCGCAGGGGCGACGGAAGCATCCGCCGCAGCCGCTTTTGAAGCGGCGTCCACCGCGGTGACAGGCGGTTCGCCGGATGAATCCGCGGCGGGCAGCGTCCACATGGTCAGCTGTTCCATCAGGCTTCCTTCGGGGCAAGGCCCAGCTCGGCGGCAAAGGGTTTCATCCCTTCGATGCACAGTGCCATCACCTCTTCGATGGGCATTTCCAGCAGGGCGGCGCCTTTCAGGATGACCTCGCGGTCACACTTGGCGGCAAATTTTTTATCCTTGAACTTTTTCATGGCGCTTTTGGCTTCCAGATCCGTGATACCCAGCGGGCGCATGCGGGCGGCGGCGTGGATGATGCCTGTGAGCTCGTCCACCGTGAACAGCGCCTTTTCCATCGGGGTGACCGGCTCCACGTCGGTGCAGTGCCCCCACCCGTGGGAGAGGATGGCCCGCACCACGGCAGGGTCCAGACCGTAGGGCGCAAGCAGCTCTTCGGTATGGCGCAGGTGCTCCTCGGGGTACTGTTCATAGTCCACGTCGTGCAGCCAGCCCACCGCCTGCCATGCGGCGGCATCCTCGCCAAAACGCACGGCCATGGCGCCCATGGCGGCGCTGACGGCCTGTGCATGCACGAAAAGATGGGCTTCGGTGGTGGTTTTGGCAAGGATCTCCTTTGCCAGCTCCAGTGTCAGAACGGTCATACGCTTTCTCCTTTTTCCGGTGCGTCCGCCGGCTTTTTCTGTGTGTTTTTGCAATGTGCGCCGCGTTTTGTCCGCGGCTGCAGGTCATTCGTCCGGGCCTTCGATGTCGTCACGCCACAGCCGCCCAAGCTCATCCAGCAAGGCGTCCCAGTCCTCGCGGGTATCGTCCAGACGCTCGGCAAGCTGATCTTTGAGGTAGGCGAGATACGCCTCGCGCCGGATGCGGAGCGCGCTGCGGGCATCGTCCAGCTTTTGCTGCACGGTGCGGCGGGCGTCGTCCGCACCGTCCCGCAGGTCGTCCAGTTTTTCCAGTGCGTTCTCCTTTGCCTGCGCGATATTCTCCTTTGCGGAGGCTTTGGCGTCGGCAAAATCCTCCCGTGCGGTGCGGCGGGCCTGCTGCCATTCCTCACGCAGCCCCTGCTTTGTTTCGTTCCAGTCCCCGCGCAGCTCTTCCTTCGCTTCGCGCCAGTCCTCCCGCAGCTCCTGCCATTCCTCGCGGGTCTCGCCGCCGGCAACGCCCAGCAGGGTCAGCCATTCGCCGGCGTGGCGGTACATGTCATCGCCGGGCACTTCGGCGTGGCGGCGCAGCTTGCCGGTGCGCCAGTTTTCCCACACCACCTCGTACCGGGCGCGGGCGCGGGCCACCGCGTCCTGCCAGGAAAGATAGATGCGCTGCGCGGCGTTTTCGCCCACGGCGTGGGCGGCGGCGGGGTCGGCACACACCGCGCACAGAATGCGGGCCATGTCCTGCGGGGTGCCGTCAAACAGATAGCCGGTCTCGCCGTCGGTGATGCCCTCGGCGGCGCAGCTGCCCGCCACCAGCACGCTGGCGCAGAAGCAGGCCGCGGCCTCGCGCACGACGATGCCGTTGGTGTCAAAGGTGGAGGGGAACAGAAACAGATCGGCGCAGCCGAACACGGCGCGCAGCGCCTCCCGGTCGCGGATGGCGCCGGTGAAGATACATTTTTCCGCAAGGCCCAGCTCGGCGGCCAGTGCTTCGATCTGCGGCCGGTCCACGCCGTCGCCCACCAGAACAAAGCGGAAGTCCTGCCCTGCGTCGGCGGCAAGGCGCAACGCCTCCAGCGAGGTGCGCATCCCCTTGTACCACATCATGCGGCCGACAAACAAAAACACCGGCAAGCCTTCCGGAATGCCCCACTGCTGCCGGGCGGCGGCGACAGCCTGCGCCGGAGCCTTGCCGCGGGGGAAATCCACCCCGTTTTCCATAACGATACAGTCGCCGGTGTAGCCCAGACTGCGCAGGTTTTCGCCCGCGCCCTCGCTGACCACCCAGACCTCGTCCGCGGCGGAGATGTTGTTGACCAGAACGCGGACGGCGGCCTCCTGCAGGCGTTTGCCCCGGATGGCCTTGCGGATATCGATATCAAATTTTGTGTGATAGGTAAAGATGACCGGCGCGTCCGCCTGCGGGGCAAGCATGCGCGCCAGCATGCCGGAGATCACCGGGCAATGGGTGTGGATGATCTGCGGGCGCTGTCCGGCAAGAGTGCGGAACAGCTCCGGCGAAAAGGGCGCACCCGCCCGGTAGCCAATGCTGCCGCCGGTGGGCATGCTGGGATAGCGGTACACGGGAAACGGGTACGCATCGGTCACGTCCGGATAGGCGGGCGTGGCCACGCTGACCGCGTCGCCGCAGGCGTGCAGGTTTTCGGCGTAGTTGAGCATGACGTTGGCCACGCCGTCGATGGTAGGGGGAAAGGAATCGTTGAGAAGCAGAATGTTCAGCGGAGAACGTTCTTCCATTGTAAAAACTCCCTGTTGCAAAAATTTCCGCAGCGCCGTGCTCTCCGCAAAGCGCGGTTTTTTTCTTATTGTACTCCTTTTGGGCGTGCGTTGCAAGTGACGCTTGGGCCGACGCGGCATACCGGACCGGCGGGTACGGCGCAGCGGTATTCAAAGCTTTTTTGTCGGAGGGCTTTGGCACAGTGTACGGAAGCGCGCTCCTTACCCGTCCGGCAAGCGGGCATTTGCCGGGCTGACGCCCAGACAAATCGTGCCTCCCGATATCAATACATTCATCCTGTTAAGTTTCAATCAAATCTTCATCAATAATAAATTTTTTGCATTTCGCACAATGGAAGGTAATCAGCGTTCCGCCTTTAAATAATGCGGTCAGCTTAATGTTTCTTTTTTATTAGCGATGAAACCATCACCACGATTTGCGGGATACCACTCCAACGGGTGCATTAGATGTGTTTGATCTATATATCCCTTTTCCATCTCATTGGAACAATAAGGACAATTCATCACCATCCTCCTTTCAGCTCTGTCAAAATCACTTCCGGTCTGTTATTGAAACGGAACGGAAGGATAGTGTTTTGATCAGCGAGGAACATCAAGGTGCAATTATTATTTTGCAAATTTGTTCCAATGCCTCATCCGCTTCGGGAATGGGATACAGCGGATAAACGTGGTTCATGCCTTCTCCAATATACAGTTCTGATTCAACTCCCAATTCCTGCA
>CAZYRD010000014.1:0-24409 GCA_964649475.1 uncultured Faecalibacterium sp.
CACAAGGCCCATGCAGTTCATCAGCGCGATGGAAACGCAGTGTCCCACCATCTCCGGGGTGCCGCCCGCCATGATGACCGCAGCGGCGCCCGCCATGGCGGCGGCGGTGCCGCACTCGGCCTGACAGCCGCCCTCGGCGCCGGCTACGGTGGCGTTTTTGGTGATGACGGCGCCCACGCCGCAGGCAGTCAGCAGCGCGTCGGTCAGCACTTCGTCACTGACCTGCCGCGCCCGTGCCACCTCGCTGATGACCGCGGGCAGAATGCCGCAGCTGCCCGCCGTGGGGGCGGCGCAGATGCGTCCCATGGAGGCGTTGACCTCACAGGCGGAAAGCGCCCGCGCCATAATGCGTCCCAGCAGCTCGCCGCACAGGGTGCTTCCCGTGTTGGTGTAATCGTTCTGTTTTTTGCTCTGCCCGGCGATCAGCCCCAGCACCATCTGCTGCGGCTCATCCAGCGCACGGACGATACTCTCACCCATGATGCTGTACCGGCGGCGCAGCTCGCCGCACACCTCGGCGGCGGTCTTTTCGGTAAGGGCCATTTCATTTTCCAGCACAACGGTACCGATGGAAACGCCCCGCTGTACCGCCTGATCGATCAGGTCCCGAACGGAATGATACATCGCAAAAGCCCTCCCTTACAGATTGATGACGCACACCCGGCGCACATTGGGCAGGGTCTGCAGGTGCTCGGCAAGCGCGGCGGAGACCGGCTCGTCCAGTTCAAGAATGGTGGAGGCCACGCCGCCGCGGTTGCTGCGGCCCACACGCATGATGCCGATGTTGATGCCCTCCTTGGCCAGCGCGGTGGAAATGGTGCTGATGACGCCGCTGACGTCGTTCTGCTCAATAAGCAGGGTGGGCTGCTCGGCAGAGATGTCGGTGGCCATGCCGTTGATGTCCGTGATGCGGATGCGCCCGCCGCCGATGCTGCAGCCCGTCACCTTGCTGACGGTGCCGTCATCGTGGAAAAAGGTCAGGCAGGCGGTGTTTTCGTGGGCGTCCTCAAGGTCGGCCTCGGTAAAGCTCCACTCCACGCCTTTCTGCGCGGCAAGCTGCTCCGAGGTCTTCAGCCCTTCGTCATCCTCGGCAAGGCCCAGCGCACCCGCAAGCAGCGCAAGACGTGTGCCGTGCCCCTGACCGGTTTTCAGAAAGCTGCCGTGCAGCGCAAACTCCACCCGGGAGAACGGCTTCGCGGCGATCATGGCGGCCACGCGGGCCAGCTTGGCCGCACCGGCGGTATGACTGGAGCTTGGGCCGATCATCACCGGGCCAAGCACCTCGAAAATACTCAGATTCATAAACGGGACTCCTCCTGTTTCAAAGTGTTTGCCATCCGTTTTCTTCTATTTTACCAGATTCCTCAAAAAAGAAAAGATGGCCTTGCAATGTTTTCTGTTTGAGGGTATAATTTTTTACAAATATTTATGTTTTTAATGAAATCTTTGAAAAACAAAAGGAGGAATCATTTATGCAGGAGATCCTTAAGCAGCTGAGCAGTGTTCCGATCTATCTCATCTGCGGTGTGGTCATTTTGTTTGTGGCGTGCTTCAGTCTTGTGCTGCTGGTGCGCGCATGGAAAGCGGGTGTCGCGGTAGGTATGGATAAAACCAAGCTCCGCCGTGCGGTCACCTCCAGCATCACCTTCAGCATTCTGCCCGCCGTCAGCATTTTGCTGGGCGTCATTGCGCTGTCCGGTACGCTGGGCATTCCGCTGCCGTGGCTGCGCCTGTCCGTCATCGGTGCGCTTCATTACGAAGCCAGCGTTGCGGACATCGCCGCCAAAGCCGTGGGGCTTTCCGGCCTTCGCGCCGAGGAGATGACGCTGCAGGCCTTCACCACCATCGCACTGGTCATGACTGTCGGCATCATCTGGGGACTTGTCTGTATGGTGCTGTTCGGCAAAAAGTACTGCTCCAGGCTGCAGGGCAGCAAAAAAAGCAAGGGCGGCCGCAGCTTTGGCGATGACGCCATGACCGCCATGTTCATCGGCCTCATCACCGCCTACATCGGCAGCTACGTCGGCCAGCTGGTACAGCTGCAGGACGGCGGCCTCGTCATCACCGGGCAGTATCTGCAGCTGGTGACGCTGGTGGGTGCGGCACTGGCCATGGGCGTGTTTATCTGGATCGCCGAGAAAAAGCAGAAGGCCTGGGTGGAGAACTTCTCCATCGCCGGCAGTATGCTGGTGGGTATGACCGCCGCAGTCGTCTGCGGTCTGGTATTTTAAAAAAGGAGGGTGAGCGATATGACTGAACAACAGAAAGCTGCATATTTTGAAAAATACAACGAGCGCACCCACCTTGTGGGCCGCATCGGCCTGCTCATCGGCCTTGTGCTGATGCTGGGCGCACCCTTTGCCATGGGCGCTTCTCTGGACGCAATGCCGGACATGACCGCCTTCTGGAAAGGCCTTGCGCAGGTGGCTGTCATCTACATCCCAAGCTGCATTGTGGAATTTCTCATCTACACCCCCATGCTGGGCGCCGGCGGCAGCTACCTTGCTTTCATCACCGGCAACCTCATCAATATGAAGATCCCCTGCGCCATCAACGCGCGGGATATCGTGGACGCAAAAGCAGGCACACCGGAAAACGAGATCGTTTCCACCCTGTCCATCGCCACCTCCTCTCTGGTGACCACGCTGGTCATCACGGTGGGCGTGCTGCTGCTCATTCCGCTGCAGCCCGTGCTGGAAATGCCCGCTCTGCAGCCCGCATTCAACAACGTGGTGCCCGCGCTGTTCGGCGCCATGGCCACCAAATATTTCCGCAAGGGCAAAAAGCTGGTCGCTATCCCACTTACCGTTATGACGGTGCTGTTCGTCTGCGTGCCCAGCCTTATTTCCAGCGTGGGCTTCCTCATGCTGGTCAGCGGTGCCATTGCCATTGCGCACGCCTTCGTGCTGTTTCGCAGGGAAGCCGCCGCACAGACGGCGGAGCCTGCTGCAACGGAAGCTTCTGCGGAGGAATAAGCCATGCAAACCGTACTGTATGTTCTGCTTGCGGCGCTGGCCGTGGTGCTGGCGCTGGTGCTTGCCGCCGTCATCCGCACCCTGCTGATGCCCCGCAAAACCACGGAGTACAGGCTTTCCGATGACACCGCCCGCGTGGACGCTTATGCAGAAAAGCTTTCAAAAATGGTGCAGGTGGAGACCATCTCTGACCGCGCCGATCCGGCGGTGGAAAAATTCCGCGCGTTCCACGTCCTGCTGGAAGAGCTGTTTCCCACCGTGTTCGCCCGCTGCGAAAAGGTGGAGATCGACGGCAGCCTGCTGCTGAAATGGAGGGGCCTTTCGGAGAAGGAGCCCATCCTGCTGATGGCTCACATGGATGTGGTGGAGGCCACCGGTGAATGGAAATATCCGCCGTTTTCCGGCACCATTGCCGAAGGCAAGGTCTGGGGCCGCGGCGCAGGCGATACCAAATGCAGCCTGATGGCCTTTCTGCAGGCGGCGGAGGAGATGATGCTGGCCGGGTACGCTCCCGCCTGCGACGTCTATCTTGCCAGCAGCTGCACCGAGGAGATCGGCGGCACCGGCGCGCCGAAGCTGGCCTCCTGGCTGAAAGCGCACGGCGTGCACCTGTTTATGCTTTGTGACGAGGGCGGCAGCATCGTGCAGGACCCCATCGTGGGCGTCAAAGGCCATTTCGCCGCGGTCGGTATTTTTGAAAAAGGTTACGGTGACGTGCGCTTTACCGCCCGCAGCAACGGCGGTCACGCCAGTGCGCCGGGACGCAATACCCCCATTCCCCGGCTGGCAAAGTTCATCTGTGCCGTGGAGAAAAAGAGTCCCTTTGTCAGTAAATTTTCTCCCGCCGTCAACGCCATGTTCGGCGGTGTGGCGCCCTACGCCGGCCCGTTCTGGCTGCGGCTGGTGCTGGGCAACCTGTGGCTGTTCCGTCCGGTGATCAAAGCCGTGCTGCCCGCCATCAGCGCACAGGCGGCCGCCATGCTGCGCACCACCATCGCGTTTACCATGCAGAATGGCTCCGCCGGTTACAATGTGCTGCCGCAGTCGGCCAGTGTCTGCGCCAATATGCGCTTCATCCCGCACCAGAGCACCGAGGAAAGCCTGCGCATCATCACCGCAATGGCCAAAAAATACGGTCTGGAGACCGAGATCATCTGCGCCGGAACGCCGTCCTCCTCGCTGGATCTGAACGGCGAGCCCTTCGCCGTCACCAAAGCCGCCATCGCCGAGATCTTCCCCGGCGTTGGCCTGATGCCCTACGTGGTCACCGGCGGCACCGACGCCCGTTTTTACGGTGAGGTGTGCGACGCCTGCGTGCGGTTTTCTCCTGTGTGCTACGGTCCCGAGCAGATGGCCGGTATGCACGGCCTGAACGAGAACGTCGAGGCCGGCACCCTGCCCGCCGCGGTGGATTATTACAAGGCCATCGTCCGTGCGCAGGAAAACCGCTGAACCGACGCACATACCGCGCGGGCGGAAAAACGATTCAAACAGAAAAGAGAAGGGCTTATGAAAGTCACTTTTTTGGAACGCATCCCTGCCGCAGGCGGGATCCGCAGCTATACCGCCAATCAGAAGCCTCTTGTGCCGTCGCCGCTGACCAAGCTCCCTCTGGGAGCGGTGCAGCCTGCCGGTTGGCTACGGCATCAGCTGGAGCTGATGGAGGATGGCCTGACCGGTCATCTGCATGAAACCGGCCTTTTTCTGACGGAGAGCAACGGCTGGCTGCATCCGGAAACCATGCTCGCCGACATGCGCCGTGAAAACGCCACCTATGCGCCCGGCGAGGACTTTCTGCGCACGGAGGAAAAGGCGTATTACAACGAGATCGCCTGGGAGGAGCAGGTCTACTGGCTGCGCGGGGCTTATCCGCTGGCTGTGCTGACCGGCAGCCGGCGGCTGCTGGCAGTGATCCGCCGTTATATCGAAGCGATCCTCTCCAGTGCCCAGCCGGACGGGTGGTTCGGCCCGGTCTGTCTGCGGGACCCGGAGGCAAAGGGCATCCCCGACATCTGGCCGCACATGGTGGCGATGGATCCTCTGCGCGATTATTACGAGCGCACCGGAGACGAGCGGGTTCTGCGTCTGATGGAAGGCTTTTTCCGTTTTCTTGCCGGTCTGGAGTGCGGCAAGCTGCTGCCCGATGCAAACAGCAAATTTTTCGACCGCTGGCAGATGATGATCCAGTCGGTGCGGGCGGGGGATATCATTCCGCATATCTACTGGCTGTACAACCGCAATAAGGATGCGGCTCTGCTGGCACTGGCCAAACGCATTTATGAGGAGTACCGCCCGTTGAGTGAGAACGGCTTCTGCACGATGCACGGCGTACATTTCTCGCAGGTTTTCCCGTATCCGGCGTTTCATTACGAACTGACCGGCGAGCCGGACGATCTTGCGCTGGCACACCGCTGGTACGATGATTTCATAGCGAGCTTCGGGCAGCTGCCCGGCGGCGCTTTGGCGGCGGACGAATGTGCCCGTGTGGGTAAAACGGACCCGCGGCAGGGCTTTGAGACCTGCTCCATGACGGAGCTGAACCGCAGCTATCTGCTTTTGTCCCACGTGGAGGGCGACCCGGTTTACGGTGACCGCAGCGAGGCTGTCATGCTCAACAGTTTTCCCGCCAGCTACACACCGGATATGAAGCGGGTGCACTACATCACCCCGGCCAACCTGCCGGAGATCGACGAGCTTGACCGGGATTACTACAACCGTGTCAGCCAGCTGGAGTATCTGGACGGCGAGCGGTACCGCTGCTGCGTGTATAACAGCGGCATGGGCTGGCCCACATACGCCCAGCATCTGATCATGGCCGCTGACGGCGACGGTGTGGCGGCGTGGCTGTATGCCGCCTGCAGCGCGGAGGTTCTGGTCGGCAGCGGTGTGAAGGCACACGTCAAAGAGGAAACGGACTATCCCTTTGACACTGCGGTAAAGTTTGAGATCGCCTGCGAAGAAAAGGTGAACTTCCCGTTCTGGCTGCGCATTCCGCAGTGGTGCAGCACGTTCACGCTCAAAATCGACGGTGTGGATATCCCCGTGGAAAAGACAGGGCCCGTCCTGTGCATCGAGCGGGAATGGCTGAACAATACGGTCGAGATCGTGTTCGGACAGGAGATCCGCCTCCGCCGCTGGGCGCTCAACGGCAACTGCGCAGGCATCTCCCGCGGCCCGCTGGATTATTCGCTGGAGATCGGCGAAGAATGGTCTGTGCGCGCTTGCGAAAAATGTGTCAGAAACGAGATCGGCGGGGATGCTGCGTATCAGATCCACCCGCAGACGCCGTGGAACTACGCACTGGACGTCGCTTCCGCCGGGGAGATCCATGTGCTTGAAATGCGCGAGGTGAAGCCGCAGCCGTGGAACAACCCGGACGCGCCCATCGTGCTTGGCGTCAGAGGCCGCAGGCTGGAACAATGGAAGATCACGGATAATATGATCGACCCCGTTCCGCAAAGCCCGGTGGTTTCTGATAGCAGACCGGAAGAGCTGCGGCTGATCCCCATGGGCTGTGCAAGGCTGCGCCTGTGCTGCTTCCCTGTGGTAAAGCAGGAAGCGGACGGCAAAGGGCAGGCACGGCTGTGACGGTCAGCCGGTAAAATATCTGATATATTTACGGAGCGGATGCGGGTCCGCTCCGTTTTTTTGCAGTAAAAAACGTCCTGACCGCAGCGGCCGGGACGTCTTTCGGTTATTTGCGAAGCTTCTGGCAGTACTGGGTACAGAGCTTGTCGGTGCATTCCGAGCATTTCAGCGCTAGGTTGGATTTGTACCAGAAGCGTTCCGGGTACAGGATCACGCAAAGCTCCCAGACCAGCCAAACCAGCAGCGCCATGACGACAAGGGAGACCGCATAAAAGCCGCCTGCAAAAATAAGCGGCGAAAACATCATGAGGTGATCCCAGTTGAAGATCCGGCAGGTGGTGCAGCAGCGGTTTTTCATAAGCAGCCGGAAGGGGCACCAGATCAGCACGCAGATCAGATCGCAGACGTAAAACAGCACCGAGATCATAAACAGGCCGATGCGGCCCAGCACGCCGATGCGGTACAACAGGCCGATGACGGCGATCAGCAGGCCCCAGAGAATAAGCACCCTGTACGCCGCTTTGGTGGTGGTCACGATGTACTCGCGCAGGGCTTCGTGATTGATTTTATCCCGGATGGGCTTGAAGCGGTTGGCGAACAGCTTCTGCGAACCCAGTGCGACCTTGTTTTTCACCGGAACGACCTGCAGCACCATATCTGCGACCCACAGCGCCCAAAGCAGATGCAGAGGAGAGAAGCTTTTCCAGAAGTTCATTCCGTCCAAAGCGGCAAAGCTCTCCGGATGAAAAACGCACAGAAGGACGCACAGGATGAAAATCAAGCAGCGCCCGACCAGCCGCCATATGTACCGCTTTCGCATTGCAGACATAAGATCACGCTTTCCGTTTCCGTAAATTTCAATATGTTCACGGCTTCAATTATATAGCGGATCTGCGGTCAAAAAGTTACAAAATTTTGAATTCGCCGTTGAAGAGAAAAATTTTTCTGCAGGTGATGGCTTTATAAGCCGGTCGCTTTCCGGGTGAACGGGCAAACCAAAAGCGCCCGGATGCAGAATACCGCTGCGTCATGCGGCCTTGCTTTGGATTTGCGCCGGAGTGAGGCCGCCGCCGCGCGGGATAGGCTCATCCGCCACAACCTGCGGCTGGTCAGCCACATCGCCAAAAAATACTACGCCGGCGCCTCGCAGGAGCAGGACGACCTTGTCAGCATCGGCACCATCGGCCTCATCAAAGCGGTGGACAGCTTCGGCGCCGCCCGCGCCAGCCGCTTTTCCGCCCGTGCAGCCCGCTGCGTGGAAAATGAGATCCTCTCACAGATGCGTTTATGGTTCCGAATACCCCCCAGAGCGGAAAAGACCAAAACGGCGTATTCTGGCACAGGTTTCCGAGAATATCTGCATCCTTTGCTCCGCTTTGGACGGCTATGTGAGGTATGCACCGATGCATATCCATGGTTTCCGACGGACAGCCCCTCGCAAGCTGCTGGAAGCGCAATTATTCGATCAGCAGTATCAGAAGTTTGAGGACATACCGAATGTGCGGGACAGGCTCCGTTGGTGCCGTCATCACATGGGGCTGATGCAGAAAGCGGCTGCAGAACTGATTGGAATAACCAGAGGTCATTACATACGGATATCCTGAACGCCAACAGGCAAAAGGCATATCGCCTGCATACGGCCTCTTTGGATGAGGATGGCCAGCTTTTATTGCCAATTACCGGTTACCGTAAATCGCAAATTCCGTCGAAATCTGAATGGCCCGGTACTGAAAAAGCTGATATTACTGTCAGCGTTGTTCAGCATAAACCTGGTAATCCCAAGCTGCAATATTCACTGGACAAGGACGGACAGTTGGTTCGAGCCGGAGAAAAAATGTATCGGTATTCAAGCCGTCGCTGCTGCCATCGGCATATGCAGGTCAATGTATTGATATGGTGAGGGAAGCAGCTGTAATACTGCTGGAGGCTTTCCTGTTCTTGCTCCATCCACCTTGGAAACAGCTGATTTTTTCTCATCTTTCCCGCAGGACGATCCATATTGTCCTGCGGGATTTTCTGCCTTTATCGAGCAAAGCTTGCGTTGAAACGCGGATACGATGCCGGCTGTTTTTTCATAAAATCTTTTATGAAAGAACATGGCGTTACTCTGCGTGCATTCCGGTCGATACAGGGGATGTAGAGGCAGTGCGATGGAAGATTGATCTTTCCAAAGAGGTTTGCCGTTTTGAATAATGGCTGAAAATTATCCCTTGCCCAAAAGAGGCCTCCCGGTGTCACACGCACCGGAAGGGCTTCTGCATATACCGCAAAGCATCCGGAACGGCACAATACAGTTCTCGCCGCTGATCGCCCCGTTCGCAGGGATCTCCGGGGAAGAATAGCGGGTCAGGCACGCCACCAAGCCCGTATCAAAGCAATACATCTTGGGCGTTTTCAGCCTGAAACAGTGACGAATGTCAATGCTAAAATTCGATACTGTCTTATTTTGGCCTGAAGCAAACGCTGCGCTCGAGGTGCGGCAGGCATATAATTTCGCATACGTTAAAGCTCCTTATGGATTGACGACCGGTAAAGCGGACCTCTTTTGCATTTGTTTCTTTTTGGCGCGCGCTGTTGCATTTGGGATGAATTGCCTTGAGACAGAGGGCGCGCCGGTTGAGGAGAGGGGCTGCTGCAGAATTTAAGGATATTCTGCGACCGGAGAATTTTTCGTCTTCAAAAAATATTGGCAGAAAAACAACGGAGAAAAAAGCAGTTTTGGCACATTTTCTTTGCGCTATATGCCAATGACTGGTGTGTGCTTTACCGCTAAAATATAAATAAAGAAGTGCGGCTGTGCCGTGCTGTGAATACGGAAGCGCCTTGTGAAACCTGACAAAAAACGAAAAAGGAGACCGCTCATGAACAACAACGAGAAGTTTAAGGGGATTTTTACGGCTTTATTGACCCCGTTTGCCGGGGACGGAAGCGTTGACACCGCCGCATTGGAGCAGCTGGTGGAATACAATCTCAAAAAAGGTGTTGCCGGTTTTTACGTCGGCGGCAGCACGGGCGAGGTTTTTCTTCTCAGTCCGGAGGAGCGCTGCACGGTGTATGAGACATGTGCAAAAGCTGCTCGCGGAAGATGCACGCTGATCGCTCATATCGGTGATCTTTCCACCGAAAACGCGATCAAGTATGCCAAGTTGTGCGAAAGTCTGGGCTACGATGCCGTCAGCTCAGTGACACCTTTTTACTACAAGTTTTCCAAAGAGGAACTTGTACAGTATTACCGTGATATCGCCGAGGCGGTCGGATTGCCGGTGCTGATGTATTGCATTCCCGCGTTGTCCGGCGTGGCGGTCGGGCTGGATGTGTTTGACCGGCTGCTGCCCGACCCCAGATTTCTGGGCGTGAAATTCACCGGCAGCGATTACTTCACCTTTGAAAGGCTGCGCCGGAAATACCCGGACAAGATCCTGTACAACGGCTATGACGAAATGTTCCTGTGCGGCATGGCGATGGGCGCGGACGGCGCGATCGGCAGCACCTATAACGTGATGGCGGAAAAATTCATTGAGATGAGCCGCCTTTGCAAAGAGGGCAAATTTGCACAGGCGCTGGAGCTGCAGCACGAGGCAAACGGGATCATCGCCGATCTGATCGAAAACGGAAACGTCAACGGAGCACTGAAATTCGCATTGTCGGAACTGGTCGGCATCCCGATGGGAATTTGCCGCAAGCCTTTTGGCGATGCGCCGGAGGAGTGGAAAGCGAAATTTGCCGCAAAATACGCGGACGCCTTTGAAGCATATCAATAAAATATTTGCCAAAGCGGCAGGTGGTATCGGTTATGAAACATCTTACCCTTGAACAGCACCGGGCGCGGATCGAAAACATCAATTCGGCCGAGGCGGACAACAAAAAATATTTTCGCCGGCATCGGGTGCGGGATTATCTTCCGGGGCAGGCGGTGTACAACCTTGGTGATTATCCCTATCCGTTCAAAATCGAACCGACGGAATACGACCACGATATGCTGAAGAAGCTGGCCGAAAACGGTGTTGAGCTCATCCAGCTGCATGAGGAATGGAACGATGCGGTGTGGAAGTACGGCGTCGGCAAGTACGAATCGCACGATCCGGAGGGAATGAAGCATTTTGTGGAGCTGTGCCATCAATACGGCATCAAGGTCCTTCCGTATGTTTCGTCCGGCTATATCCACGAATTTGGGCCGGATTTTCGGGAGGAGTTCACGCACAGCGTGCATTTCTGCATGGGCGGACTGGCGCACAAATACCGCCGCTGCTCGGCAGGCAAGGCGGAATGGCGCGAGTTCATCCTGCCAAAAACCTTTCACATTCTGGATAAGTACGGGTTTGACGGCATTTACAACGACTGGGGGCTGCAGTCAAGCTATACCGTGAACGGAAATCGGCCCCAAAGAGAGGGACTGGGCGAATACGATCCGGAGATGGAGGACCTGCTCTCGCTCATTTACACAGAGGTGAAGAAGCGCGGCGGCATTTATAAGCTGCACTGCGACGGCAATTCCAAAGCGCCCTGCCTTGATAAAGTGTACGATTATCTGTGGATCGGAGAAAACCAGAAAAGCACGACGCTGGGCGTGGGCAAGGATTTCGGCGACTACGTCGTGCCCTGTCAGGATAAGGTGACGCTGAATCTGGAAAATCCCGACTACTATTTTGCAAGCGTCATTCCGTTTATGCAGTTCCCGCTGCTGACCTCCTCCTGCGGCAGACCTTTTCTGGGAAAACGGAAGGATGCGGACTGCCTGATGTTCGGCAGAGAGGATGCGAGGTATAACCGCGAGTATCTGTTTGACTGCAAGGTCGACGCCTGGATGAAAGAACACCCCGACGGGCCGTATGTGTACAGCCTGTGGTCCGCCGTGCCGGACGACACCACCGAGTTTGCGCGCTGGAGCAGATACCTGTCCCTTTACCGCCCGATGGTCGAGGACGACAGCGTGGTTTACATCGAGCTGCGGGAATGCGACGAGATCCTTTCGGCGCTTCCGGACAGAATTGCCGCTTCGATGTTCGTAAACGAGGAGAAGTATCTGGCAGTGTCGAATCTTGAGAATAAGAATTATACGCTGAAGCTTCGCGATGCATGGCAGGATCGCGTCAATGGAACCGTTTCCTGCGAGTTTGTGATCGAACCCGGGAAAATTCTGTTTTTGAAAAAATAAGCCGCTAAGCCGCACAGATATTTGTGCCCGGGAGACAAACGGAGAGAGAATATGAACACGGAAAAGATATACAAAGGTCGTTGGATCTGGAACACAGCCGCCGCAAAAAAGAATGCGTATGTGAATTTTGTGCGCGATTTTGACGTTGATGCAGTTTCGGCTTCGGCACGGCTTTTCATCTGTGCGGACACCGAATATGCGGTGTGGATCAACGGTCGGTTCGTTTCCTGCGGTCAGTGGCGCGATTATCCGGAATACCGGCGGTATGACACGCTGGAGATCGCTCCGTTTTTACACAAAGGCGGCAACCGCATGGTGATAAAGGTGTACTATCAGGGCGAGCCCTCCATGCAGTATACGGTGGGCATCGCCGGTCTGTGGTTTCGGCTGGAAAACGGCAGCGATGTCATTGCGGGCGATGAGCATACGCTGACTTCCCTTGCAGAGGAATACGCCTGCGGCGGGATGTTCAAGACCACCATGCAGCTGGGGTACGGCTTCTTCTACAACGCGCAGAAGGACTGCGACCTTTTTGCGAAGCCGGTAATGACGCCCAGCGCTGTGATGGGTGAAGTGACGCTGTATCCGCGGCCCACCAAAAAGCTGGTGCTGTCCGACGATTATGCCAGAAACGTGATCGCGCAGGGATATTTTATGCGCGGACAGGAAGAAGAGACCGTTGCCAAAACGATGCAGCACGACTTTTTGTCCAGCCGTCTTTTTGAAGAGGTGTTTGACGGTGAAAGGTCTCTTCCAGGAAAATTGTCTGCAAAGGACAGCAAAGATCTGTATTTTGTGATCGACCTTGGAGATGAACGGAGCGGTTATCTTTCTTTCGACATTGACACCAGCGAAAACGCCTGCATCGAGATCGCCTACGGCGAACACCTGAAAGATCTGCGGGTGCGTACCCACGTGGGCGGACGGAATTTTGCCAACCGGTGCATCTGCAAGCAAGGCCGGCAACAGTTTACCTATTATTTCCGGCGGATTGCAGGCAGATACGTTCAGGTCCACGCTTCCAATTTCCGGCATCTGACGGTTTACGATGTCGGGATCATAAATGCGGATTATCCCGCGAGGCACACCGGAAAATTCCTGTGCGGCGATTCTTTGCACGAAAAGATCCACGACGCGTGCAAAAACACCCTGCTGTGCTGCATGCACGAGCATTATGAGGATTCCCCGTGGCGGGAGCAGGGGCTTTACGCGTCGGATTCCCGCAACCAGATGCTGTGCGGGTATTATGCGTTTTCCGAATTTGAAATGCCCAAAAGCTCGCACGGGCTGATCGCGCGCTCCATGCGGCCAAACGGCTTCGTGAACACCTGTGCGCCCTGCGGCATCGATCTCTATTTGCCGTCGTTTTCGTTTATATGGTTTCTGGCGTTGAAAGAATACCTGGATTACAGCAATGACTGCGCGGCACTGGAAACGCTTTGGCCGCAGCTGGAATTCATGCTGGGGGAGTTTACAAATAGCATCACAGACGGCCTTGCCGTGCCGCCGAACGATGGAAAAAGCTGGCACTTTTATGAATGGACGGAGGGCAGCCGCCGGGGCAAGCCGTTTCGCCTGCTGGAAAACGTGCGGCCCGGGGATGGCTTTTACGACGGCCTGTACAATGCTTTTCTGTGTCTGGCATTGCAGAGTGCTGCCGGGATCGCACGGGTGCTGAAGAAGGAGGCCGCCGTGCTCCGGTACGAAAAGCTGGCTGATGTGATCAAAGAGGGCATCCGCACCCGTTTTTACGATGCGGAAAAGCAGGTTTTTGCCTCCTATGTGGTCGATGGGCAGAAAACGCATTATGGCGAGCTGATGCAGTCGCTGGTGCTGCTGTGCGGCATACCGGACGGGGAACAGTGCCGGCGCCTCCGGTCTGTTCTGGCGGATAAAAACAATGACCTTGTCAAAATCATGCTTAGTTATACAATATATAAGTATGACGCTCTTTTGCAGGAGCGTGAAACATATCTGCCTGCCGTTCTGGAAGAGATCAAGGAGCGCTGGGGCAGAATGCTGTTTGAGGACTGCAAAACCTTCTGGGAGAGCGACGGCGGCGCGGCGGATTTTGAAGAGGCCGGCAGTCTGTGCCACGGCTGGTCCGCCATTCCTCTTTATATCTATTACCGCTATGTCTTGGGCATTACGGCGGAATTTATGCGCGGAGATACGGAACACGCGGCCTGCACCGATTATTTCCCGCGGCTTTACGGCGAGGTGGAGACCTTGAAAGGAAAACGGGTCGTAAAAAGCGGAGAATAATGCTGTGCGGATGCGGCGGCCGTTGAGTCAGATCGTCTCCGGACAATGAGAAAGAGAGGCGAACAGGATATGGGCGAAGCGAAACGGAAAATAAAGGTCATCGTCATCAACCACGGACATCTGGATATTGAATGGTACAAAACGCTGGATGCGTACCGGTTCTGGGCGGCTGATATCATCGACACGCTGTCTGAGGAAGCGGCACACAAGGAAAATTACCAAGCCTATACTTTTGACGGCAGCGTGTTTCTGCTGGATGATCTGATCCGGTATTTTCCTCATTATAAAGAAAAAATCCGGCAGCTGATCCGGACCGGCAAGCTGTTGATCGGCCCGTTTTACACGCAGTTTGACGAGTGGATCCCCTCGGGCGAATGTATGGTGCGAAACTGCCTGTGGGGTAACCGAAAAAGTATGGAATACGGCGCGCAGCCGATGCGGGTGGGCTACCTGCCGGATAATTTCGGACACCCGTATCAGCTGCCGCAGATCCTGCGCAATTTCGGCATAGACAGCCTGCTGTTCACGCGTGGCATGGTGGACATCGACGAAGGCCGGGAGTTTCACTTCATCGGCGCGGACGGCTCCGGGCTTATTGCGGTGAATTACAACTACGCCACCCATTTTCTTTCGCAGAACAACGACCCGGAGGACCACGATCCGCGCTGCATACCCTATTTTGACGAGACCAACGTTTCGTATGAAAGACACACCGTTATTTCTGTGCACAGGAATATTGAATATCTGGCGCGGCAGATGATCGAAGCGGTAAAAAGCAGCATCGACCTCTACAGCCAGAACGTGATGATCCTGCCCATGGGAAGCGATCACTGCCCGCCGCAGGTCGCGCTGGGGGATACCGTTGCCCTTGCCAATGAACTGCAGAATGAGATCGAGTTCGTGTTTGCCTCTCCGGAAGAATATGTGGAAGCATTGAGAAATGCGGATATCGGGTGCCGTTTCAAGGGCGAGCTGCTGGGCTGCAAGACGGACTGTATTCTGCTTGGCGTGCTGGCGGCACGGATCTACCAGAAGCTCGACATCTTTGCCTCGGAGACCCTGCTCTTCAAGTACGCTCTTCCGCTTCTGGCCATGTACAGGCTTATCGGCAGACAGAACGCAAACTTCGAAGCCATTCTCAAAGCCGTCACGGAGAACGTGCTGGTCAACAGCACGCACGACAGCGTACATGGCTCCAGTATCGATCCGGTCCATAAGGAAATGGAAGCCCGCAACATCTTCAGCAAACAGTCTGCCGCAGAAGTTGTCCTTTCCCTGCTGAACGAGTTTTCCGCCTGTCTGGGCAAGTGGTGGGCGGACGACGAACGGAGTGTAACCGTATACAACGCTTCCTCCAAAGCGGGAAAACAGGTCTGCAGCATCTGGCTGCCTGTCGGTGACGGAGATGTCGCCATTTTTAACGCGGACAGGCAGCGCATGGAGTGTACCGTTCACGAGCGGGAACCGGCGGTGCTGAACGCCAGGGGAAAGCCGTATTATCCCGCAATGCCCGGTATGCAATACCGTAAAGTTGATTTTCTTGCAGAACTGAAGCCTTTTACGGTGGAGACCTTTGCGTGGAAAACCATTGCGGGACAGCACCCCGAAACGCAAAAGCCGTCCGAAGATACCCGGATCGAAAACGAATACTTCCGCGTGACGGCAAAGGGCGCTTTGATCGATATTTTTGACAAACGCAGCAACGTAACGTATGCCGGTTTCAATTTGCTGAAGGATCTGCCGGATGCCGGAGATGTCTGGGATTATTCCGAGCCATACAAAGACTATCCGCCCATCTGTTCGGACAGCGGCAAGGTGGAAAGCGTCCGATGCCTGAAAGGAGCCGTTTCAGAGAAAATAGAGATCAAAAGCCGGTACTGTGTGCCGGAAAAACTGATCGGAGACGACCGCTCTCCCGAGCTTGTCGCCATCGGCTGCCGGTATGAGATCGTTTTGTGGAAAGGGATTCCCCGGGTCGACGTAAAACTGCGTTTCGACAACAAAGCCAAAGACCATATCACTTTTCTGGAACTGCCGTTCCCGTTCCGGGCGGATTCGGTATTGTCGCAGGGCGCCTTTTGTACAAACGAGCGAAAAGTGGCGCCCTACGGCAAAAAAGAGGGCTGGGTCGTTCCGCCCACGGAGTTTTTGCCGTTCAACGAGTGGATCGCGCTGCACGACGGAAACGCCGGTATGGCTATTGCCTTTAAGGGCTTGTGTACATATAAGGTGCGGCATGAGGGCGAAAGCACGATCCTTTCCGTTCCGGTGAACAGAAGCATCGGTGAGATGAGCAAATCCTTTCTGGCAAGGCGCGGCGCGGCACCCAGCGACCGGTATCCCATCCCGGATGCACAGTGCATCCGGGAAACCGAAATCGAGTGGAGCTACATTCCCTACCAATACGACGCGGATAATCATACCCCATTTCTGGAGGAGGCGGAAAGCTTCCTGTATCCGCCTGTCGGACTGTGCCGGGATAAAGGTCGGACCGCAGGAGAATTCCTGCAAAACCGCATGACGCCTTTCTCGGTAAAGGGTGACGTCAGGGTTTCCCTTTTTGACAGGACTTACGACGGAGAATACTTTTTGCTGCGCCTGTATGAAAACAACGGTCAAACAGCGGAAGTCGAAATTCATCTGGAAAACTGCACCGAGGCGTATCTGGCAAACATGAACGAGGAGATCACAGACACACTTGCAGCCGCAGAAGGCGATATTAGAATAACGGCAGAGCCGTATAAAATTATCACCATATTGTGGAGGTGATGCGTTATCAAAGAGATCACCGTAGATTTGTATGCCTGTTTCGGGAAGGCGAAACAGGCTGAGGCGGGGATCCTGCACGGATTTCTGCACGAGGACCGCGACGAAACCCTGCGCCCTGCACTTCTGGTCATACCCGGCGGCGCATACGGGGAATTGTGCTTTCGCGAAAACCGCCCCATTGCCCGCCGCTTTTTCGGGGATGGCTTCAACACCTTTTACATTGATTACTCCTGCGGAGAGGGTGTCGGATTTCCGACGGCGCTGTATGAGTGCGGTATGGCGCTGCTTTACATAAAGCAGTACGCCGCGGAACTTTGTCTGACCGGCCGGGTTGCCGCCATCGGCTTTTCGGCAGGCGGCCATCTGGCAGGTCTTTTGGGAAACGGGCTCGAAAAATTCTGCGGCGATTTATTCAGCGATGAACAACGGCGGCTTCTTTCTCTGGATGCATTGATTTACTGCTATCCGGTGGTTTCCACCCGGCCCGGGCTGATCCATCCGGACTCCTTTAAAAATCTGCTGAAAGAAACATACGCCTCCCGCCTGCATGACGTCAGTCTGGAAAACCTCATTCAGAAGGACGCCTGCCCTGCCTTTATTTTTCACTGTGCCGATGATCCCGTTGTTCCCGTGGGAAACGCATTGGTATTGGCGGACGCCTGCGCGCAAAACAGCATACCGTTTGAACTGCATGTGTTTCCCAAAGGCGGTCACGGCGTGGCGCTTCCCACACGGGAGTGCTGGGCGGAGTATGAAATGCACCTTGTAAACCCGGAGCTTATCGTCTGGTACGATCTGGTTCTGAAATGGCTGCGGGACCGGGGATTTGTCTGCCCGCCGGATGTTCTGAATGAAGCTGAGAAGGGAAAAGAATGAAGCAACTTAAAGATATCGATGTGATTTTGATCGGCGGGCAGTCCAACGCGGTGGGCTGTACCAAAATATCCACATTACCGGCAGATTTTATACCGGAATCATTTGAACGCGCTATGCTGTATCAGGAGGGTAATTTTAACCCGGAATATTACGGCAGATGGGTACGGGGCGTTCGTTTGGGCATGGGGTGCACTTCTTCCGAAATGGGGATCGAATACGGCATAGCTTCGGTTTTGGAAGGATTTTACAAAGAGAATTTTGCACTGCTGCGTTATGCGATGGGCGGCAGCAGCCTGCTTGTCGACTGGTACCCAAGGAACCTGTGGGAGTTTGAGCCGAAGCATTTTATGGCGCACAGAGGGTATTGCTACCGTGCGTGGAGCGAAACCGTCGCAAACGGCCTGAACCGGCTCATCGAAGAAGGGTTTCGTCCGCATGTGAAAGCATTCGTATGGATGCAGGGCGAGGCGGACGCCGACCGTGAAAATGCGGCGGTGCGGTACGCCGATAACCTGCGTGCTTTTGTGGAATGTGTGCGCGCTGAGCTCAGGGATGAGCAGCTTCCGTTCGTCATCGGGGAGATCGCGACCGAAACCGAAAAACACCCGTGGTCGGACGTGGTGCGCGCTGCGCAAAAGCGGGTTGCCGAAGAAGCTCCCCATATCCGTTTGGTGACAACGGCGGATATCCCCATCGGTACCGACGGTGCCCACTTTGACGGCATTTCCGACCTGCGCCTTGGAACAAGAATGGGAGAAACGCTCGTTTGTGTTCTTTCGGAATAAAGCTGCAAAGTATCGGGATGCCGTATTCTTCAAAGCTGTGCTCAGTAAATAACACGAGGCCTGACGTTTGAGCGGCGTCAGGCCTCGTGTTGCAGCATACAGGCAGCTGCGGCTGTACTCATTCGGGGGCATTCAGTGAAATTCCCGAGGTTTTGCGGTAATCATTTGGCGTACAGTGCGTATGCTTTTTGAAGGTTTTGCAAAAGGTGGTGCTGTCTGCAAACTGCAGATGCTCCGCAATGTCGCGCACCTTCATGTCCGTGGTCAGAAGCAGCTTTTTGGCCTCCGAGATCCGCAGCTCCATGATGTAATGCGAGAAGGATTGATTCGTCAGCTTTTTGAAAAGATGCGAGGCGTAGGAGGGGCTGATGTACAAATGTCGGCACAGGCTTTCCAGCGAAAAGTCGTTATAGGAATTGATCGGCCTGTTGAGATAGTCCGCCAACCGGTTCAGGGTCGTTTTCTCCGCCTTTTCCTGCGGTGTGTCGGACGCATGGGAGAAGACGGCGATCAGAATACGGATCAAGGCATCAACAACGTGCGCCTGCTTCAGGCCGGGCTCCGGCCCGATGGGAAAATTCAGCGAAGCCTGCCGGAACAGAGCGTCCATCTCCAACGGATTGAAATTGTTCGTATCCGCGGAAAGCATCAGCCCGCCGTTGCGCAGAAAAAGCCTGTCCGCGTATTCCGTGATCCCGCAGATATCCGACAGCCGCAGAAAAAGTTCGTAGTTGATCACGATCTTGCTGCGGTTATAGGTGGCGATCTGGGTGGGATTGGAATAGTGTGGGTGGATGGCGTTGGCCAGAACGACCGTGCCGGGAGTGATCGGATAAATGTTGCCCTTGGCGATAAAATATCCGCCGGATGACCAGAACTGAAAGATCTCTATGGAATTATCAAAATGCTCCTGTCCGATCCTGGAATCGGGCCCGATGGTGCGGTAGGCAACTTCCAAAACGTCTTTGCCGCATACCGGCGGCGTACAGGATGTTTTTTTCATGGCGGACTCGCCCTTTCCCAAAACAGTTTTCAGCATGTCAAGCGCCGTTCGCTTTGTCACCGCAGCGCATACGGACACCTTTTCTAAAGTTTATCATATCGGATCGTTCTTTACAAGAAAGAGATCGTCCCCGGGAGCAACAGAAACCGGACAGGCAAATTCACGCCTGTCCGGTTCATATTTTTCCGCAGGGCGCGCTGCGAAAAAATGCACGCACCGGAAAGGAGAGAAACGATATGTGGGCAGCACTGTTGGCGATCATTGCGCAGAAAATGCTGTTTGTGGCACTGCATCTGGAAAGCGGAAGCTTTCCGCGGCCGCTTTCGCTGAAGGAGGAACGGGAGTGCTTTGACACGCTGCACAGCGGCAAAAAAAGTGAGGCCGCCGCCGCGCGGGATAGGCTCATCCGCCACAACCTGCGGCTGGTCAGCCACATCGCCAAAAAATACTACGCCGGCGCCTCGCAGGAGCAGGACGACCTTGTCAGCATCGGCACCATCGGCCTCATCAAAGCGGTGGACAGCTTCGACGCCGCCCGCGCCAGCCGCTTTTCCACCTATGCAGCCCGCTGTGTGGAAAATGAGATCCTCATGAATTTTCGCGCCAACCGCAAAAATCAGAACAATGTGTCCATCAATGAACCCATTGAACAAGGGGACGACGGCCTGACCTACATGGATGTGGTCAGCGATCCCCGCCGGATGGACGAAGATGTGGAAGACAGGGAAGAGGCTGACCGCATGTATGCGCTGGTGCAGCGCATACTGGACGGCCGCGACAGGCAGATCATCCTGCTGCGGTACGGTTTCGGCGGCCAGCCGCCCATGACCCAGCAGCAGGTGGCGCAGCTGCTGGGCATCAGCCGCAGCTATGTCTCCCGTCTGGAAAGCCGTACGCTGGCGCAGCTGCGGCAGGAGCTGCAGCAGGAATAATGTGCAGCGGGGGAAGACGGGCGCAAGGCGCCGCACAGAACGAGGAATTGCGCAAAAAATGAAAACGGCACCCCGGAGCGCGAGGCTGCGCTGGCGGGGTGCCGAAGAAAAGAGGCGGGATTATAAGGCGGGAAAACCGGTGGTGACCGGCGCGCCGGAGGCCTTGGCGGTTTCCTCGCGGTGGCGGGTCTCGGCATCGGCAAAATATTTCAGTACGTCTTTACGGGTGATGATGCCCATAAAGGCGTTGCGGCCGTCCACGACAGGGACGAAGTTTTTGTCCATCACGCCGGCAAGCAGATCCTGCATGGTGGAGGCGATGTTCACCGGATGGTGCCGTTCCTTCACCAGAAGCTTTTTGACGGGGTAGTTTTCGGCGGTTTTCATATCGCTGACGTTGTTGTCCACCAGAAACCACAGGCAGTCGCCGTCACTGATGGTGCCGATGTATTCGCCGCTGCGGGAGATGACCGGAATGGCGGTATACCCGTGAGTGCGCAGCTTTTCCAGCGCCTGCCGCAGGGTGCTGTCCTCATACACGTACGCGACCTGACTTTTCTGCTTCAGCAAAAAGACGATATTCAAATAACGCACCTCGTTTCCGTGTAATTTTGTAAGACTTTTGTTACCATTATCATTATAGCATAGATTTGTGTGTCATGCACATAGAATCGGCAAAAATACTGTAAATTTTTTATGACGGCAAAAGACTACCCAAAAGGCGGCGATTGGTGTATAATTTTTATTATAGCATCACAACCGTGGCAGACGGAACAAAGGAGAAAAAACATGAAGGATTCGCTGGCGGAACAGGTGTTCCGCTCTCTGGAGCAGGAGATCCTCAACGGTGTGCGGCAGCCGGGCGATGTGCTTACCGAGCTTGGCCTGTGCGAAAAATACAAGGTCTCCCGCACGCCGGTGCGCGAGGCCATGCGCCGGCTGGAAACAGCGGGCCTTATTGCCGTGCAGCCCAACCGCAGCGCGGTGGTGGCGGGGGTCTCGGCGCAGGATATGCTGGATATTTACGAGATCCGCATGCGCATCGAGGGGCTTGCCGCCCGCTGGAGCGCACTGCGCATCACTGAACCCGAGCTGCAGGCGCTGGCGAAGATCCTTGATCTGCAGGAGTTTTATACTGCCAAGGCAAAGCCGGAAAAACTGCACCAGCTGGACACCGATTTCCATCATGCGCTGTACAGCGACTGCGGCAGCCCCATGCTGACGGATACCCTAACCGCGCTGCACCGCCGGCAGCAGCGTTTCCGCCGTACCAGCCTTTCGGACGCCGCCCGCGCGGCCCGTTCGCTGGCCGAGCACCGCGCCATTTATGAAGCGCTTGCCGCCCATGACGGCGAAGCCGCCGAAAGCCTTACCGTGCAGCATATCTGCCATGCGCGCGACCGTCTGGCGGCGTTGTATCCCGCCGAAAAGGAGGCCCCATGAGCAGCTTTTTCGGGCATCTTTCCACCATCTGCCATCACAAATGGCTTGTGGCAAAATACTGTTTCCGCGCAGGGCTTTACCGGCAGGGGCTGACGCATGACCTGTCCAAATTTTCCCCCACGGAATTCTGGCCCGGCGTGCGGTATTTTCAGGGCAACCGCAGCCCCAACGAGGCCGAGCGCAATCAGAACGGCTACAGCCTTGCGTGGATGCACCACAAGGGCCGCAATCGGCACCATCTGGAATACTGGACGGACTATATTGATAAAAAATTACAGGGCGTACCCATTCCGCCGCGCTTTGTGGTGGAGACTTTCTGTGACCGTGTCGCCGCCAGCCGTACCTATAAAAAAGAGGCGTACACCGACGCTTCGCCCTGGGAGTATTACATGAACGGCCACGACCATGCCGGCATCCATCCCGATACCGAGCGGCTTCTGCTGGGGCTGCTTACCATGCTGAAGGACGAGGGCGAGGACGCCGTGTTCCGCTATATCCGCACCGAGGTTCTGAAAAAGGAGGGCCGCAAATGAGCAGAGTTCCCCATGCCGTGCCGGAGCTGCTGCCGCCGCTTGCCGTACAGGACGAGCGCGCCCCCGGCGGTCCGCTGCAGCTGTATGATTTTGAGACCGGCCCGTGGTATTACGAGCCGAACGCCTACTGTGACCACCGGTACATTCTGGGGCGTCCGGGCGCACGTCCGCTGGTGTGCGTGGGCATCAACCCCAGCACCGCACAGCCGGGCGCGCTGGACCCCACTCTTAAAAGCGTGGAACGGCTGGCGCTTGCCAACGGCTTTGACGGCTGGATCATGTTCAACGTGTATCCCCAGCGCGCCACCGACCCCAATGCCATGCACGCGCAGCCCAACGCCGAATGGCACGCCCGCAACGTGGCATGGCTGGAAACCGTGCTGAAGGAAAAACAGGCCACCATGTGGGCGGCGTGGGGCACGCTGATCGAAAAGCGCTCCTATCTGCCCGTGCTGATGCGGGATCTGGTGCAGCTTACGGATGCTTATGGTACGCCGTGGGTGCGTTTCGGCGCCATCTCCAAAGCGGGGCATCCCCACCACCCGCTGTACCTGCGCAAGGACGAGACCCCGCAGCCCTTTGACGTAAAGGCGTATCTGGAAAAAATGAGCTGACGGACCGGATACAGTCGGCAAAACAAGAACAGCGTGGCCGCCACGCTGTTTTTTCATACCGTCAAAACCCGCCCGCGGAAAGTCGGGCAGAGGAACGCTGCTTTTGATAGAATGATGACAGGATGTGAAACGGATGGATACACCCGAAAAACTCAACGCCGCCATGGCTTATATCGAACGACATCTGTGCACGGAGCTGGATGTGGAAGAGACCGCACGGCTGGCCTGCGTGACAGCGGACAGTCTGGAGCGCTTTTTCAGCTACATGACCGGGATGTCGCTGAAGGAGTATGTGCGCCGCCGCCGGCTGACCCTTGCGGCACAGCAGCTGCGGGATACGGATATGCGTGTTCTGGATATTGCGCTGCAGGTCGGCTACGAAAGTGCGGATGCTTTTTCCAAAGCATTTGTGCGGCAGCACGGCGTCACGCCGACGGCGTACCGCAAAAACGGCGGCGCGCTGTGCGTTTATCCGCCCGCCTCCTTTCATATCATCATCAAAGGAGCGAGTAAAATGGATTTTGAACTGATCACCCTGCCCGAAACCGAGGTTTTCGGCGCGGCAAAGCAGTACGACGGCATGGGTTACCGCAGCCGCGAAGAGCTGCGCAACATTCTGTGGGACGACGCACAGGACGCCGTACCGGCCCGCATCTGCGAAGGCCGCTGGAACCAGCCCGGCAGCCGCGCCTACGACGGCGTGTGGTACGGCGTCTGGCAGGACGGTAAATACATGGTCGCCCGCGAGGCGAAGGATGCAAAGGACGTTTCCGTGCTGGAAAAACGGGTCCTGCCCGCAGGCACCTATGCGGCCTTCCGCACCGGCCGCGGCGGTCTTGCGTGGGAGGAGTTCCCCCGGCTGTTCGGTCAGATCTTCGAAAGCTGGCTGCCTGCCTCCGGCTACCGGCACAAGGGCGACCTTGCCATTGAGGTGCTGCACCTGCAGACCGACCACGACGAGCGCCAGAAAAACCGCTGGTACGAGGTCTGGCTGCCGGTGGAACCGGAGGCGAAGAATAAAAACCATGCAAAATAACACTTCTGTTTTACAGACCAACCGTACATACTGGGATGCACACGCCGATTTGTGGTTTGGAACGACGGCGCTGCCCGAATACGGTGTTTGCTTTGTGACGGAGAATGAACTTGGCTTATTCCGTGATGTCGAGGGCAAGAAAGTGCTGGAGCTCTGTTGTGGCAGCGGCCATTCATTGAAATATCTTGCGGATCGTGGCGCGGCGGAATTGTGGGGACTGGACATTTCCCAACGACAGCTGGACAATGCAGAGAGGTATTTGCGTGAAAATGGTTGCGTAGCGAAACTGTTGTGTACGCCGATGGAAACAGCGTCGGGTATTCCGGAGGAATATTTTGATGTTGTCTATTCCATTTATGGGATCGGTTGGACAACAGATCTGGACGGCACATTCCGGAAAGCAGCTTCTTATTTGAAGCGCGGCGGTACCTTTCT
>CAZYRD010000015.1:0-4847 GCA_964649475.1 uncultured Faecalibacterium sp.
AGCCCAGACAGCCGAAACGGCAGTCCGTGGGGCCGCTGTACAGCATGTTGACGGCGGCACAGCTCTTGATACCCTCGTACCGGTACTTGAAGCCGCGGTGGTCGGCGCTGCCCTGGCAGGCAACGACAGCCTTGCGGGCGGGGCCGGTGGATCCGGCCTCCTTACCCATGACGGCAGCGGCCGCGTCGGCCGCACCCTGACCGCCGGGGATGCATTTGTTCAGCGGCGCGTCATTTTCAACAATGGCCTTGGCGTAGTCGGCACAGCCGGCATAGCCGCAGGCTCCGCAGTTGGCGCCGGGCAGGCACTCCTGTACCTGACCGATGCGGGGATCCTCTTCCACAGCGAAGAATTTGGAGCCGATCACCAGGATCACTGCGCCGATAAAACCGACGCTTACGACCACCAGAACAGCAGTCATGACACTGGAAAGCATATCGTTCTTCCTCCTTTCTTACACGCCGAAGATAGCCTCGATGATGCCGCCGAAGCCCATGAAGGACAGCGACACCATGCTTGCGGCCACCAGCGTGATGGGCAGGCCCTCAAAGCATTTTGGGGGCTTTGCCTCTTCGATGCGGCTGCGCACACCGCTGAACAGCACCATCGCCAGCAGAAAGCCGACACCGGCGCCCGCGGCGCAGACCAACGCTTCGGGGAAGGTATAGCCGTTGTCGATGTTGAGGATGGTGACGCCCAGAATGGCACAGTTGGTGGTGATGAGGGGCAGATACACGCCCAGTGCGGCATACAGCGGCGGCAGGAACTTTTTGAGAATGATTTCCAGCAGCTGCACGATGACCGCGATGATGAGGATAAAGACGATGGTCTGCATATAATCCAGACCGTTGGGCACCAGAATGTAGTGGTAGATGGGCCAGGTGGCAGCGGTGGCAATGACCATGACCACGGTGACGGCCACGCTCATACCGACGGCGCTGTTCAGCTTTTTACTGACACCGAGGAACGGGCAGATGCCCAGGAATTTGCTGAGGACATAGTTGTCCACAAAGATCATGCTGAAAAAGATCGCAGCAAATTTGACAGCCATATCACTCACTCTCCTTTCCCGGTATCGGTGGCTTCTGGCTTGTTCTCAGCCGTCTGACCGGCTTCGTCCGTTGCCGCTTCAGCAGCGGATGCACAGCCCTCGCAGCCGCCGCTGCAGCCCTGCGCTTCGGGGCAGCAGCCCGCAGAGGGACAGCCGCCGCAGCCCAGCTTCACCTTTTTGCCATCCGCCTTTTCCAGTGCGATGGCGGCAGCCATGAAGCAGCCGAACACGAAGAAGCCGCCGGGCGCTTTGGACAGGATGCCCATGGGAGGAATGACGCCGGAGATGTCCAGAATGGGCTCCTCCAGCAGGCCGGCCATCCAGGTGCCGCTGCCGAGGATCTCGCGCACGGTGCCCATCAGCGTCAGGGTCAGGGTAAAGCCAAGACCCATGCCCAGACCGTCCAGCGCGCTGGCCAGAACGCCGTTCTTGGAGGCGAACATCTCGGCGCGGCCCAGAATGATGCAGTTGACCACGATCAGCGGCAGGAACACGCCCAGCGCCGCATACAGGTCGTACAGGTACGCTTTCATCAGCATCTGCACGATGGTGACGAAGGCGGCGATCACAGTGATGTAGCAGGGGATGCGCACCTGCTGGGGAATGACCTTGCGCAGCAGCGAAATGGCCACATTGGAGCAGATGAGCACGAAGGTGGCGGCCAGACCCATGCCCAGGCCGTTGAACGCCATGGTGGTGACGGCCAGCGTGGGGCAGGTGCCCAGAACCAGCTTGAGGCTGGGATTCTCCTTCAGCAGGCCGTTGGTAACGATTTTCAGTTTTTCTTTCATGTTCCTCAGGCCCCCTTTCCGGTGATGGCGGCAAACGCGTCGATGGCGCTGTTGACAGCGGTGACGGCCGCGCTGCTGGAGATGGTGGCGCCGGCGACCTGCTGGACTTCGGTGTTCAGCGCGATGGGGGCGGCGGCCAGTCCCTTGAACTGATCCTTGAAGGCGGGCTCTTCGATCTTGGAGCCCAGACCCTGCGTTTCTTCGGTGCCGGAGATCTCGATGCCGACAATGGCACCGGCGTTGTCGATGGCGACCATGACGGGCACATCGCCGCCGTAGCCCTTGGTAAGGCCGGTGATGATGTAACCGATGACCTCGCCGCCGGTGACGACCTCGTAGGCCTCGGCGACGCCGGCCCACTCGCCTTCCAGCTTGTTATAGGCTTCGGCGGGGTACAGCTCCACGCGGGCGCCGTTATTGCGGACCAGATCGCCTTCGGCGATGACGGGCGCGGTGATGTAGTTGGTGACGGCCAGTGCCGCGCTGGAGCACAGACAGATGACCACCAGAACCACAACAGGCCTGATCATCAGCGGCCAGTGCTTTTTCAGAAATGCTGTTACCTTACTCATGCGGGCTTGCCCTCCTTTTTACGGCGCTGACGCTTGACGCCCAGAGGACGCTGACGGATGCCGCGGTTGATATAGGGCGTGACGATGTTCATCAGCAGAATGGCGTAGGACATGCCCTCGGCAGAGCTGCCGTAGAAGCGGATGAGGCAGGTGATGACGCCGATGCCGATGCCGTAGATCAGCTTGCCCCACTTGGTGTAGGGAGAGGTCACATAATCGGTTGCCATGAAGAACACGCCCAGCAGCAGACCGCCGGAAAGCAGCTGCAGAGGGATCTCATCCGCGCGGCCGCACAGCAGGCACATCACGGCGACGGTCGCCAGAGAGGAGACGGGGATCATGGCGGAGATGGTGCCGCTGAGGATCAGATACAGGCCGCCCAGCAGCAGAGCGACGGCACAGGTCTCGCCCAGCACGCCGCCGTGGGTACCCAGCAGAAGCTCGGTCCAGGGGGTGCTGTACATTTTGGCGGCCAGCGGCGTAGCGCTGGCCAGCGCATCAATTTTTGCGTCGGGATAGCAGTAGTCGGTCATCTGGGTGGTGAAGCTGAGCGCCAGAACGATACGGGCGACGATGGCGGGGTTGGCAAAGTTGAAGCCGATGCCGCCGAACAGCTGCTTGACCACGATGATGGCCACCAGATCGCCGATGATGAGCATCCAGACCGGGAAGTTTGCGGGCACGTTGAAGGCCAGAAGAATGCCGGTGACCACGGCGGAAAAATCGCCGACAGTCTGCTCTTTTTTCATAAGAATGTTCCACAGGGCCTCAAAGCCGACGCAGGCGGCGGCGCTGACGGCGGTGAGGAACAGGGCGTTCCAGCCGAAGATCAGGCAGGAAGCGATGAGCGCGGGAAGGCAGGCGATGCACACCTGGACCATCAGCTTCCGGGTCGTCACGTTTTCATGAATATGAGGAGAGGTGGTTACAAGCAGTTTCCGCATCACTTCTTTCCTCCTTTCGCACGCTGCATGGCCTTGGCAAGGCGCATGGTCTGGGTAACGGGGCGCATGGCAGGGCACACATAGCTGCAGGTGCCGCACTCGATGCAAAGCTCCACATGGTATTTGGTCAGTGCCTCAACATCCTCATTGCGCCATGCCGCGGCGATCTGCACCGGAGCCAGCCCCATGGGGCAGCCGTTGATGCAGCGGGCACAGTGGATGCAGGCCTGCGCGTCGGGCAGGTGGCTGTCCTTTTCCTTGAATGCAAGGATGGCGTTGTTCTGCTTGAGAACGGGATAATCGGTGTGCGGTACGGCAACGCCCATCATGGGGCCGCCCATCAGAACCTTGGCTGTGTCCTCGCTCACGCCGCCGCAGAAATCCAGCACCTCCTGAATGGGGGTGCCGATGACGACCTCAACGTTCTGGCGGCGTACAACGGCTTCGCCGTCCACCGTCAGACGGGTGGTGGTCAGCGGCATACCGGTACGCAGATACTTTGCAATAAACGCCACGGTGGCAACGTTCAGCACAATGACACCCGCTGCCGCGGGCAGAGCACCGGCGGGGACCTCACGGCCCAGAGCGCTCTCGATCAGGATCTTCTCCGCGCCCTGCGGGTAACGGCTGGGCAGCGGCTTGACCTCCACATCCGGATCGCGGCTGGTGATCTTGAACATATTGTCGATGGCATCGGGCTTGTTGCGCTCGATGCAGATCACCGCGCGGGGGATATCAAGATATTCCTGCACCAGCTTGATGCCGCGGTACACATCCTCGCCGTCCTCCAGCAGAGCACGGTGGTCGGAGGTGATGTAGGGCTCGCATTCGGCGCCGTTGATCAGCAGCGTATTGATGGCGTCAGGAGCCTTGGGGGAGAGCTTGGCGTGCGTGGGGAAGCCCGCACCGCCCTGACCCACCAGACCGCTGGCACGCACCGCTGCAATAAAGCTTTCGCGGTCCGTCACTTCGGGGGGGCAGACGGCGGCATCCACCGTCTGGGCGCCGTCCGGCGTGATGACCACAGCGGGGACCTCGCTGCCGCTGGCCAGCATGATGGTGGTCACTTCGCTCACGGTGCCGGAGACGCCGCTGTGAATATCGGAGGAAATATAACTGTCCGCCTGCGCCACCAAGGTGCCAACATCCACATGGTCGCCTTTTTTCACCAGCAGCGAAGCCGGTGCGCCGATGTGCTGGCTGACGGGCAGCACGATGCGGC
This sequence comes from uncultured Faecalibacterium sp., assembly GCA_964649475.1. Taxonomy (GTDB): domain Bacteria; phylum Bacillota; class Clostridia; order Oscillospirales; family Ruminococcaceae; genus UBA1762. The sequence goes on from CAZYRD010000015.1 coordinate 4,581, forward strand.
TGGGCAGCGGCATCCGGACGGTTTCCATCGCCGCAGTGTTTTTACGGTGCGGAACAGCTGCGCCCAAAGCCGACCGCAACAGGGATCTACTCATTCTGTGAACCTCCCGAAAAGAAAAGCGACCTTGCAGCCGCTTTTTCAAGATTTTTTGGCTCTGCATACTATTTTATTATAACATTTTATTGATTGAGGTCAATATACCTACTTCTAAAATAAATTTTTAACAAAGTTTTTCTCCATTCCGTGTCACATTTTAGTTAATCTGTA
>CAZYRD010000015.1:4857-24350 GCA_964649475.1 uncultured Faecalibacterium sp.
ATCTGTACCACAGATCAACCCCCATGTAAAACGCTTTTTCCCAAGTATTTCCGAAATATTAAGAATTATTAAGATTTTTTACATTTCTTGCACTGGCCGGACAAGTGTGCTATACTTTATATACGTTCCAAAAGAAAGCGGGACGATCACACCGCAAAGGAGAACAGCCCATGGCAGTGCTTGTCAATCATTCCACGGGGGATATCGTCATGGATACGCTGCCCGTCATCAAGCTGACGGAATGGTACGGCACGCCCGCGCGGGACGAGATCTACGCTTACGGCCGCATCTGCATCAGCGGCGGCGCGCTGCGGCTGAGCATGTCGGTGTTTGACGGCGAGCCGCCCGTCACCCAGCAGGCCATCGTTCTTCTTCAGCTGGGCAGCACAGCTCTGCGGCTGGTTTTTACACCGGACAGGCAGGTGCAGCTTTTTGCCAACGGACAGGCTCTGCCCTTCCCCGGCGGACTGTTCGGCGCCGGCAGCGATGAACAGGGTTGGTACTGGCAGGTCACCTGCGCCATAGACGCCGCCCTGCTAAAAAGCTGCGGTGCAAAGCTGCCCGCTGCGGGTGAAAGCTTTTCCGGTGGTTTTTATCTGAAGGATTCGCTGGAGGAAGCCTTTGGCAGTGCCTTTGCCTGCCCCGACCGCACTATGCAAAGCGGCACGGCTCCGCTTGCGGTCATCCCCTATTGACCGCCCTGCCGAACCGTTTTATCCATTCTGTTATATTATGATGGAAAAGAGCATCTTTTCTTAAAGTGATCTTTTCCGCTTTTGATATTGAAGGAGGATCGTCGTATGTTTAAAACATTGCTTCGTCTGCTGGTGAGTATCGCCGCGCTTTTCGCTGCCCTTCTGGGGCTTTCCTATTTCCAGAACAAGAAGAATCCGAAGTATATTGACATCTATTCGGACATCGACGAGGATGACGAGGATCAGATGTACTGATTTTGCCCTCAAAAAGTACCGCCCGGCCAAAAAGCCGGGCGGTGGTTTTTATTATCGGCAGAATAATTCTCAGCGCACCAGAGCGGTATGCCCCACCAGTGCGGTATGCTGCAGTCCCCTGCCGGCGCTTTTCTGCACAGAAGCAGCTGTTCGGCCGCCGCTTTGCGTCTGCTGCTGTGCCGCCGGCTGCTGCGAAGAGCGTTCGCTCTTCAGCGAATTCATTTCCGCCTGCAGCGCGGCAAGCTGATCCTCCCATGCAGCCTGCTGCGCCAGCTGAGCCTGCTGCATCTGTACCAGCACAGCCTGCTGCGCCTGTTGGGCAGCAAGCTGTGCCTGCAGGGCGGATTCCGCACCAAGGTAGTCGATGCGGTTTTGAGCGGCTTCGGCGGCGGCCTGCGCATCCTCGGCGGCAATTCTGTTCTGCAGTTCCATATATCCTTGTGCATACTGGCTGTTGATGTCGGCGCGGCGGCTGCCATAGCCGCGGTTCAGCTGTACAAAGCTGCTTTCGGCCAGACCGCCGTTGATACCCGCCTGCGCCAGCTGGGCGGGCAGCTGCGCCAGCGCCTGCTGCCGGCTGATGTAAGCCTGGCGCAGGTCGCTTTCCCGCTGGGAAGCCAGCGCAGTCTGCCGGGCGGCATAGCTTTGCTGCCGTGCGGCCTGCTGCGCCGCCAGCACTTTTTCGATCTCCTGCGCCTGTCTGCGCAGGGTATCCAGATCCTTTGCGGTGTAGTTGCTCATATTCTTTTTTCCTTTCTGCTGTTTGACGTTTATGAAAAAACGGCGGCTTCGCCCTTTGTGTAAAGACGAAACCGCCGGGCCGTTACGCCAGATGCTGGATATACCAGACCACAAAACCCAGCAGCACGCCGAAAATGGAAAGTGCCACCGCCCAGATGGCTTTCGTCAGCGCAGCCAGACTGCGCACCAGATAGCGGATCTCGCCGTCCAGCCGGACGATCTGCTTTTCATCCTCATCCAGACGGGCACGCAGGGTGTCGAACCGGGCTTCGCACAGGGCCAGCTGCCGCATCTGGCCCGCGGTGTCGCCGCAGGCATAGCCGGTCTGGTTCATCATGCCTCCTCCTGTACGGAAAGCACCTGCGGCACGGCGCCGTTTTCCGCTTCCGCCTGCCGGGCAAGCAGCGCCTTCATCTTCTCTACCGCCAGCTCGATCAGCTCGTCAATATCCTGCTCGCTGATAAAAATGCGGGCCCACGAAGGCAGCGTATCGTGCAGTGCGGCAATAACGCGTGCCTTACGCTCCTGACCGCGCTTTGTGCCGGTGATCTCCTGCTCGGCGGCACACACCAGCCGGTAAATGATGCGGTACACCTGATCGTGATAGCCTTCCGCAAAGGCCATGTAACCGCAGACCGCCAGCAGCACCGCTACGATGCCGCAGATCCAATATTGAGTCATACCTTCCCTCCCGTTCTCCTGTTATTCCGCCGGTTCCAGAATTCCGATGTCCACCGCCGCAGCGACAGTGCCGTTTGCCGCCAGCACGGCCCGCCGCCCCTGCAGGCTGCGCAGGGTATAAACGTCGTACCACAGCCGGAAACGGCCGCCTGCAAAGGTGGGCGCATAGCGTCTGCCGTTTTCCGTCTGCACGGCCGCGGCACGGATGCGCACCTTGCCGCCCGCCACAGGGGTGGTGCTCTGCGGAAGCTCCGGCCCGTCCTGCGCTGCGCGGATCCATGTGTAGCCGTGACCGTCCAGAATGCGGACGTCCTCCGCCAGGCGGAACTGCTCGCTGGGCACCAGCGGCGAGTTGATCATCCAGACGCCCTGCGCATTGCGCTTCCAGCCGGTACCGGCAAACGGTCCGCGGCCGATTTCGATATGCACATGGGTGCCGGTGACATTGCCGGAGGCGCCTTCGCGGTAGCAGCGTTCGCCCTGCCGGAAGATCTTTCCCCTGCGGATGCCCAGCGCAGCCTTATCCGCGTTGTTCATATGCAGACACAGCATGATGACGGTGGTGCCGAGGCTTTCCAGAGGCTCCAGACTTTCGAACCACACGGCGTTGTATACGCCGTACACCCGGCGCACCACCATATCGCAGGGCGCATACAGCCAGTCGGCGCCGGTGTCCGCGCCGCCCAGGTCCAGCGCATAGCTTCCGGCATGGCTGTACCGGGCGGGCGGCACGCCCTCGTGCGCAACGCCGTAGCCCTGTGTCACACGCAGGTTCTGCATGGGAAACAGCAGCTGTTTCATCGCTTTGTCACCTCCCCGCCGTTTGCCGCCTTGCGTATTGCTGCGGCGCTTTGCAGCATCTGCCCATACCATTTTTTACACACAGCAGTGCGTTCCTCCTTTCTGTCGTCCAAAGGCTCTGCCTCCTGCTCCATCCTATGCAATACAGGGCGGCAAAGCCCTCTGCGTTTTCTTTTATGCGGTGCGCTTCCATACATATACGGCAAGGTAGGGCGGCATATTGTTATGCGCAGTACTGCCGCCCGTATAACCGATAACATCACTGACCTGAGAGCCAGTGGAGGAAATACGCGAGTAGGAAGAACCTCTTTCGATCACGCTTTCCACCGTACCGATGCCGTGGTTGTGGCTGGGCATTTCGCTCACGGTCAGCTTGTGTGTGGCTTCGCCGCCCGTGGCACCCGCAGCATAGCTGCTGCCCGCCGCAAGCAGGAAACGGTTCTGGATCCGTTCCCACGTGCCGCCGAACAGGGTGGCGGGGCTGGTGGCAGAAACAGACAGATAAATGCTGCCCACAGGGTGTGCGTTGAGCATGGCCGCACTGCCGGAGCCTACATAGGAGGCCAGATTGGAATCCAGATAGGCCTTGATCGCATCACTCAGCTTGTCATCCACCTCATCGGCGACCATCTGCTCCATCTCCGTCTGCGTGGGACGTTCCTCCAGCGCGGCATTTGTGGTCTCCTGCTGCAGGGTCAGCTCCTCCAGCACAAGGTTCATCCGCGGGATGATCAGTTCCCGCGAAAGCTCCTCCAGTTTTTTCTGCATTTCGGCGGTGGAAAGGCCGGGCGTGTCTGCCATACCAAGCACACCAAGCCCCGTCAGATGCTCCTCACGGATCATCAGTTCCTGAAAACTCATCGTGCGTCACCTCCTGAATTTTCTGCCCTCGGTGTATTCCATTGCCCATCCCAGCAGGCCGAAGGGCTCATCGGCCGTGCTGTTTTCAAAGCGGAAGCGCACTTTTTCCAGACGGTGGCAGTGCAGGCGCAGGCTGAGCGTTTTGCTGCCGTCCTCGCTGGAAAAGCAAAGCTTTGAAAAGGTGAGCCCGGAAAAGGAAAAGTATCTTGCCTGAAACACGCCGCTGCGCAGCGGGTACCACGCACCGCTGCGGCAAAGCTGCAGCTGCAGAGAGGTCGCCGCCGCAGGCTGCAGGCGCACCGCCAGATGCCGAAATCTTTTATCCATATAAAAGTTATTGCCCACCAGATCCGGCGTTTCCCACACGGCGTGGATGGGCAGCGGGTCGCGGTCGGCAAAACGATCGGTGTAGACGGCGGTTTCCCCGTCCGAAAACACACAGACCTTTCCGCTTTCCGTACCGAAATACAGGCGGTTATCCCGCACCCACAGGCGGCTGGCCGGAATACCGTCCAGCAGATAGCACTCGTACTGGAAAGCGCTTTTCGGCGCAGCGGCAGAGTAGGATTTCTGCAGGCCGTCCAGGCAGTACACCCGCCCGTTGAGCGCCAGCAGGTATAAATCCTTCCAGACCACCGCCTGTGCACCGGCGAGATTTTCCTCGGCGCAGAGCTGCGGATCGATGTAACAGCTGCGGCGCTGCTGATACCGCACGCCGGTCAGCTCCGACGCGGTGAGCGCAAACACACCCTGTGATGTGAGAAAGAGCGGTTCGTCCCCCAACACGGCGAAGCTGCTGCGCGCCAGTGCACCGGGGCCGGTGATCACACTGCCGGTGCGGAACGCCAGCACCTGCTTTGAGTTGCCCAGTGCATCGGTGAAGTCCTCCATGGAGGCGGTACGCACCCAGACCGCGCCGGCGTCGCCGCTTTTGTGTGCGGCAAGGGAATCGCCCAGCAGGCTGTAGCCCAGAATGCGCTCATCGTCCGTGCCCAGAACGGAATAGGACAGATCGCTGAAATAGGTTGGATCGTCTGCGGCGCTCCAGAAGTCCCGGTTCTTCCATTCCGGTGCACCGGTGACAAACAGCCGCATACCGGTGCCGGGCAGGCCGTACACGGTACAGACGTCCGCCTGCGTGATGCGGCGGCGCAGCGCACTGCGGTCACGGCTGGCGGTGATGAACACATTGTCCTCGCCTTCCACCGGAGCTTTGCCCGGCGCGGCGACAAAATTCACCACGCCGGAGGTACGGTCCACCGTAAAATCCATTCCCTCGGTCAGGGTGTCGGTGCGGGTGCCGGTGTCGGCGGCGCGCACCACCTGCACGGTGACGAGGGTGGCGCTCAGTCCGCCAAATTCCAGCTGATAGGCGGTATCCGCCGCCGTGCCGTAAAAGCTTTCCTGCCAGGCGTCGCTCAGCAGATTGACGTCCTCCAGATCCGCCCCGCCGCTGCCATCCGGATCTTTGCCCACCGCGATGCGGGGCACGTAGGCGGCGCTGCTCACCGGACGCAGGGCGAAACCCGCATCCGTGCGGTACACCTGCCAGAACTCGCTGCCATCCAGCAGATACAGACAGCCGCCGAAGCTGCAGCCGCAGCTATGGACGTCCGCCACGTTTCCTTCGATCACCGCACCGTCCGCATACAGCGTATCGCCTGCGTGCAGGATCTCCACTCCGTCCAGCTCGTAACAGCCGTGGATGGCGCCGCCGTAAGCGGCCACCTGCGCAAACCCGGGGCGTTTTTCCACACAGCCCGGTATGGAGCGCAGCATGTTGACCGCACGGGGGCTGCGCTGCGGCGCAACGACGGAGGGCTCGCTTGCCAGATCAACGCCCAGCAGCCGGTCCACCGCAAGCCGATGGACCGCGGGCATGGGGTCTGTTCTTGCCATGCGCATCCCTCCTTACGGGGCGTACACGCACTCCACCGCGGCACGGTCCGGTTCGGCGCGGCGGTAAAGTGCGGCAGCCATTTCGTTGTAACGGGCCAGAAGATATCCGGAAAGCACGGCGGTCTCGTCCACGCCCACCAGAATATCCGCCGCAAGACGCAGCGGCACCAGCACGACGGCTTCCGGCTCCACGTCCAGTTCGGCGTCCGCTTCTGCGGCGGCGCCCAGCACGGCGGGCAGACGGATGTAGGTGAACTCCAGCGTACCGTTCAGCACGGCGGGCACCGTGTACTCGCCTTTACCGACCCGGCGGTACTCCGAAAAGGGTACCGAGCTGCCGTCAGCGGCGGCCAGACGCACCTCGTGCAGCGCGCTGAAATCCTCCGGCAGTCTGATGCGGGCATAGAAAGGCTGCGCGGGCTCCTGCCGCTGCGGCGCGGTGCATTCCACGCAGAACACCGCATAGTGCGGAAAGCGCCCGCACACCGCTGCCACCGCGCCGTCCAGCAGATGGTCCATGCGGTCCTCCAGATCGGCGGTGGAGCCCTGATCCAGCGCGCTGCCGCCGCTTGTGGCTTCGTCCAGCCAGCGCAGCGCGGCGTCCTTGGCTTCCTGCTTGGTCATAGGTCACTCTCCTTTCGGTTTGCCGCTCAGATATACTGCGCCTGCGCCAGAATATCCGCCACGGTCTCGGGCACCTCCACGGTCTCGCCGCGGTTGATGTAATACAGATAGCCGTTGATGCTGACAGGCACCACGCGGTTCATGGGGTTTTTATAGTCCTCGGGGATCTTGATGCGCACCTTTTTCTCCTTTGCCAGCACGGCGCCCGTGCTGCGGGCCTGCGCATCCATATCCATTTCGGTTTCCGGCACGTTCTTTTTCTTTTCACTGCTCATCGTTCATCGCTCCTTTTCTCTTTATTTTTGCCGCGCTGCTTCTCTGCGCGGCTGCTCATTTTAATAGAGGCCGCGGCAGAGCAGCCGCTCTGCCGCGGCGGGGGATCATTCGCTTACCATGTGGGAGATGCGCACCATGCCCAGCGGGTTGAGCACCGCGCAGGCCATGGCCACCTTCCAGCCGGCGGTGGCACGCTGGTTCAGCGGGTCGGCGCTGCCGGCACTGCCGAAGGTCTTGACAATGACGCGGGGACGGCACTTGGTCTCCTCCAGCTCGGGCACGCCGTAGGCGTCGCGGCCCAGGATCATGGTCTCGTGCAGGGTGCCGGCGCTGTTGGTTTCGCCGTCGGTGGCCACATTGGAGGTCTGCACGAAGCGGACGCCGTGGATGCGGCCGATCTCGCCCTTCATGATGGCAGCGCCGCCGTTGTACTTGCTGATGTCCTGCCACAGGGTGTCGGACTGCAGGTCAAAGGCGGTCTCCGGGTCCACGATGCCGATGTAATAACCGTCCGCCATGGGCTTGACGTTGTTTTTGCGCAGGCTGCGCACCGCCTTTTTGACCTCGTCGCTGGTGAGCAGAGAGGTCTTTTCGATGGCGGAAGCAGAGGAAACGCCGCCGGCATACTGACGGTTGGTGCAGCCGTTGACCACGGCGTCGCGCACCAGAGTGTCCACGGTGAGGGCGGCCTGTTCGCCCATGACACCGGCGGCCTCGGTCAGCACGGGGTCGGGAGCGGTCTCGCTGAGGGTGTCCGAGATGGTGACGTAATCGCCGTACTGCTTGACGGTGGTCTCCACACGGGTGACGGTCAGGTTGGTACCGGCAGGAGTGGTGCCCTCGGTCAGGGCGGTCATGGCAGGCTGCAGGCACTCAAAACGGCGGAACACGGCGGTATCGCCTTCGTTCTGGGGAATGGTGCGGCGCTGGCCGTATTTCATCCACACCAGATTGGGGGTCATGCGCTCCAGCAGAGTGCGGTCGTAAAAGGATTTCTGCTCGGCAGTGGTGTTTGCGGTAGTCTGAATGTTCATAGACAGTTCTCCTTTTCCTTGTTTGTGTGCTTTGGGATAATTGCGGATGCTTTGCTGCGGTCATTCAGCTCCAGTCGCCGCGCAGCGCACGGCGGTGGTACTCGGCAAAGTCGGCACTGGACATCCGTTCAAAGTCCAGCGTCTGGGGCGCACCGCCGCCGCCCAGCGCGCCGGGGCTGGCCTGTCCGTTGGCCTGCACGGTGCGCAGCGCCTGGCTTCGGCCGTTTTCGGCGGCTTCGCGGCAGAGGGCAGGCAGCTCTTTGAGAAGCACGGCGGCATACACCGCATCCAGTCTGGCGTCGGTGCCGTCCGCACGGCAGTGCTTCTGCAGCTGCTGCACCTTATCCCGCAGGCGGGCGTAGGTGCCGCCCTGTTCGGGGTCGGCCAGCAGTGCGCGGTCGCGCTCGTCGTCGTGCAGGCGGGCAAGCTCGCCCCGCAGACGGCCCAGTTCGTCGGCGGCTTCGCCGAGGGCTGCGTCCGCAGCGCCCGGCACGGCAGACAGGTTCTGCGCCGCCTGCCAGTTTTCGTACTGGGCACGGGTGCGGATGGGCTCGCCGGTGTGGTCGCGCAGACCCATACCGGCGATGAACTCATCCACCTTTCTGCCGCTCATGACCTTGAGCCGCTCGCTGAAAGCCCGGGTGGTCTGTGCGGCCGCTTCGGCGGGATCCTGCGCCGCGGCGGCGCTCTCATCGGCTTCGGCCATACCGGGTGTTGTCAAAGCCGTTTCCTCCGTGGCGAAAGAGGTCTGCGCAGACTCCTGCGCAGCATTGGCAGCCATCGATTCCTGATACATGGATCTTGTTCCTCCTTATGTGCCCGGTTTTGGGCGAGGTTCGGCCGGCGCCGTTTTGCAGCCCGTGAACGGTTATTCTGCGGCGGGGGTCTGGTACAGCAGATGGTCCACCGTCACCGGCACACGGCGGCTGCAGGCGGGATTTTTGCACTGCAGCGTGTGGCGGGTGCAGACCTTTGTCGGGGTGGCGGCACTGTCATCACCGGTGACCACAACGGCGCTGCCGATGATGCGCATCTCCACCCCGCAGGCGGGACATTCCATACGCGTTCACCTCCTTTTTTCTCTCACGTCAGCGGTACGGCTGAAACACCGGCGGATAAGCCTCCGTCAGCCATTACACCCGTAAGCGGCACCTCCGCAGCCAACGCCCCTGCCGCTTCCCGCGCAGCGGTCTGACGCATCTGACGGAACTGCTCGCGGAAGGGCACCACATTGGTGCTGGAAAGCTCCACGTACTGGTCCACCGTGATGAAGCCCTTGTCCAGCAGCTTGTCCAGCGTGGCCTGACTCAGCGCCTCGCTGTACTCGCTGGAGGCGCCCACGTCCAGTGTCATCTCAAATTCCAGCCCGGCGTAGTCCGCCCCCACAAAGCTGCGGGGCATGCTGGCGGTGACGGCGCCCTCCGCCGCCACGGGGCGCGGCGTAGTGCAGTAGCAGCGGAAGAACTCCAGCCAGATGGCGCCCACGTTTTCCAGCACGCGGTAAAACCGGCGCTGGATCTCCCGGATGGGAGTTCTTGCCTGATTCTGCATGGCGATGATGGCGGATGCGGCCAGATCCATGCGGTCGGTGTCGCCGGTGGTCACCTGCCCCACGCCGTTGATATCACGGGAGAGGGCCAGCACCTTTTCCGAAAGGCTGACCGCCAGCGAACTGAAGGTGGGCGCCTGCAGGTATTTGATGCCGTCACCGCCGCCCTGCCAGTGGTCCACCAGCAGCTCGCCGGGCTCGTTGGTCACAGGCTGCTGAAGCGCACCCGGACGGGTGAGCAGCTTGGGCCAGCCGGTCTGCTGCACGCTCAGCAGCATCATGGCCATGTTGTAATTGAGTGCCTTCTGGCTTGGCAGCAGACACTCGGCTTCGCCAATGCCGAAAATGCAGTCCTTGCGTAATTTCCAGGGCAGCAGAACCACCGGGTACTGCGTCATGCGGGCGACGGAGCCTTCCGGCGTCAGCGGACGCGCTTTGACAAGCATCTGCGTGCGGGTGGATTTTTCAAACCAGATCTCGTCGTCCTTGCGGAAGTAACGGGTCAGCACCGTCACGCGGCGGTCCTCCTCGCTCTCTTTGACGCCAAGATAAAACGATGCGTCCCGGTCGGCGCGCATCAGCTTGACCTGTGCGGCGGGCACGCCGTTTGCCGCGGCGACGGCCTGCGCCTCGCTCAGCGGCAGACGCTGACAGAGGATGATCCAGCGCTGTTTCTGCACGTCGTGCAGCTGCGGGTCGCTGAACACGATGGCCAGCGGGTCGATGCTTTCGCCGCGCACCTCGCCCACAAAGGGCAGGCTGCCGCTGCTGCGCACCGAGGTGTCCCAGAAATAGTGCAGGATACCTGTGCCCTCCGTTGCGGCGTCATCCACCAGCAGGCTGTTGAGCTCGTCCTGCCGCAGACGCTTCCACAGCTGACGGGCGTAATCGGTAAAATCCTGCGCGCCGGTCAGGGACAGCTGTGCGGCGCCCGCACCGGCGGCGGGGCGGCAGCTCATACTGATGGGGGAATCCAGCACCACGGCCCGTTTTGTACGGATGAACATCTCCACCATATTGAATACGGGACGGGGCAGGTTGCGGGTGCGTCGGGTGGCAGGCGGCCACTGGTCGCCCTCCTTGAAGCGTACATACTGAGGGAATTTTTCATCAAAGCCCATGGAGCGCTGCCATGCAAGGCCGTTCTGATGGTCCCGCCAGACAGGGGTCTCCTGTGTGTGTTCCATGTTATCTCTCCTTTCAATGAAGCCGCAGCCAAGCCGCGGCAGCTCCGGCAAGTTCGTGCGGAATATACACGTTTTTACTCCTCCTGCCGCACCGGTTCGGCGGGGCCGTTCAGCCATTCGTTCAAGATCTGACGGGCGGGTGCAAACGGCTGTTCCCTTGCGGCGGACGGCGCCGCACCGTCCAGTGCCCAAAGGATCAGCTTTCGCAGCATGCGTTTCACCATTGCTGGTATCCTCCTTTCGTCTCGTCTTCTCCGGTGCGCAGCGCAAAGGGCAGCTGCGGCTTTTTGGCCGCGGCGGCGGGCGGCGCAAAGGGGCGGCCCGCCACAAAATAGCGCAGCGCATCCGGCGCATGGGTCAGTTCATGGGGTTCGGTCGCGGTATCGTTGGGACGGTGCGGGTCGCACTGCAGCTGCGGCAGCGTGCGGATCAGATTGGTGCAGGTCTCGAAAATGCGCAGCCCTGCGGCCATTCCCTCCGGCGTTTCGTACGGACGCAGCCACTCGTGCAGATCCATCCAGCCGCTGACGCGGTCGTTCTGCGCTTTGGCAAGCGGCACGCCTCCTGCGGCAAAGATCTCCGCAATGCTGCGGCCGGTGTCGTTGCGGCGGTTCCACAGATCCGGCGGGGCAAGCCATGCGTAGATGTCCTCCCGTCCGGCCGCCTCCCGCAGCAGCTCTGCCGCCTGACTGCCGATCAGGTTCGGTCGGTAGACCTCGCGGTAGACGTAGGCACTGCCGTCCGGCGCCACGGCGATAAACAGTGCCGCCAGCATGTCCAGGCCGTAGTCCAGCGCCGCGTACCGCCGCCAGTGCACCGGAACGGCAAAGGGCTGCAGCACATGGATATCCCGCCGCCACTCCTTGAAATACTGTCCTGCAAAGGCGTTCCAGTCGCCCTCCAGCCAGGCGCGGCGCATATCCTCCGGCAGGTTTTCCAGCATGTGCACGTAGCCGGGGTCCTGCTGCATCAGCACGGTGTTGTCGTACACGCGGGCCGGAATGAACCGGTAGTCCGCCGCACGCTCGCCGGGGCGGTAGTCCCGGTCGATGAACAGCCGCTTGACCCAGCCGTGCCCCACGCCGCCGGGGTTGCAGGTGAGGTACATACGCCGCGGGCAGCTGCCCGTGCCGCGCAGGCAGGCCGTCAGCGTAAAGAACTGAAACTCGGTGAACTGGGTGGCTTCATCCAGAAAGATGACGTCGTACTCCTGTCCCTGATACTGCAGTACGTCCCGTTCGCTGTCGCAGTAGCCGAATTTCAGCCGGCTGCCGTTGGCAAACAGAAACGCCTTTTCCGCATCGCGGTAACGGGCCAGTCCGGCAAGCTCCTGCTGAAGGGGAAGGACGTGGTTATCCCACACCTCACCCAGCGTCCGGCGGGCCAGCAGCATGCGGATGCCCGGCCAGCGCAGCGCCAGCAGCATGGCTTTTTTGCGCACCGCCCAGCTTTTGCCGCCGCCGCGGGCGCCGCCATAGGCTACAAAACGCGCCCTTGCGGCAAAGAATTCCTTCTGGCGCGGATTGGGCGTGCCCACGCATTTAGTCTGCAAGGGATCTCACCTCCTCGGCCAGCACCACGCGGATGGCGGGCGCTTCTTCGGCGGAGGGCGGCGTTTTGCCAAAGCCCCGGTTCAGGATATCCCGGGCGATGTCGATCCTGTCCTTGCAGGGCAGCTCTTCGTTGTTCATCATGCGGATCAGCAGCTTTACCGCCGCAGGGCCTGCCCGCACCAGCCGCCCGCGCACCAGCTGCTCCGGCGTTTTCCGTTCAGCCACTCATCTCACCCCTTTCGCAGGCGCGCTGCCAGCCGTACTCCTCGTGCAGACACTCCATACAGCCGGCGGCGCTGCCATCCTCGCGCACATACAGCACGTCGTCCTCTTCCAGCCAGCTGCCGCACGCCGGGCAGCGCAGTTGTGTTTCCATGGCATTCTCCCTCCTCTTATAATCGCATTATGCAACTTTCATCGTGTAAAAAAATGGTTGCGAAGCTCCTGATTGCTCATGCGAAGCCATTTGGCGATGCAGGCGGCTTCGCGCAGGGTCGTGGGGCGGCGATTGTGCAGTTTTCGGTTCAATCCGCCGGTGCTGATGCCCAGCTTGCTTGCCAGAAAGCTCTGTGTCATACCAAGCGCACGCAGCCGTTGGCAGATCCATTCGGTATCCATATCCGTTATCTCCTTTCATTTTTCCCATCTCATTTGCCCGAATTACAACTTTCTTTCGTTGCAAATGCAGTATAACAGAGCGTGAAGGCACATGTCAATAGCATAACGCAACTTTCTTCCGGCATTTTTTCTTTTCTTCGCAATTTTTTCGCAAAAAATCCCGCAGCGGAAACAATAGTCCGTTTTATCGGGCCATTACTATTGTATAATATATACAGGACCTCTCCCGGCATCCGGCTGCACCGCTGTAAAAATCTTTCCCGTGACGAAAAAAACACATTTTCAAGTATTGCAATATGCAACAAATCAGAGTATACTGTGTATATCAACCGAAAGGAGCGAGCCTCATGTCTGAACTGACTGTGGAAATGGGCCGCCGCATGCGGGCGCGCCGCAAAGAGCTTGATATCACACAGGAGCAGGTTGCCGACGCCTGCCGTATTACAAAATCTACGGTTTCCCGCTACGAAAAAGGTGTGATCGGGAATCCGCACCGGCCTACGGTGGAGGCCATCGCCAACGTGCTGCACGTACAGCCGGACTGGCTGTACGCACAGACCGACGACGCCGAAAGCGAACCGCCGCAGGACCTGCGACGCATCATCGCCGACGCCAAGGCACGCCTGATGACGCAGGACGGCCTGATGTTTGACGGCGAGCCCGTCAGCGCCGAAGCGCTGCAGTCCATTCTGGACGCGCTGGACATCGGCATGACCGTGGCAAGCCGCCGCCAGAGCTCTTCCAAAAACAAGCTTGAATAAACCGGATCTTGCCGCCGTCCTTTTTCGGATGCTGTCATTTCCGCAGCCGCTTCAGTGCGCTGCCGCACCAAGGCTGTTCCGGCACACAGCCGTCACGGCAAAAAGCCGCCCGGACTATTGCCCGGGCAGCCGCTTTCTTTTCTGCGCACTTTCACGCATACAGTCTGTACAAAAGGGGGTGTTTTCCATGAAAGAAAAGACGTTGGCGGATGAGCTGATCGCCGCATGGCACACAAACGATCCGTTTGAGCTTTGCAACGCACTGGACGTGGTGGTGGTCACCGTGCCGCTGGCCGCGGAGATCCGCGGATTCTGCCAGTACACGCTGAACACCCACATCATCTATTTGAATCAATCGCTGGACGACCGCCAGCGCAAATTTGTCTGCGCGCACGAGCTTGGCCATGTGCTGCTGCACCCGCGGGACAACCGCATCTTTCTGGATACCGCCACCTATCAGGTCACAGCCAGGCTCGAGGTGGCTGCCAATCGTTTCGCCTGCCATCTGCTATATCCGGAGGACAGTGCTTTTTTTGAGTATCCGGAGTATACAGTGGAACAGACGGCTGCGTACCTGGCATTACCGGCGGAGCTGGTGCAATACCGGATCGATCACGCCGCTCAGCCATAGGGCAGTTCCTCCCGCAGCTCCACCTGATGCCGCACCACGGAGTCCTCGTACCGGGGACGGCCATCCTTGCCCTGCCGGGCCACCTCGCCGGAACAGGCAAGGCCGGGGTAAAAATCCTTGTTTTTCAGGCCCTGATAGATGCTGGCGTTCAGTGCACCAAGCCCGGAGGGTACGCCGTCCATATTGGTTTTTGCCGCAGCGGCAGCACCGCTGTGGGGAAAATATTCCCGGGTCCCATCCGGCGCGCGGCTTTCCGGCGCCTTTTGATTCTGTTCTGACATCACGGTCTCCTCCTGTCTGTTACTTTTAAAGCTGCGGTACGCGCACCCCGCCGCAAACCGGCCGTTCCCCGGGGATGCTTTACACCAACGGCGCACCTTGCGTGCCGACCGCCGCATCCGGAGGCGCCTTGCCTTGCGGGCCATACGGAAAAACACAGGTACTCGCTGTGCATATCGCATCGGTCCGCGTCCGCAGCCGCGCACATTCTTTGGCAAACAAAAAGCCTTTGGTCTGTGCGGCAGCACCAAACCGCCGTACAGACCAAAGGCTGCAGCCGGCTGTTTTGCACTGCATCCATAGTGTTGCTCAGCCGGCTTCAATTATTCATCTGTCGTAAGGCTTACGCCATTTCCTCAAACATCGTTTTGCATTTGGGGCAGGTGACCTCCACCTTTCCCCTCCCACGGGGCACACGCAGCTTCTGGCTGCAGCAGGGGCACAGAAAATGGTGATACGCGGTATCCGCTGCGGCATCCCCTGCACCTGCGCTGCGCGCCGCGCCCTGATACACATGGCTGCGGCCGTCGTTGGCCCAGTTTTTGTCCTGTCGTCCGCCGGAAAACCACCCCGTGACCGTGGCTTTCAGCCTGTTCCACCACTCCAGAAAGCGGCGGTTTTCCTGATAGCGCTTCTCCAGCCGGGTACTGAACATCCGTACCACGGCAACCGCCCACGGCACATAGACAAGCCACCCCAGCAGCTGATTCTGCGTAAACCATGCCGCAGCGGAAAGCACCAGCCCCACCGCAAACAGCACGCCGCACACGGCGTCCGGGCCGCGGCGTCCGGCAAACAAATGATTGTAAAAATCTCTCAAAAGAAATCCTCCAAAGTAAAAATTCGGTTCTTTTCGTTTTCAGTATACCCGTTACTGTACAAAAAAGCAACGAACTTTTTGTAAACAAGCTGCGCGCACCTGTATAACAGGGCTTTTTCTTGACCACAGCGCCGCAAATGTATTATAATGAAAAAAACAGCCGCGATTTTGCAGATGCGCGGTTTCGCAACAGGAGGCAGCATCATGGCCGCAGTGTTCTCAGAATATCTTGGCGCCACCCCGGTGATAAAGGTCGTTCAGCTGGCCCGTTACAGCCAGAAGAACGGACTGACCACCCCGCTGCTGGGCGGTGTGATGTTTGACGGCGCCACCGGCAGCTGTGCCGACCACACCGCCGAGGGCATTCTGCGCTTTGCCGCCGCCGACGGCGTGCTTGCCAAGGGCATGCCGGTGGTGGAAGCCGGCTACGGCAGCTTTTCGCTGGCGCTGGCGCTGGCCTGCCGGCGGCTGGGGCATCCGCTGACTCTGGTGATGCCGGGCACCGTTCCGGCGGAACGGCAGCAGCTTCTGCGCGGCCTTGGCGCCGCCATCGCCACCACCAACCCGCTGTACGGCCGGGACGGTCAGCTGCAGGTGGCCCGCCAGCTTGCCGAAGAACAGAACGGTTATTTTGTCGATCAGTTTGACAACGAGTACAACGTGGAATTCCACAAGCGCATCACCGGCCCCACCCTGCTGAACGCACTGGACGGCAGGCTGGACATCGCGGTGATCGGCGTGGGCAGCGCAGGTACCATCACCGGTGTGGGCGAGCACCTGAAAGCGTGGGCGGGCAATGTGAAGATCGTCGCCGTGGAACCCCACGAATGCAGCGTGCTCTCCGGCGGGTTTGCCGGCAGACACACCATTCCCGGGCTGGGCGCAGGCTTCAAGCCCGGCAACTACAACCCGTACATTGTGGATCAGATCGTGCGCGTGCCCGGCAATGAGGCGCACCGCGCCGCCAGCCAGCTTTTGCTTTGCGAGGGCCTGCCCGCAGGCCCTGCCAGCGGCGCCGTGGCGTGTGCCGCCGTGCAGCTTGCCTCCCAGCCGGAAAACGCCGGCAAGCGCATCATTGCGCTGCTGCCGACCCGTCAGGAGCTGTAAAAGGCGCGAAAACCGTCGTTTTTTGTTATATTTTTCCGCCATTATACTTTCCGTATTGTTTTCTGTAATCAGACTGTATTTACCCGCTCTGCCGGACATACGCCGCAGTCCCCTGCTGACTTTCCGGAGGGATCTTCCATGAGCAAACGAAAACGCTTTCTTTGCGCGGCGATACTGCTGCTGGCGGCAGCGCTGGCCCTTGTTTTTCTGTGGCCGCTGCATCCGCTGGAGCAGCACGCGGACAAGACCTTCATCCTCAGCCGGTATCATGCCGCTGTGTACAGTTCCGCACCTTATCAATACTGGAAGCTGGAACCCGGCACTGAGGGCCATGCACAGCTGCTGTCACTGGCACAGGAATACCCTGCCCATTATGCGCCATGGAAAGCGCTGAGCGATCTGCCAGCGGCTGCACCGTGGCAGCAGAAGCCCGGGCAGATCTCCGGCGACGTGCTGTGGAATTTTTTCATCTTTGACACGAATGCCGGCGAGACCTCGATCCTGACGCTGGACGGCGGTACGCTGCGCACCACCGGTGCGGCGGTGTACCGTATTGATCCGGCTTTCGCCGACGCACTTTGGGACTTTGTGGGCAGTCTGGACGAAAGCTACGGTTACACGCCGCTGGACGGCGGCGGACTTTCCATTCCGGAATAAACCTTTCGCACCGAAGCTTTTTCATTTTTGCATCAAAGACAAACAAAAACTCGCAGAATACCGTCAAACGGCCGTCTGCGAGTTTTATTTTTTAGTGCTTTTCGTTTTTTCTGCCGTGGATCCGGTTGATATCGATACCCCATTGCAGCACTGACGCTGCCAGGCCCGGCAGCGTCAGCAGCGCAAACGCTGTCCCCCCGTCGGGCAGGATGTATGCTCCCACACCCTGCGGCAGATTGGTCGTGATCGATTTGATATCCATCCCCAGTCCTGCCGTACTGCCCGGATCCAGCCGGACAGCCGTCACGCCCCGGGGCAGCACAAAGGTCACGCTGCCGTCGGCATTTTCCTGCGGCCATACCCGTCTGTCCTGTCCGAAAGCCTGCTCCGGTCCGGTGACGTAGTACAGGCAGCGCTCGCCGGGGTATCGGTCATACTCCACTGCTATAGTCAGACTTTGCAGCCGTTTCCCCTCCGGTACGGTATAGTGCAGCTGCGGATCCTCGGTATCAGCCGTCAGCTTCGTGCCATATTCCGTGTGAACGTTATACAAAGAAAAATCCGAAAGCTGCAGATTTTCTGTTGCCAGCACACCGTTTTTTCGGTACATGGTATCCATCATCAGCAGCCCCAGTGCTGCCGCCAATGCAACCAGCCATGTCAGCGCATACAGTACCGCAGGCAGCAGCCAGCGCTTTTCTTTCAGCCGCCCGTACAGCGGACAGACAAATTTCCCTCTGCTCATGCGTCCTCACCTCCGCAGGGTTCAAACAGTACCGCATTGCTGTCCTGTACCCGCACATACAACCGAGTCTGTCCCGCATCCGCCGCGGCAAGACCGTCGGTGAACAAAGAGGCATATGCGCTGCGGAATTCCTCCTCATAATAATCAAGGAAGATAAATGCAATCTCCTGCCGCGCCATGTAGTCCGTCAGCTCCTCCGTCGTTTTGGCATGGTAGTATAAAGAGCCGTCGTCGTTCTCCGGCAGACCGATGGGACCGCCGCCGAAGCTGTAATCCGTCAGCTGCGGCAGCAGGTGGTAACAATAATTGAAATACCGGATACCGACGTCGTCCGTGCCCACATAGAACACTTCTCCCTCGACACCGCTTTCTTCGATCTGCTCCTTCAGTTGCTGTGCCGTCCGTGCGTACTGCCGCTGATCATCAAAGAAACTGTCCGGGTATCCCAACACCGAATTCTCCGGCGTGACCATGCGGCCAACTGCCAGCAAAGCCAGCAGCGCTGCCGCCAGCGCCGCACCGGTCAGCGCACCGCGCGGACAGTCGGTATATGCTGCGGCCACCAGATGTGTTACCGCCAGCAGAAACCAGAACAGGTAATACGTGCAGACATAGCGGTTATAATCGGAAAGTCCGGCAGACTGATCCGGTCGGAAAATAAAGGCATAGCTGAGAATCAGCATCCAGTAATAGGCTGCAAATCCCAATGTCGACAACACCGCTGCAAGCACAGTTCGCCCACGCTGTCGTCTGTCCTTATTCAAAACCGCCGCCAACGCAAAGATACCCAGAATGACCACCGTCACACAGACGCCACTGCCCACTGTGCGCACAAGGGCGTGCTCTGCCCCCAGCAGACGGGTCAGCACACTGCCGGTAAGCGACCCGAACAGTGTCATGCGGGTGTTTACAAAAGCAGCCATCATATCGTCCCAGACCTGCACGAACACCGCGCTGCGCTCAGCGGGGATCAGCGTCTGCTTCAAGCCGATAACCACCACCTGAAACACGCTCAGGTTGGTGGCGCCCACCTCGCCCGCACTCTCCCGCAGTGCCACCACAGCGCCGATGTGACGGCTCCAGAACATATACGCCGCCATAGGCGCAGCCAACGCACCCGCCGCCGCAGCCAACCGCCGCCACAGCTTTTTTCCGGTCTCAAAAAACAGGATATCCGCCGCCACAACACCGGCGCTGACAAGAATGACGGGAAAGGCGTTTTCCTTGATCAAGCCCACCGCAGCCAAAATGGGGAATATCCCCCACATACCCCGGCTCAGCACATGACCGCCGGCTGCACCTTCTGCAACAGGTTTCTGCGCCCGCCGCGCCGCAAAATACCATGCAGCGGCACCGCCCGCAGCCACGCCGGAAGGGATGTCGCCATAGGAACTCATATAGATATTCGTGACCTCGGTGAGATAACGGTACTCAGTGATCAGATACGGTGCCAGCACGCACAGCAGTGCTGCCGCCACCCCCAGCGGATACCGCCGCCACGAGGCCGCTGCAGGCTCATCATCGCGCGCCACCGCCGACACCACCGCTGCAAAAGCACTGTATTGCAGGATATTGTAGCCAAGAAAAGACTTCCACGGGGCAAACTCTCCGAAAAACTGAAAAAAATACCCCATCAAAATCGCACCGGGCTGTTGCGCCCCCACCCAGTCCCAGCCGATCTCGGCGGTGGTGTAAAGCTCATCGTTCAAAGAGACCAGC
>CAZYRD010000016.1:0-24054 GCA_964649475.1 uncultured Faecalibacterium sp.
GGGCATTTGCCAGCGCGTGGATACGGCTTTCCAGCTGCGGCTGCGGCGTTTCGGGCTGCCACGCCGCCGCCATGCGGGCAAGGCCTTCGGCCACGGCACGGTACTGGTCGCTGACCGCGCGGCGCAGCACACCGTTTTCCGCCTGACTTGCCCGGCGCAGCACGCGCAGATTCTCCGCCCGCAGCAGTGCCGTGCGCACCGTGCTCTGGCGGCTGCAGGAAAACCATGCGGGAAATTCGGCAGTGCAGTCCTGCCGCCATTTTTCCAGAAGATCCTGCAGCACCTGCTGGGTGGTATCGTATTCCGCCCCCCAGCAGCGCGCCTTCTGGGTACAGGCGCTGCACACCTGCCGGCAGACGGCTTCCACCGGCGCGTTGGGCTCCTCCGGCACCGGCGCGCTGGCGCGGCCCACCGCCTCCATTCCATTGCCGATGGCCTCCAGCCCGCCAGCCAGCGCCTGCAGCGTCCGGGAGGGCGTACCCGCCGCGCCGGTATCTGCCGCCAGAAGCGCTTCCTCTGCCGCATACAACAGCCGCTGCGGCACAAGCAGGAACAGCAGCGCGGTCATCCCCTGCCAGACCAGCAGCCGCCCGAACGCATCGAGCGATTCCGCACAAAAAAGCGCTGACAGCCCACAGGCCGCATACGCCGCTGCAGCGGCGCTGCGGCGGGCAGCAAACCGCCCCGCCAGCCACGCGGAGAACATTCCCGCCGCCAGATACACCGGCGAAACACGGGCACAAAGGCAGGCCAGCGCCGCGGCTGCCCACAGCAGAGGCAGGCGTTCGGGCCGTTCCAGACTGCACAGCACCAGCCCCGCAAGGCCCAGCCCCGCAGCGTACAGCAACGGTTCCCGCACCGGCAGCGGCACACAGGCCAGCACACAGAACAGGCTCGTCCACACGGCCAGCCGCACCAGCTGACGGCGCGGCGTCATAGCCAGCCAGCCGCCGTCAAGCTCCCGGTACAGCAGCGCCAGCGCCAGCACCAAACACCCCTGCACCACCCAGCGCAGCGGACCGGCCTGCGGCTGCCCCAGCAGGCTTGCCGTCTGCGAAAGCATACCGCACACGGCGGTTCCGGCAAGACCCGCCCAGATATCGTTTTTGCGGCCCAGCACCAGCCGCAGCGCTCCGGTGAGCAGCGCCCCCGCCGCCTGCCCCACGGCAAGCACGGCGGGCAGCCCCCAAAAGCCGCCCAGCGCACACCCCACACAGCACACAAAGGCCACCGGCTGCGGCGCGGCAATGCACACCGCAAGCCCAAACGGCGCCACCTGCCCCGGCAGGACTGCGGCGCCGCCCAGCATTGCCGCCGCAAGCCAGCCCGGCAGCCGTACCCGCTCTGCAAGCGCTGCCGCCGCGGCGGATGACGTTCTTTTCAGTTTCTGCCCCAGTTTTGCGGCATGCGGACGCAGCCGCACGGCCATTTGCATCAGGTGCGTCCTCCACGCCGCCGTCCGCTGCGCCGCAGCCGTACGGAAAGCCTGTCCCATTCTTTTTCATCCTTTCTTCTGCACAAAAATCCGTCCTTTGCACCAGTATAACAAGCACAAAGGGCGGATTTTGTCCAAACCGGGCACGAAACTGAGGAAAGCTTTAAAGCTCAAACGGATCGGCGTTCAGCGCGCGGCAGATGCGCACGACGGTATCAAAGGAGGCGCCGCCCACGCCGCGGGTCAGCAGGGTCAGCAGCGTACTGTACGGAATATCCGCTGCGGCGGCGAACTGCCGCAGGCTGGTGTACTGCTCCAGAATACGCCAGCGCAGCGCCTGCTCACGGGTCGGTGTGTTCGGCTTCAACGACAGTCACCTCGACACCGGTATCCCGCAGGCCGGAAAGACGCTCCGGCGCGCACTCCCAGTCGGTAATAACGGAATGGAACTCCTGTACGCCGCACACGCGGACGAACGCCTCGTTTCCCACCTTTGCGCCCGGCATCAGCAGCACACGGCGGCGGCTGTTTTTCAGCACGGCGCGCTGGAAGGCTGCAGTCTCGTCCGTGCCGTTGGAAAGCCCGAACTCCGCCGTCACCCCCGAACCGGTGAGCAGACAGAGGTCAAAATGCAGCTGCGAAACAAAAGCCACCGCCATGGAATCCACCAGAGACCCGCTTTTGCGCATATGTCCGCCGGCGATATAGACCTCCACATTGTCCCGGCTGCGCAGCTCTTTGGCGACATCCACCTGATTGACAACCAGCGTATATGGGAAGCCTGTGGGCAGATGCCGCAGCAGCAAATGCCCGAAAGCACCGCCGCAGAGGTAGACCGTATCGTTTTCGCGGATCATCCCTGCCGCATGCGCCGCAATGCGGTCGTAGGTCTCGTAAACGGGCATAGCAGAAAAATCCCGGTCCTTCGGCGGCCGGTATCCCACCTGTACGGGCCGGATAGCCCCGCCGTGGGTACGGCGGCACAGGCCCTGCTGCTCCAGCATGCGCAGGTCGCGCCGGGCGGATTCGTCCGAGATGCCGTACTCAGCCACGATCTGTGCAACGGTGATCTTCCCCTGTGTTTCGATCACATGCGCGATCTCGCGCTGACGTTCTTCCATAAACATAGTCGTTTCTCCTTTGCTGTTCAATCTATTCAGCCGGCTTCCATTTTTGAATATTTCCGTTTTGCGGTTCCGCAGCATTATATTATCACACAATCGGGCACATTTCAATATTTTCAGCAATCGGATATGCGTTTGTTTTTCCTGCGGAGTTATGCTATAATGGATATATTACAAACACATCACAGGCGGCGCTTTCACCGGCCGCCGACATTCCACAGGAGCAACACCATGACACAGGTTTTTGGCACGCTTGGCCCCGCCTGCGCACAGCAGGCGACGCTGGAGGCCATGTTCCGCGCCGGCATGACCGGTATGCGGCTGAATCTTTCCCACACGGGGCTTGCGCAGAGCGCCCCGCTGCTGCAGGCGTTCCATGCGGCGGCAGAAGCCGCGGGCACTGCCCCGCAGCTGCTGATCGACATGCAGGGGCCGGAGCTGCGCGTGGGCGGGCTGGATGCGCCGCTTGCGCTGACCGAAGGCGAGACCGTCACGCTGGGCGAGGGCGGCATTCCGCTGCCCGCAGCGGTGGAGCCTTATCTGCTGCCCGGACAGGAGCTGATGCTGGACGACGGCAGGCTGCTTGTACGGGTGACGCACGCCGCAGCGCAGACACCCGCGCAGGCGGCGGTGGTGCGCGGAGGCCTGCTGAAAGGCCACAAAAGCGTCAAGCTGCCGGGCATTGAGGTACCGCTGCCGCTGCTGACGGCCCACGACATTGAAAATCTGAAGCTGGCGCGCGCGTACGGCGTCACGGCGCTGATGCAGCCCTTTGTACGCAGCGGCGAGGACCTTGCCGGCGTGCGGTCCATTCTGAACGAGATCGGTGCACAGGACATCCGCATTTTTGCCAAGATCGAATCCATGACCGGCGTACAGGCGCTGGAGGGGATCCTGGCACAGGCGGATGTGGTGGTCATTGCCCGCGGCGACCTTGGCAACGACATGCCGCTGTGGCAGCTGCCCGCCGTACAAAAGCACGTTGCCGCCGCCTGCCGCGCAGCGGACAAGCCCTTTATCACCGTGACGCAGATGCTGGCTTCGATGGAGCACAGCCCCGTACCCACCCGGGCTGAGGTGAGCGACATTTTCAACGCGGTGGCCGACGGCAGCTGGGGCGTGATGCTGACCGGCGAGACCGCCGCCGGCGAATATCCCGTGGAGGCCATCACCTGCATGGCCAATACCGTCCGTGAGGCCGAACGCTGGCTGAACGGAAACTGACGCAGCAAAAAGACGAAGCCGGCGCATTTCCACGCCGGCTTCGTTCGATTCGTGCGCTTTCATCCGCAGCGCCTTCCGCGCTTGCGGTTTCATCAAAAACAAGCTTTTTTACCGCCGCAGCACCGGCTCTTTCAGGTCCACGCCCGCAAAAATCAGCCGTCTGCCGCCGGTGATGCGCATGGCATTTTCCATTGACATACCCTCGCAGGGGTTGAGGTAGATGATCTGATCCTCCCGCAGGCCGTCGTGGTAATACTGCAGATCCCGGGCCGCATCGTCATTCAGCTGGACGGATCTCAGCGCGGGCATATCGCGGAACACGCGGATATGCTGCCGGTGTGCGCCGCACAGATGGATCATGCCGCCGCGCGGGTATACTGCCAGCAGGGCGTTGTCCAGCGGCGCCACCATCTCCTCATACAAAGAGGGCGACAGCAGATGCGTGCTGCAGCCGCAGATCTGCCCGTGGCCGGGCGGCTGGGTGCGGGCCCACGAAATGACGGGCTGCAGCAGCTGCTGCGGCACGGTGCGCCGGTACCAGTCATGGATATGGCACAGCACCGCGTTGATGGTGTTCAGGTCTGCCTGTGCCGCCTCCGGCTCCTCGAGCATCGCCACCAGAATGTTCTCGCCGTACAGATTGACGGCGATATTCAGCGTACTGGCGATGGTGGGCAGGCCAAACAGCGGCAGCGCTACCCCCGCTTCCACAAAAGCTTCGGCCACCTGCTTGCTGTCCTGCCACAGCGGCTCCTCATCCAGCTTCGGCATTTTCAGGCTGCCGATGGGGGTGGTCAGATACTTGTTATACCACTGTCCGGCGTAGAAGCTTACCTCCGCGCCCAGCAGCTTGTCGATATAATGTACACCGAAGGGCGGATACTCCACGCAGACCGGCCGGAAATACACCTCGTTTTCCAGCGCGGCACACTTCTGCGCAGCCGCCTCCAGCGCGGCTTCCACCCTTTTTTTTGCCGGGATGGCGGGATCGTAGGGGATACCGGCAACGACACCGTCCACGCCCAGCATATATTGGCCGTTCCAGTCGGTGTATTCGCCGCGGAACACCTTCTCCATTCTGTCAAACCACAAATCACGTTTTTGAATGAGATCCGGCCGGTTCAGGATCTCCCGTGCCTTTTCGCTGAGTGCCATAGCTTTGCCCCGCTTTCCGATCCGTCTTGGGCTTCCCCTTTGTTACACCCGTATTATAGCATCCGCAAAACCGCACAAAAACCGTATTTCGCGACATATTGGTTTGAAAATGCGACATTTCTTCCGACAAGGAGGCGTATCTTTTTTGGCTGCTTCTCACATGGACACCCGCACGGGCAGTTATCGGTATCTGGAAAGCGACCTGTGCCGGGGAATGCCCTTTTTTGTACAGATGGCAGGCTTTGACCGCTGCCAGCCCCAGTACCGGCTGGAGCGAAAAAACACGCCCATCTCGGTCATCGGGCTGACGCTGTCCGGCAGCGGCATCGTCTGTCAGAACGGCCAGCGTGTCCGCGCAACGCCCGGCAGCCTGTTCATCGTGACCGCCAACGATTCCCATGAGTACTATCCCGAAAACAACTGGGAGTTCTGCTGGGTCAATCTGGTCGGCGGCTACTGGCGGGAGCTGATGGGCCTGTACGGCCTGCAGGGGCAGATTTTGTTTCCACAGTTTGCACCGGGCGGGGAATTTGTTGCGCTGGTGCGCCGCATCACCGAAGAGAATGTGCAACCGGACGACTGGCAGACGGAGATGCAGGCATTTTTGTTCCGCAGCCTTCTGCACCTGTACCGCGCCCAGCGCGCCGAAGCCCCGCAGACGCTGGCGGCGCAGGTGCGCAGCGAATTTGAGCGCTGTGCAGACAGCGGCTTGACGCAGGCGGAGATCTGCCGCCGCATCGGCATTACGCCGCGGCACGCCCAGCGGATCTTCCGCCAAAGCTACGGCGTGACCATTCATCAATATCTGGCACAGAAAAAGCTGCAGAAGGCAAAGGCGCTGCTGGTCGGCACCGACCACAGCGTGGCGCAGATCGCCGCCGAAGCCGGCTTTGAAAACGAAAAATATTTCAGCACCTTTTTCCGCCGGCAGACCGGAGTGACCCCCACACAGTACCGCAGCGGGCACACCGGCTGACGGCCCTCATCCCCGTTGCTCCAGCTCCTGCAGCGAAACGGCATCGGTGTGCCGGATGGGCTTCCATTCCACCTTTGCAAACAGCGCCGCCACACCGATGGGCAGATAGGTCAGCATGAACAGCGGAAACGTAAAGGTGTACCATATCTTTTTGAACGCTGAGGTCCGGATGCGCCGCCACTGACTGAGCGTGGTGACGCCGCCCCAGAACAGGAAGTACAGATACGACCCCAGCAGCATGCCGCCCAGCGGTGCAGCAGCCGTGCAGAACGGCGCGCCATTGCACAGCGAGGCCGCCAGCGACACAAGCTGTATTACAACGCCTGCGGCGCCGAACACCGCCGCCGGCAGGTTGACCATGGTCAGGTCGAAGCAGGAAAACCTGCGCCGCCAGCCGCCGGGCTGTTTTGGGCTGATCACCCCCGCCAGCAGTTGCCCGCCGTAACGGCAGAACACCTGTATGTACCCTTTGGCCCAGCGCATGCGCTGCCGCCAGGACTGGGCAAACGTCACAGGCTGTTCGTCAAAAAGCTCCGCCGTGGGACAATAACCCACCATATCCCCCGCAAGCACGTTTGCCGCGGTGAACTGGATGTCCTCGGTCAGCAGGTGGAAATTCCACCCGCCGCGGCGGTGCAGGACCTCGGCCGAAAAAAGAAAGCCCGTACCGGAGACCCCGCAGCTGACCCCCAGCAGCGAGCGGGCGTGGTTGAGATACTCCGCCTCACGCAGAAACCACAGCCCGTACCCGGCGCTGATCCAGTTGTGCGCATAGTTTTTGGAATTGCGGCAGCTGGTAACGATGGCGCAGCCGTCACTGAACGCCCTGTTCATCTCGGTGACGTAATTGCTTCGCAGCAGATTGTCCGCATCAAACACAAAGAAACCGTCGAATCGGCCGCCGTAGTCTCTGCGGATGTTTTCCAGCAGAAACTGCAGCGCGTAGCCCTTGCCGATGCGCTGCGCATCCGTCCGCTCGTACACCACCGCACTGCCCGCGCGGGCTTCGGCTGCGGTGGCGTCGGTGCAGTTGTCCGCCGCGACAAACACCGTGATGTGCTGCGCCGGATAGTCCTGTGCACGGATGCTGGACAGCAGCTGTCCGATGACAGCCTGTTCGTTGCGGGCACAGATGAGCACAGCGTAGTCGTGCAGCCGCGGCGACCGCCGCGGCTTTTCTTTTTTGATGTGGGGCAGCAGCAGATAAAACAGCTGATAGCCGGTGCACAGCGCAAACAGTGCACCCAGTACCGCGACCGCCGTCTGCAGAAGCTCAGCCGTTTTCATGATGCCCCTCCCCGATTTTCCGCCTGTGCAGCGGCTTCTGCCGTCGCACGGGCACTTCGTTTTTCCGCTGTGCACCCGGCAGCTGCGGCAGCAGCAGACCCGCAAGCCTTGCCGCCCCCATCACTGCCAGAAGCAGCCCTGCCGCTGCAGCCGCTGTATACAGCGTTCCCTTTGCCGCTTTGTTTTTCATATCCTTCGCCTCTTTCTTCGCTTTGTTTTGCCATACCATCCATTTTATCCAAATATTTCTTAATTATTTAGGGGTTGACCCTTTAAGATTCTCTTAAAAATTTTTAAGAAACGGTAACAGACCGTCTATCCCAAAAAACGACACGGTGCGCAGGATTTCTTCACAGCAAAAAACGCAGTCCCCGTTGTGTACAAAACGGGGACTGCGTTTTATATATTTTTATAAGAGCGTTTATCCGCGCAGACCGGGCGTAGCGTTGCGGAAGCCGCTTTCCAGCCTGTCGGCCAGATCCAGCGAGCGGCCGGTGCCCAGCGCCACACAGTTAACGGGGTCCTCCGCTACACACACCCTGACCTTCAGCTTCTGCGCAAGGTACTCGTCCAGACCGTGCAGCAGGCTGCCGCCGCCCGTGAGGATGACGCCGTCGGTGTAAATATCACCGGCAAGCTCCGGCGGGGTGCTTTCCAGCACACGGTGGGCGCAGGCGGCGATCTGCTCCACACATTCCAGAATGGGTTCCAGCAGATCGATGCTGTCGATGGTGACACGCATCGGCAGACCGTTGAGCAGGCTGCGGCCTTTGATCTCGCTGCTGCGGTTGCGCTGCGGTGAAGCCATACAGTCGGCGATCTCTTTTTTCAGCGTTTCGATGGATTTTTTGCCCACGGCAATGTTGTGGTGCATGCGCAGATGGTGGATGAGCGCTTCGTCAATGGCGTTGCCCGCCATGGTGATGCTGCCGGAACGCACCTGTCCGCCCAGAGAGATGACCGCCACGTCCGTGGTGCCGCCGCCGATGTCGATGACCATATGGCCCGCCGGTTTGAAAATATCCACCCCGCAGCCCAGCGCTGCGGCGACGGGTTCTTCGATGAGGTAGATGCGGCGGGCACCGACGCTGGTGACCGCTTCGATGACCGCATCGTTCTCAATGCCGGTGATCTCGCTGGGAACACAGACCGCCACCTGCGGCTTGACCACCAGCGAGGAGTAAACTTTCATCAGAAAGCGGCGGATGAGTTCCCTGGTGAGGACGTAGTCCGAAATAATGCCGTCCTTCAGCGGATACACCGCCTGAATATGCGCCGGGGTACGCCCCACCATTTTGGCGGCGTCATCGCCCACGGCAAGTACCTTGCCCGTGTCGGTGTCCACCGCAACCACGCTGGGCTCATCCAGCACGATGCCCTTGCCCTCGATATAAATGATGATGGTCGTGGTGCCGAGATCGATGCCGATGTTGTTCTGTCCCATGATAGATCCTTTCGGCGCATGGCGGCCGCCACACGCAATATAATCGTTATTCTTTACCCTGCACCTGCGCCTCAGGCACGGGGGCATCCTTCCCGCCCGGCATAGTGGCGCAAAGGCACAGCCCCGTCACCTGCCGCGCACCGTAAAGCCACAGCACGCGGGCACACTCGTTCAGCGTGGCGCCGGTGGTGATGATATCATCCACCAGCCAGATGGTTTTATCCTGCAGCCGTTCCGGATGCTTCACCCTGTAGACGCCCACCGGATTGCCGGCGCGCCGCTTTCTGGCAAGGGTATGCTGCGGTTTGTTCTCGTAATACTTGATGAGATTTCCTTTTTCCAGCGGGACGCCGAATTCCCGCGCAAGGCGTTCACCGAACAGCTCCGGCAGAGAATAGTCCCGGCTTTTTGCCGTGTTTGGATGGTCCGGCACCGGAATAATGAGATCCGGCGGCGGAAGCCGTTCGGCGCGCACCGCAGCGGCAAACCCGCGGGAGAGCTCCGCACTGCGCCAGAGGCTTTTGTAATATTTCAGGCTGAGCAGCGCCTGCCGGGCCACGCCCCCGTACTGCCAGACGGCGAACACGCCGTTCAGCCAGCGGGGATCGCCCTGTTTTTCCAGAAAAGTTGACGGCACGCACAGGCTCTTCAGCTTCGCCGCGCATTCCCCGCAGACATTCAGCGCACAGCCGCGCCTGCCGCAGAAAGCACACCGCGGCGGAAACAACAGCCGCAGCACGGCGGCCTTTACCCCTTTTTGCGGCACGGGCAGCGCCGCGGGTCTTTCATTTTGTTCCACGGGCCACCTCTTTCCGGCGCGCCGCTTTGCGCAGCGCTTCGCCTGTTTCCCGTCTGGGAGAGAAAACTTTTGCAGTCTGCGCGGCGTCAGCCGAGCGCCTCGTCCTGCAGCAGGTCGCAGAAGCAGGAGTACCGCAGGATGCGGCGGTCGTTGCGCACCATGGCGCCGAGGACTGCCGCCTGTCCGGGCAGGATAAGCAGCTTTTTGGCGCGGGTGACACCGGTGTACAGCAGGTTGCGGTAGCACAGCTTGGCGGGAACTTCCGCCACAGGCAGAATGACCGCCTCAAACTCGCTGCCCTGACTTTTGTGCACCGTGACCGCATAGGCCAGCTCCAGCTGGGCGATGTCCTCGCCCTCGTACTGGAGCACACGGTCGTCAAAACGCACCTGCAGCGCCGAGCCGCGGCGGTCCACATGCTCGATGACGCCGATATCGCCATTGAAAGCGCCCGCGCCCTCCTCGCCGTCGTCCCGCCGCCAGGTGATGTCGTAATTGTTGCGGGTCTGCATCACCTTGTCGCCTTCACGCCAGGTGGTGCCGCGGTTGTCCAGCTGGTTTTTGCCCCGCATGGGCGGGTTGAGCAGCTGCTGCAGACGGCGGTTGAGGTTTTCGGTGCCGAGCGGGCCAAGGCGCGTGGCGCACAGCACCTGAATATCCCGCGTGGGAGAAAACCCGTAGCTTGCGGGCAGCCGCTTTGCCACGAGCTCGCACACCAGATCTGGCCCGGCGGCACCGTCCGTCTGCATAAAGAAGAAATCGTCCTCGCGCCCGCCTGCGACGGGGTTCTCCCCCGCGACGATGCGGTGCGCGTTGCTGACAATAAGGCTTTTTGCCGCCTGCCGGAAGATCTCCTTCAGGCAGACCACAGGCATTTTGCCGCTGTCGATGATGCCGCGCAGCACATTGCCCGCACCCACGCTGGGCAGCTGGTTGGAGTCGCCCACCAGGATCAGCCTGCAGGAGGGCCGCAGCGCCCGCAGCAGGCTTTCGAACAGCAGGGCGTCCACCATGCTCATCTCGTCCACGATGACCACATCCGCCCGCAGGGGATTGGCCTCGTTATGGACAAAGCGCAGCTGCTCGCCGCCGCTTTTGGGATCCACCTCCAGCAGACGGTGGATGGTGGAGGCCCTGTGGCCGGTGAGCTCGGCAAGGCGCTTGGCCGCACGCCCGGTGGGTGCCGCCAGCGAGACCCTCAGCTGTTCCTCCTCCAGCAGGGCAAGAATGGCGTTGACGGTGGTGGTTTTTCCGGTGCCGGGGCCGCCTGTGAGCACCATGCCGCGCCGGGTCAGGGCGGTGATGATGGCCTGGCGCTGCAGCGGCGCATAGGTGACGCCGGAGACCATCTGCTGCCGGTCTATGGCGGCGTCCAGCCCGCGCACCGGTGCGGAGGGAATGCTCATCAGCTCTTTTAAACGCACGGCGGAATAGAATTCCGCACGGAAGTATTCGGGAAGGTAGAGGAAGCTCTGTTCGTTGTACACCTGCCGCAGCAGCACGGCTTCGTCCACCATGCGCTCCAGCACCAGTGCCAGCAGCTCCGGCTCTGCCATCAGAAAACCTGCGGCGGCGGCAAGCAGCTTCTGCTCCGGCAGGCAGGTGTGGCCGTTGTTCAGGTTGTGGCGCAGCACGTGCAGAATGCCCGCGCGGCGGCGGAACTCGCTTTCCGGGTCCATCCCCAGTGCAGCGGCAGCGTCATCCACCTGTGCAAAAGGCACGCTGACGGGAAACTCGCACAGCAGGTAGGGGTTTTCCATCACGCGGGCGACGGTGGTCTCGCCGTACTGGCGGTAGGCCGCCATGGCTGAGGCCGCGCTGATGCCCAGCCGCCCCAGCCGGTCCACACATTCCCGCAGACCCACCAGATTGTTGAAATCCCGGCCGATCTGCCGCGCCTTGGCCAACGAAATGCCCTTGACGTGCCGGGCCAGCAGCTCGCAGTCGGTCTGCAGAACGTCCAGTGTGCGGCTGCCGAACGCATCCACGATGCGCCGCGCCATCACCGGCCCGACGCCGGTGACCACCCCGCTGGAAAGGTACTGCAGAATGGCGCTTTCGGTGTCCGGCAGGCGGTACTCGCAGCCGACAGCCTTGAACTGGCGGCCAAAGCTTGGGTGCTCCGTCCAGCTGCCGGTAAGGGTCAGCTCTTCGCCGGGGGCGACACCTGCAAGATCGCCCACCACGGTGACGTTGTCACCGTCGGCAAGCAGCAGTTCCAGCACGCAGAAGCCGGTTTCTCCGCTTTGAAAAACCACCTGCGTCACCATACCGTTCAGCCGTTCCGCCGGCGGCTCCTGCCGGTACTGCATCCGCATCGCCCTCCTTTCCGTCCCCTGTACGGGCGCTGTTCTCTCTTAAAATATTATTATACTCTATTTTATTGTTTCTGCCAATGCACCACAGGCAAAAAAACGGAAAATTTCACCGGTTTTGCGCTTGCACTGCCGCAGGCTTGTTGCTATGATAAAATCAAACGAGCTTATACCGCAGCGCCGCCCCGGCCGGAAGAAGGATTTCCATGAAACTGAGCCCGGACACCCGTTTTCTTCTTTTCCCCGTGCGGCACGACGCGCCTGTGCGCAGCATCCGGTTTTGCGGAAACGACAGACCGGTCTTTGACGCAGACATCCGCCTTGCCGCGGCGCAACGCTGCACCTGTGCGCACAGCCCGCCGAGGGTTTCACCGGCCTGCGCAGATAGGCCGCGGACGCACGGTGGACGCAGCGGGACGGCGCCGGCACACTGACCGCACCGGACTGCCTGTATGAGCTGCTGTGGAGCTTTGCCCAAAGCCGGTTTCCGCCCGTATTGCAAAGCAGTCCGCCCCGAAACGATACACCAAAAACACGCGTCCGCGGAAAAGCTC
The DNA here is from genome assembly GCA_964649475.1 of uncultured Faecalibacterium sp. Lineage (GTDB taxonomy): Bacteria > Bacillota > Clostridia > Oscillospirales > Ruminococcaceae > UBA1762. The sequence continues at coordinate 12,314 of CAZYRD010000016.1, forward strand.
TGCCGGACGCGTGTTTTTTGCTTTAGCTGGTATGTTTACAGGCCGACAAAGGCGCGCAGGGCGGCGGTTTTGTCGGTGGCCTCCCACGGGGCGTCGGTGTCGGTGCGGCCCATGTGGCCGTAGGCGGCAAGCGCCTTGTAGATGGGACGGCGCAGCTGCAGGGCACGGATAATACCCGCAGGGGTCAGCTCAAAATTGCGGACGACCGCGGCAGCGATGACGTCATCCGCCACCACGCCGGTGCCGAAGGTATCCACCAGAACGCTGACAGGCTGTGCCACGCCGATGGCGTAGGCCAGCTGCACCTGGCAGCGGCGGGCAAGCCCGGCGGCGACCACGTTTTTGGCAATGTAACGGGCGGCGTAGGCGGCGCTGCGGTCCACCTTGGTGGGGTCCTTGCCGGAAAACGCACCGCCGCCGTGACGGGCGTAGCCGCCGTAGGTGTCCACGATGATCTTACGGCCGGTAAGACCGCTGTCGCCCTCGGGGCCGCCCACCACAAAACGGCCGGTGGGGTTGATATAGATCTTTGTGTTTTTGTCCATCAGGGCAGCCGGCACCACGGCGCGGATGACCTGCTGCTCCAGCGCGGTGCGCAGCTCTTCGCCGCTGACGTCGGGATCGTGCTGGGCGGAGACGACCACCGCTTCCACACGCACCGGGGTCTCGTTTTCGTATTCCACCGTTACCTGTGTTTTGCCGTCCGGCCGCAGCCATGCAAGCGTGCCGGATCTGCGCAGCTCGGTCAGGCGGAGGGCCATGCGGTGGGCAAGGGCGATGGGCAGGGGCATCAGCTCCGGTGTTTCGTTGCAGGCATAGCCGAACATCATGCCCTGATCGCCCGCACCGCCGACGGTTTCGTTGGTGCCCATGGCGATGTCGGGGCTCTGGCTGTTGATGTACACCGCAACGGCGCAGCCCTCCGCATCCAGACCGTATGCGGCATCGGTATAACCGATCTCGCGTATGGTGCGGCGGGCAATGGCCTCGTAATCCACGCGGGCGGTGGTGGTGATCTCACCCATCAGCTGCACGCGGCCGGGGCAGACGGTGGTCTCGCAGGCAACGCGGGCAGCGGCGTCCTGTGCAAGGATGGCGTCCAGCACGGCGTCGGAGATCCGGTCACACATTTTATCGGGATGGCCTTCGGTAACGGATTCACTGGTAAAAAACTTGCGCATATGTTTCCTTTCTTCACTCCACAACACACTTCACAAACAGACGGCGGACAGAAAACCGGTAACTGCTCACCTGCTTTTGCGAATAAAAAACGCCCGGGGCCGATAAAAACCCGGGACGTCGCAAGACTTATCTTTCGGCTTTTACCGCAGGATTTGGCACCTTGCCCGCAGGCAGGTTGCCGGACTTCACAGGGCCTGTACCCTCCGTCTCTCTTGATAAGCAATCTTCAGTTTTCAGCGGACGTATCGTCCGATTTTTTATTATATCCATTCTTCGTCTTTTTGTCAAGAATTTTTCCCGCCGCAGGAACAAGTGTATTTTTTATCAAAAAAGCATTGCCTGCAGCAAGCCGGTTGATGTATACTGAAGCTGAAAAGACGCCGGGGCGGCAGACTTCGGCGGAAAAGGAGAAAATGAGTATGAAGCTTTCCACACAGACCGATATTTCCGTTGCCAGACTCGGCCCTGCGGGTGCTATCCGCCTGCTGGCAGACGCCGGCTATGATTGTCTGGACTGGTCTTTTTTCCCCGGTTATATGGCCGACAGTCCACTTTTCGGCGATGACTGGCAACAGGAAGTAAACGCCATGAAGGCGGCTGCCGCCGAATGCGGCGTCACCTTCAATCAGGCCCACGCCCCCTTCCCCTCCATGCCGGACGAGGCCGTTCGCGCCCGCATCGTCCAGTCCATCAAGGTCGCTGCCGCGCTGGGCATTTCCGGCATTGTGGTGCACCCCATCCAGCACGTGCCCTACCTGAAAAACCGCGGGCTGCTGTGGAACATCAACCTGGAATATTACCGCAGCCTGCTTCCTCTGTGCGAGGAGTACGGCATCCGCGTGTATGTTGAAAACATGTGGCAGTACGACTCCGCCCGTCATTGCATCGTGGACAGCTTCTGCGCCCGTCCCGAGGAATACTGCGCGTTTCTGGACGAGCTGAACAGCCCGTGGATGGTGGCCTGTCTGGACATCGGCCACTGCGCTCTGGTGGGACAGGATCCTGCGGATATGATCCGCGCGCTGGGGCACGACCGCCTGCAGGCACTGCATGTCCACGACGTCAACTATCTGGCGGATAACCACACCGTGCCCTTCACCCAGAGCCTGAACTGGGAAGAGATCTGCACCGCGCTGGGTGAGATCGACTACGCCGGTGATTTCACCTTCGAGTCTGACAACACGCTGACCCCGCTGCCCGTCGAGCTGCTTCCGGCCGCCGCCTCCTATATGGAAAAGATCGGCCGGTATCTGATCAGCCGCGTGGAGGCTCACCGCAAATAAAAAAACGCAGCGCGCCGCACCCGCGGCCGCAGGGAGAACACATATGAAAAAAATCGCAGTCATCACCGGCGCCAGCTCCGGCATGGGCAAGGAGTTTGTGCTGCAGCTGCCGGGAAAAGAAGCCTTTGACGAGCTTTGGGTCATCGCGCGCCGCAGGGATGCACTGGAAGCTCTGCAGCAGCAGGTCGCCTGTCCTGTGCGGGCCATTCCGCTGGATCTGACCGACCCCGCCGCATGGCAGCAGTACGCCGACCTGCTGGCCGCCGAACAGCCCGACGTTGCCGTGCTGGTCAACGCCGCCGGCTTCGGCCGCTTTGCGCTGACGGAGGCCGTACCGCTGGACGTGTACATGAGTATGATCGACCTAAACTGCAAAGCGCTGATCGCCATGACCCAGCTGAGCCTGCCCTACATGAAAAAGGGTGCAAAGGTGCTGCAGCTGGCATCGCTTTCGTCCTTTCAGCCGGTGCCCTACATCAATGTGTACGGCGCCACCAAGGCCTTTGTCATGAGTTACAGCCGCGCGCTGAATCGCGAGCTGAAAACCAAAGGCATCCGCATGATGTCCATGAACCCGGGCTGGGTGAAAACCGAATTCTTCGACCACGCCATCAAACCCGGCGACGACGCCGTGACCTATTTCAACGTGATGTACGAAGCAAAGGACGTGGTAGCCACCGGCCTGCGGGACCTGTACCACAGCAAAAAGGACGTCTCCATCCACGGTCTGCCCATCCGGCTGCAGGTGCTGGGGGTCAAGCTGCTGCCGCATAAGCTTGTCATGAACATCTGGATGAAGCAGCAGAAGCACAAGTAACACCGCGCCGCTTTGCGGCAAAACCGACACAACAAAAACCGAAGCGCTTGCCCTTGCGGACAGGCGCTTCGGTTTTCTTTACCGGCTCTTCGCAGGCGGATGTTCGTCCATTCTGATCCTTATCCGTCTTTCAGATATTGCTCCAGCAGCCCCTGCCCGTTTTTCTGCGAGGCGAGCGTCTCCCGCAGCAGCGCATTGTAATACGCCGCAGCGGCGGGCTGCCGCTGCCGGGCAAGCTGCGCACCTTTTTGCGTCCAAAAGCTGTCGTACAGTTTTTCCAGCTTGAATTTGTATTCACGGAAGAAGGAGGGCTGCGTGTCGCCCGTTCCGTCCGAAATTCCGCCGTCCGGCCGCAGCGTATAGATCGGCTGGCCCACCCCGCCCTGGTACAGCAGCGTGCGGGCAACGCCCACGGCGCCGGCTGCATCCAGCTTGTCCGCATCGAACAGGATCTTTGCCTCGATGCTGGCGGGAGGGGCTTCGCGGCGGTAGCGATGGGTGGCGATGCAGGCCTGCACATGCCGCGCAAACGCTTCGCCAAAGCCGTTTCGCGTCAGAAAGCGATACGCTTTTTCTCCGCCCACGGCGGCATGGCAGCACGCCGGGTTTTCAAACTGCTCTTTCCGGCCGACGTCGTGCAGCAGACAGGCGCACACCAGCACATCCATGTCCACAGCATTTCCCGCCGCAGCTTCCGCCGCCGCGATCTCCAGCGCATTGTACAGCACACGGTAAATATGTTCCTTATCGTGGGCGCTGTCCTCCATGCAGGACAGCATATAGCTTTCCAGAAGCTGGTATGTTCTGCGCTCCATAGGTCTCCTTCACGGTCATCCGCCTTGTTCCGGCGTTTCCGGCAGGCATCGGGCACGTCGTCTTTCCGGCCGTTTTCTCCGGTGAAAAACCGCAAAAACCGAGCCGATGCAGCTTTGCCGGCGGGATACGATTCTCTGTACGGTATAAAATGAGCCGCCGTAAAACTGCAGCAGCTCATTTTTTCATTTCGCTTATTTTACAGGACGGGAGAATTACTCCCCGGCGGAGAACTCGTCCTTGCCGACGCCGCACAGCTCGCAGGCAAAATCCTCGGGCAGATCTTCCCACTTCACGCCGGCTTCCTCTTCGTCGTAAACCCAGCCGCATACATTGCACACATATTTCATGGTCATTTTCTCCTTATGATACAATTTGATCTTTTTGCCGCAGAGTCTTTTCTGCATGTCTGTATTATACCACTATTGAGAATGATTTTCAATAGTAAATTGTATTTTCTTCAAATTATTTTTTGAGGACGGTGTTGATGTACCCGTTGATGACCGGTGCAAAGCGGCTGCGGCCCGCTTCGTCCGTGCTGTAACAATAAGCACAGTGCGTTCCGTGCATCACCTGCAGGGTGCAGCACGCCGCATGCCCGAAATGCTTCATGGTGGAAAGCATGAGCACGGTCTGCTCGTACCGGTTTTCCATATCGTCGTCCGAAACGATGAACAGCATGGGCGGGTAAACCGGCTGCGTGCCCACAAAGTACAGCGGCGCGGTCTCATCCACGATCAGCCGGCGGGGATCCACGCCGCGTGCCTCCAGTACATTAAAATGTGCGGTTGGCTGTCCGGCGTCGTGGATGTAGCCCGTGATACGCGCGGCGTCCACCCCGGCGGCTGCATAGTACGCGGGATCGAAGCACAGCATCATGGAAAGATAGCCGCCCGCGGAGGAGCCGCCCACAAAGATGCTTTTGCAGGGGCCGTATTCACCGATGTGCCGGCAGACCCAGCCCACCGCCGCAGCAGCGTCATGGATAAAATCCGGCCAGCGGGCTTCCGGGTACATACGGTATTCCGCACTGGCAAGCGCCACGCCGTTTGCCAGAAGCTCTTCCACAAACGGCTGGGGGCAGTCCTTGCTGCCGCCTTTCAGGCCGCCGCCGTGGAAATACACAAACACGGTCTCGAAACCGCCGTCCGGCAGATACAGATCCAGCCGCTGTGCGGCAGCATCCTGTTCCGCATAGGGAATATCTTTATACGTCCGCATTTGCTTCCCGCTCCTTGTCCAGCTTACGGTTGCGGAAGTACAGCGCGATGTCCAGCCCCACCATGCTCAGATTGATGAAGTAGAACACAAGCACATACCATTTTTCGGCAAACTGTGCCATGTACGCCGCATTGGTGAATTTGGAGGCAATGCCCGCGATATAACCGAAAAAGATGAACAGCAGAAACGCGAGGCTCTTGCCCTTGGTGCTGCGGGTGCGCAGAGATTTTACCACGTTCAGCGGCCAGGAAGCGCCAAAGCTGACGATCATGATGATCTCGAGAAGTTCCGACATTGTTTTTCTCCTTTTGTTCACGCAGATGCGATTTTTCTCATCATACCACAAACTGGCAAAAATGTACAACTGTATTTCCAAAAGTACGACAAAATGCGGTGTTGACACCGCAAAAACCTTGTAGTATAGTGAAGATGGTCTCCACCGGTGCAGCAGCACCGGGTTTTCAAAAAAACGGCACGAAAAAACGACACGCCGCGCAGTGCGGCACACACAAGGAGGATTCATCATGCGTCTGATCACCTACGCTTCCCTGAAAAAATTTCATCTGATGCGGGAAGAAGATATTCGCATACTGGATGCTGTCAACCTGTTCAGCATCCAGATGCTGCCCGACGGCACCGCCGCCCTGATGGATGACGATATTGATTTTTCCTGCGTTGCACGCTTCCGCAAGATCAACCCCAACATCAAATTTTTGTTTATGCTTGGTGGCTGCGCCCATTGTTCCGACGTCGCTTTGCGTGACAGCAGCCGGAAGCGCTTTGCCGAAACGCTGATGGACCTGCTGAAGACCTATGACCTGGACGGTCTGGACAACGACTGGGAAGTGCCCACCATGACGCTGGGCAGCGTCCGCGGCCGTCCGGTGGACAAATACACCTACACCATGTTGATGCGCGAGATCCGCCGCAGCATGGATGCGGAGGAGGCCCGCACCGGACGGCATTACCTGCTGACCTGCGCCCAGTCCGCCCAGCGGTTCGTCATCGACACCGTCGAGGTGGAAAAGCTGGTGCCGCTGGTGGATTACATCAATGTGATGACCTACGACATACGCGGCACCTTTGCCTGCTTTGAACTGCACGACGATAAGGGGCTGCCCGTTGGCCACCATACCAGCACCTATCCCACCGCCGGCGACGCCGAGGCCCTGTGCGCCCAGTACGCGGTGGAGCTGTTCCGCAACTGGGGCGTACCGGACGACAAGATCGTCATCGGCAGCGGCATTTACCCCAAGCACTACGCCCATTGCAAACCGGAAAATCACGGTCTGCTGACCCCCGCCTTCGCACGGGAGTTTTATCTGCAGCTGCCGGACGGTGACCAGCAGTCCAATCTGCTGCCATACCTTGAGGAAAACGGCTATGTCCGTTACTGGGATGACGACGCCAAGGCCGCCTGGTGGTACAGCGAGAAGAACCGGGATTTCGTTACACTGGACGACGAGGAATCCCTGTGGCACAAGGTTCAGTACGTCAAAAACGAGGGTCTGCTTGGCCTGATGTTCTGGCATTACGGAATGGACGACCTGCACACCCTGATCCCCGCCGCATACCGCGCCGCACACGAAACCGACGCCGAATAAATCGCAGTCAGGAGAATCTATCATGCGTCAGCCGGATTTTGAAAACAACCTTTTAAAGGTGCTGCGCGGCCAGGAGCCGCAGCGCGCCACTATGTTTGAGCTGTTTTTGTACCCGGAGCTTTACGAAAAATTTGCCGGACACGGGTACGATCCCTCCTCACCGCTTTCCTACAAAAAGATGGTGGTGGATGCCATGGCCGCCGCCGGATACGATTACGCCCCGTTCCTGCTGCCGGGCTTCAGCCTTCCCAAGCTGCCGCGGGAACACGCCAGCACCCATTCCCTCAACGGAAATGCCATCATCACCGACTGGGAAAGCTTTGAAAACTACGTCTGGCCGGATGTGGACGATTTTGATCTTTCCATCCTGGACGGGCTGGAAGCCTATATGCCCGCCGGCATGAAGCTTTGCCTGCGCGGCCCCGGCGGCGTACTGGAGAACACCATCGCCATTCTGGGTTATGACAACCTGTGCTATCTGCTGTACGATGATCCGGAACTGGTGAAGGCAGTTGTTGACGGAATCGGAAGCACACTGCTGAAATACTATCAGCGCATGGCCGGGCACAGCGCCATCGGTTTTCTGTGCTCCAACGACGACTGGGGCTTCAACACCCAGACCTTCCTCAGCACCGAAGCCATGCGGCAGTACATCTTCCCCTGGCACAAAAGATCGTCGAAACCGCGCATGCGGCGGGCAAGCCCTGCATGCTGCATTCCTGCGGCGAGTTCCGTACCGTCATCAACGACATCGTGGATGACATCGGCTTTGACGCCCGCCACTCCTACGAGGACAACATCTGCCCCGTGGAGGACGCCTACGAGCTGCTGAACGGACGCATCACTGTGATGGGCGGCATGGACATGAACATGATGACCATCGGCACGCCGCAGCAGATCTACGCCCGGGCCAGCGCCATGCTGCAGCGCACCGCCGGACGCGGCGGCTACACGCTGGGCACCGGCAACAGCATTGCGCCGTACATCCCATACGAAAACTACATGGCCATGCGTCAGGCCGCGCTGGATCTGGATGCAGAATAAAAAAGGAGATCCTATGAAACAGGCCGATATCGTCATTCTTTCCGGACAGTCCAACGCCGTGGGCGTGGGACACGTCAAATGCCTTCCGAAGCACTTCTGCGCCGAAAAGGTGCAGGAGTACCTCACCGGCTATCCCAATGTCCGCATCAACTACTATTCCCACGATAAAAAAAGCGGCGGCTTTGTCACCACCGCCGCCGGCTGCACCGAAAAAAGCAAGGACACCCTCGGGCCAGAGGTGGGCATCGCCGAATATTTTACAGAACATTGTCCCGGAAAGGAACTGTTTCTTGTAAAATGCGCCTTCGGCGGCATGTCGCTGTGTCGGGATTTTCTCTCCCCCTCCGGCGGCGATGCCTACGACCCCACCTCCTGCGCCGACCAGTACGAGGACATTCTGGAAGCGGCCTTCGGCGGAAAGCCCGTCCGTGCGGGCTGGTGCTACAACGAGCTGGTAAAACTGACGCGCGAGAGCATTGCCGCACTGGAGGCGCAGGGGTATGCCCCGAAGATCCGCGGTTTTTGCTGGATGCAGGGCGAAAACGACGCCTGCGACCCCGACGCCACAGCGCAGTACATCCGCCGGTATGACGCCATGCTGCGGGATCTGTGTGCGGAATTCGGCGCTTACATGGACGACTGTATTTTTGTTGACGGCGGCATCAGCGAGCTTTGGCCGCACTACCGCGAGCTGAACGCAGCCAAGGCACAGTACGCAGCCGAAGCACCAAACCGCCGCTTTATCGACACCATTGCCGCCGGACTGAGCACCGCGGGCGAGCCGGAGGAGGAGCCGGACACCTGTCATTACAACGCCGACTGCATCATTCAGCTTGGACGACTGTTTGCGGAACAGGTTCTGCCGGAGTAAGCCCACTGTATTTTCTCTTTTCCAAAAAGCGCGAGCATTTCTGAAAACAACATAAAAACACGGGAAAGCGACGTGCTTTCCCGTGTTTTTATGTTGTTTTACTGCCGGCAGACCAGCTGGACATGGTCGTGCTTTTCGCCGGTGATCCAGTCGATGTCATCGGTAAGCCAGTCCATGATCTCCAGACCACGGGTCTCCCATGCGATGTCGGCGGCCTTTTCCTCTTCGCTCTTTTCGTGGTCAAAGGCACGGACCAGTTCGCAGTAGCCGAAGATGTAGCCGTTGGCGTACCAGATGGTGAAGTTGCTTTCGGGGCCTTCCTTGACGGCGTCGCCGCGGGCGACCACCAGTGCGTCATGGCGGCGCTTGTACTCCGGTGCGCAGCCCGGCTTCAGATGGGTGGCGAAAACGCGATGACGGATGAGGGATTTGTCCTCGCGCACGATGCCGATATCGTGGTACATCATCGGCAGGGTGCAGGGGTAAGAGAACACCTCAAGATAATCGCCCAGCGCTTTTTCCCATGCGGCGCGGGCTTCGGCGGGCACCGCCGGCACACAGTCGGGATACTCGCCGTAGCAGAACAGGAAATCCTGAATGCTCCAGACGGAAAAATTATCCACGCCCATATCGTCCAGCACGGGCTTGACCTGCGGCCAGACGGCGCGCAGCGCTTCCAGACCGGCTTCCTTTTTACCGGCCTTGAATCTCAACACAAAAGGCAGTCTCTGCATATCCTTTTACCTTCTTTCCTTATATGTGGGTACCTGTTATTAGAATATCGGTTTCGGCCATGGATGTCAAGACAAAAAACTTCAAATTGACATTGCCTCATCATGGATCTATAATAGTGAAAAACACTTGCACGGAGGCTGCCGCCATGTTTCACCTGAATCCAAACGGCTGCAGCCACATTCCCCGCATGCACGGCGCTGACAACGGTGCCTTTCGCAGCCCGGGGCGGCCCGTGCACACAGACGCTTCGGGCACGCTGCGGGCCGTACCGCTTTTGCTGTGTTATACCGAAAACACCCCAACGAAAAACGATTCTGAAACCAAGCGAGGTGCAGCATGGTCATTCCTGGCGTGAAACACGAACAGACAACCGACCGTATTTTCTGGCGCGACACCGCCCTGAGCATCTGCGTATGCGACGCTTACGCAGAAAAAGCATGCACGGCGCTGCGGGCTTTTCTGCCGCAGTGTACCGTGACAAGGCAGACACAGGACGCCTTCATCACCGTTTTGGAGGACGCCCGCTTTGCCGGCGAACCGGAGGCGTACCGGCTGGAGCTTTGCGAAAGCGGCGTCGTCATCGGCTGCGCCGACTATATGGGGCTGCGCAATGCACTGGCTGCGTTTTCCACGCTTGCGGTCTGCCGCAACGGAGCGCTGCAGCTGCCCGAGACCTGCATCGGGGACGCCCCTGCGGCCAAGCACCGCGGCGTCATGCTGGACCTCGCCGGCGGCATCAAGCCTCTTGCCGTACTTTACAGCGACCTGACGCTGATGGCCAAAGCGCGCATGAACCGGGTGCAGCTGTACCTGTTCGACCGGCTTGGCACGGCAGTGCAGCTGAAATGTCTGCCCGAAAGCTGCTGGATGGAGGGCGCCTACACCCGGCAGCAGATGCGGGAGCTGTGCGCCTTTGCCGACGCGCTGGGGCTTACCGTCATTCCGGAATTTGACATGCCGGCCCACTCGCCGAAGCTGCTGGAGGTTTTTGAATCATTCCGCTGCGGCGCCGCTGTGCCGGAGGGAAAGGCGGTCACCTCGGTATGCACCGGTGAGCCCACCCTTTACGCCCTGTACGAAAACATCATCCATGAGCTGCTGGACATTTTTCCGGGGCCGTACTTCCACATGGGCGGCGACGAGGTGGAAATGCTGGACCTGAACGTGGTCTGTCTTTGGGATGACTGTCCCAAATGCCGTAAACTGCGCAAGGAAAACGACCTCGCCGACCGGCAGGAGCAGTATTATTATTTTGTGCGGCGCATTCACGAGATCGTCCGGAAGGCAGGCCGCACGCTGATCATGTGGAGCGACCAGCTGGACTGCCCACGGGGCGCACAGCTGCCGCAGGATATCATCATGCATTTCTGGCGGGTGGCCCACCCCGGCCGCGGCCCCTGCGAGGGCTGCTCCATGCAGGCACAGGCCGCGCTGGGCTATACCATCATCAACTCCTATTACCCCGAAACCTACACCTTCACCGGCGAAAGCGCCATTATGAGCGCCGCCAGCCTTGCCCGGTGGCGATGGGACCGCGAGCCGGACTGCGACGAAGCTTTTGCGCCGCAGATCATCGGCAGCGAGCTGTGCGCATGGGGCTACACCCTGCTGCCGCTGTGCAGCTATATGGACCGGTTTCTGCCCTCGGCCATCGTACTGATGGCCGACAAGCTTTGGAGCGGCGGCACGCTGGAATACACCGACGAATACCGCCGCCTGCTGACGCGCGTTCTGCTTGGCGCCGCCGCACCGGAAGGCCTGAACATTTTTGCCGCCATCGGGGATCTTCTTCCGCCCGCAGAAAACGACCGTGCCTGCCACAGCGGGCGCGTGACCTGCAGCCGCAGCGAGCTGGAGGCCATCCGCAGCGCTTTGTCATTGCCGGAAATCTATCTTGCGGGCGATGCGCTGCGCGCCGATGCCTACCGTGCCTGTGCGGAGTACGCCCTGAAAACAAAGAACCCCGACGAAAAATAACAAAACGCACAGAAAAGAGGACGAGGCCTTGCGGGCTTCGTCCTCCTGCTTTTTTACAGAACCAGACTGGGGGCGGTGTACACGCGGGCGGCGTACTCCTGATCCAGCAGATACAGACCCTTGGGGTCATTGCCGAACAGCTTGTAACGGCTGATCATCTTGTCGGCGTTTTCCTCTTCCTCCATCTGCTCGTC
>CAZYRD010000017.1:0-23641 GCA_964649475.1 uncultured Faecalibacterium sp.
ATGGCAATGCGGGGTGCACGGCCTTCGGCAGCAGCTTTTGCCTGCGCCGCCGCGCAGCACTGCCGCAGGGTGGGCCCGCCGGACTGCGCCTCGTAGCAGAACAGCACCGCGTCGTAGCCGGGCAGCTCCTTTAACAGCCGGGCGAAGGTCATGGGAAGCTCCACCGCGGGGACGCGGTCCCGCGCCGACTGCTTGACCGCCTCAAAGGCGATGCGGTTGTAGCGCTGGTTTTTCTGCTCCTCCTTTTTTGGGGTGACCACGCAGTACCGGCTGAAAAACGGCACGATGCGCACCGCGCCCAGCTCGGTGGCTTTCTGGATGATGTGCTCCAGCTTGTCGCCCTTGGGGTAGCCGACGTACAGGGTCACCTCCACCGTGGGTTCGGCGCCGCCCGGCGCTGCGGCAAGAACGTCGCAGCTGACGGCGGCTTCGCTGACGGCGGTGACCACGCACCGGTAGCGGGTGCCGCAGCCGTCAAAGCAGGTTAGCGCCTGCCCCGGCTTCGTGCGCAGCACGCGGGCCAGGTGGGCGGCTTCGTCCCCGGTGAGGGTGAGGGTGCTTTTATCCGCCGCGACGTTCTGCGGCGGGCAGAAATAATGGTGAGCCATACAAGAGGGGTGCTCCTTTTTAAAAAATCACGAAAGCGGGGCGCGGTCAGCACGCTTTTTTCACGCGGGCGGGGCTGTTCCGCACGGCTTTACACGGGCAAGGCCTGTTGCGTATGTCACGCGTGTTACGCCGCGTTACACCGCGTTACATATGTTACGCGTGTTACGCGCGCTTTGCCACAATGCAGACCCAGCCGTTCTTTTCCAGGATCTCCGCAATGGCAAAGCCGCAGGCCACGAGGGCATCCGCCACCTCGTCGCGGCGCTCGTCGATGATGCCGCTGGTGATGTACACGCCGTCCGGCGCAAGCAGGGCGGGCACGGCGGGGGAGAGCGCCTTGACGGCGTTTGCCACGATGTTGGCGCACACGATGTCGTAGGGGCCTTTGGCCTGTTCGGAAAGGTCGCCCACGCGGACGGTGAAGTTGTTCTGCACACCGTTGAGGACGGCGTTTTCGCCCGCGGTGCGCACGCACATGGGGTCGATGTCCACGCCGTCTGCCTCCCGCGCGCCCAGCAGCAGCGCCGCAATGGCCAGAATGCCGCTGCCGGTGCCCACGTCCAGCATACGCTCGCCGCCTTTGATCAGCTCATCCAGCTTGGCAAGGCAGAGGGCGGTGGTCTCGTGAGTGCCGGTGCCGAAGGCCATGCCGGGGTCCAGCCGCAGCACGGTGCGGCCCGTTGGGGGCTGCTCCCAGCTGGGGCAGACGGTCAGCCGCGGGCCGACGTCCACGGCGTGGTAATATTTCTTCCAGCCGTTCTCCCAGTCGGACTGCTCCACACCGGCCAGCTCCAGCTGAAAATCCGCGCCGGCGGCCAGCAGGCGGGAGCGCAGCAGCTCCACGATCTCGGGGGTCTCCGCCTCGTCCGGGGCAAGATACATGTGCACCCGCACGGTGCTGCGGTCCTTTTGCAGCAGCTCCTCCTCGATGAGGTCCACGTGGGCGATGGCCTCCACCTGAGCCTCCAGGTCGGCGTAGTCCTCCACGTAGATGCCGCTGCCGGAAATGCCTGTGGCGATGGCCTCGGCCGCAGCGGCGTCGCGCCGGGGCACGGTGATGCAGATATCGGTCCATTCCATAGTTCGTTCGCTCCTTTAACGCGCCGGAAAAAGCACCGGCACGGGTTGTGTTTTTTCTATTGTAACACAATCGCACCGCGGCGTAAACACATAAGCGGATGGACAAATGACCAAAAAACAGGGATCTTTGCAAAATTTCCTGTGCGAAAATCCTTGGAAAGCACCCTTTTCCACTGGAAATTTCCCGCCGGGTGTGCTATACTGAACATACGTAAAAGAAACTTTGCGGCGGAGCTTGCCGCAGAGGTTTCCAAATAGTTAGCGTAAAGGAGAGACAGACCTATGAAAATGATCACCGCCATCGTCAATAAAGAGGATACCGGAAGCGTCTGCCGCGCCCTGACCGAAGCCGGCTTTTCCTTCACCAAGCTGGCCACCACCGGCGGTTTCCTGATGTCCGGCAACACCACGCTGCTCATCGGCACCGACGATGACAAGGTGGACGCCGTCATCGAGACCATGCGCAGCAAGTGCTGCCGCCGCACCGAGATCGTGCCCGCCACCGCCACCTACGGCACCGCTATGGCAAACTCCTACCCGCTGGAGGTCACCGTCGGCGGCTCCATCATCTTCGTGCAGGACATCGTTCGCTTCGAAAAACTGTGATCATCGACCGCTTTTCAGGCAGTGAGGAGGCCCGTGCCCGGCTGTGCGCCATGCTGCAGGCCGGGCAGTTTCCCCACAGCGTATTGATCTGCGGAGAATCCGGCTGCGGCAGCGGGTATTTTGCCCGGCTGCTTGCAGCCGATTTGCTGCAGTGCGACCCCGCCGCCGAGGACGGCGACGCCCGTGCCCGCCGCGTGCTGGAGGGCTGCGACCCCGACTGCATTGAGGTGGAGGGCGAGGGCGTTTCCGGCCAGATACGCGTGGACCGCATACGCGAGGTGCGCACCGCCGCCCAGCAGACCTCCCTTGGGGGCGAGCGCCGGGTGGTGATCGTATACGGAGCGGAGGATCTGGGCGCGCCCAGCGCCAACGCCCTGCTGAAAATTCTGGAAGAACCACCCGCAGGGGTGTTTTTTCTCATAACCGCACGCAGCGCCGCCGGGGTGATGGCCACCATCCGCTCCCGCTGCAGCGCCGTTCAGCTGAGCGCACCGGCTCCCGGGGACTGCGCTGCCGAGCTGCGCCGCGCCGGCATTGCGCCCGCGGACGCCGACCTGCTTGCAGAGGTATGGCAGGGACGCATCGGCGCCGCACTGGCCTGCGCCAAAGGGGAGCGCCGCGCCCTGTTTGACGCCGCGTTTGCCGGCTGCCGCTGTGTGGCCACCGCCGACGCCTACGGCCTGATGAAGCTGTTTGTGCCCTATGAAAAAGAGCGCGAAAGCCTGCAGACCCTGCTGGCGGACATGGTGCAGATCTTAAGCGGCTGCTTTGCAGGGCTGGAAAGCTGCCCCGCCTCCGGCGACGTGGCCGTACCGGCCATCCGCGCCATACTGGACGCCGCCGCCCGTCTGCGGGGCAACGGCAACGCCCGCCTTGTGCTGACGGCCCTGTGCCTGCAGCTGGGCGAATAAATTCGTCAACACCGCAAACACTGTTGCGGAGCAGCAGCTCCGCAGTTTTGCGTTTATATTTTATATAGAATACAAAGGAAACTCTGTTTATGAAACAAGTGATCGGCGTGCGCTTCAAGCCCACCGGAAAAATCTATTATTTTGACCCGGGCGACCTGACCGTGGAAAAGGACGCCTTTGTGATCGTGGAGACCAGCCGCGGCGTGGAATGCGGCGAGGTCGCCCAGCCCAACCACGGCGTGCCGGATTCCTCCGTGGTGAAGCCGCTGAAAAAAGTGGTGCGCATCGCGGACAGCGTGGACATCCGCAAAGCCAAACAGAACCGGGAAAACGAGGCCAAGGCGTTCCGCATCTGCGAGGAGCGCATTGCCAAGCACAAGCTGGACATGAAGCTGGTGGAGGTGGAATACCCCTTCGATTCCAGCAAGATCCTGTTCTACTTTACCGCGGACGGCCGCGTGGACTTCCGCGAGCTGGTCAAGGATCTGGCCGGCACCTTCCACACCCGCATCGAGCTGCGCCAGATCGGCGTGCGCGATGAAAGCAAGATGCTGGGCGGCATCGGTATCTGCGGGCAGCCCTTCTGCTGCAGCCGTTTTCTGCGGGATTTCCAGCCCGTGAGCATCAAAATGGCCAAGCAGCAGGGTCTGAGCCTGAACCCCACCAAGATCAGCGGCAGCTGCGGCAGACTGATGTGCTGCCTTGCCTACGAGCAGCCCGCCTACGAGTACCTGAGCAGGATCACCCCGGGGCTGGGCAGCATTGTGCGCACGCCGGACGGCGAAGGCCCCGTGGCCGAGGTGAACCTTGTCAGCGGCAAGCTGCGGGTGAAGGTGGAAAACCTGCCCGAGGTGATGGGCCGCTGGTACGACCGCCGCGACTGCGAATACCTGCGCGGCGGCAAACGCGCCCCCATTGCGCCGGATCCGGAGGATGATGCCGGTTTTGAAGAGGAATAATTTCCGTCATTCCGTCCGCATTCGCTCAATTTTGCGCAAAAAACTGTTGCTTCTTTACAAATTTGTGCTACAATAGGAGTTAATGACAGTGAAGTCCGTTATTGCAAGGCGGATTTCATGCTCAAATACACACAAACGGAGGATTTAACATTATGGCTTACAAGATTACTGATGCCTGCATCGCTTGCGGTACCTGTGAGGGCGAGTGCCCCGTCAGCGCCATCTCCATGGGCGACGGCAAGTACGAGATCAACGCTGACACCTGCCTGGACTGCGGTTCCTGCGCCGGTGCCTGCCCCGTCGGCGCCATCGAGCAGTAATTTTTACTACAGTAATTATTACTTAAAAGCAGCGGCCATCCAAACGGGTGGCCGTTGTTTTTTTGTTGCCAAAAACCGCCGTGCGTGTTATGATATAAGATAACTTATAATAAAAGGGGAGGTGCGCGCCGTGGATGCCGCCGAAAACACCGCCATGGGGCCCGCGGGCGCACCGATGGGTGCGGAGCACCCTGCAGATGCTGCCGGTGCGGCCCGCACCGCCGGCAAGAACGAAAACACCGCCATGGGCGCCGCACAGGAGATTTCCCGCGAGGAGCTGCAAAACGGCACGGCAGTTTTTGTCAGCCGGGCGCACCGCTTCGGCACCGACGCCATGCTGCTTTCCCATTTTTGCCGGGTGCACCGCGCCGAGCGCGCCGCCGACCTTGGCAGCGGCTGCGGCATCATTCCGCTGCGCTGGCACGACGCCGGCCACCGGGGCGACGCCCTTGCCGTGGAGCTGCAGCCCGAAGCCGCCGACCTGCTGTGCCGCGGGCTGGCCGAGCCCCACCCCGCCACCGGCGAACAGCCGGGTCGGCACGTCACCGCCCTTTGCGCCGACCTGCGCGACGTGGACTGGGCCGCCGTAAAAAACGCGGGTCGGTTTGACGTGGTGTGCTGCAACCCGCCCTACTTTACCGGCGGCTTTGTCAGCCAAAAGCCCGGCCGCGCCGCGGCGCGCCACCAGCTTGCCTGCACCACCGCCGATGTCGCCCGCGCTGCCGCCGCGCTGCTGCGGGACGGCGGACGGCTTTGCGTGTGCGGACGCCCCGCCATGCTGGGCCAGACCATGGCCGACTGCGTTGCCGCCGGTCTGCAGCCCAAGCGCCTGCGCTTTGTGCGCCAGCGGGCCGAAAGCGGCTGCCTGCCGTGGCTGTTTTTGCTGGACAGCCGCAAGGCGGGCGGCGTCGGCCTTGCCATGGAGCCCGATTTGATCATGGAAGCCGCCGACGGTGGTTTTTCCGCCGAGGTGCTTGCCATTTACGGCAAGACGGCCCCCGGGGAAAAGTGAAAAAGAACAGGTGTACTGCGAAAAAATCACGCTTTTAAATAAGGTTCATTTGAGGAGTTCTTCTTATGAAATTAAAGAAAATGACTATTCAACACAAAACGGCTGGTTTTTTTATCATTGCAGCCATGGCGACAGTGTTTCGACTTGCGCTGACAAAAGGACTGATGATTTGCTTTGGAGTCGGCACACAATACGATGATTTGATGCAAATTGTAAAAGCGTTTTCAATAGGTAGTGGTAATTGGCTTGGCGAATATGGCTCTATGACACTGGTAAAAGGGGTCGGGTATCCGCTGATCACCGCAATATTTCACTGGCTCAAAATTCCATATGTATTGGGATTCCACCTTATTTATGTCATAGGCAGTATCGCTTTTGCATGGGCGATCCATCCTGTCATAAAAAACAGACTGGTTCTGCTGCTGGCCTATCTGTTCGTGCTATTTAATCCTATTGCCTTTTCAAACTCTTTGACAAGGTATTACCGCGACATCGCCTACTACGCACTGTGTATGGTTTTCGTTTCCGTCATGCTGGGACTGCTGATCCGCCAAAAAGGAAAGCTGGCCGCTGCTGCCGCTGGATTTTCTCTGGCAATGTGCATCCTGTGCCGGGAAGACGGTCAATGGTTGTACATTTACGCTGCATCATGTGTGGCGGCTGTTTTGCTGCACCGCAGCATTGCCGACAAAAAACTGTATGCGTCGTTCTGGAAAGAACTTCTGTGCATGGTAGCTGCGTATGCATGCGTGGTTTTATGTATCTGCGGCATCAACTACAAACATTATAAAACCTTTGTGCTGGATGAATACAATTCCGGTGCGTATGCACAGGCGTATGGCGCGTTGTCCCGTCTGCACGGGGAAGAAGGCAATACTCAGGTCGTGATCCCGTATTCCGAGCGGCAAAAGCTGTATGAATACAGCCCGGCTTTTGCACAGCTGAAGCCTTTCCTTGATGGCAATGACCCACGCTTTGAACCGTGGAAGATCGTAAAAGATGATTACCGCACCGGTTATTTCAGCTTTAATCTGAGAGATGCGATCGCTGCACTGGGATATTATAAGGATGCACCTTCTACAAACCGATACCTGAATCAGCTGGCAGCTGAGGTGAATGAATACTGCGATACCGTAAGCGAAAATGCATACAGAAAACGCAGCACCATCGTTTCACGATTTTATCCCGAATATATTCCCTGGATAGGTCTGTCCACCCTTAACGCAGCACGCTCGACGCTTACCTATGCGAACATAAGCTGCATTCCGCTTCAGTGCGAACAGGATGACACTTATTTGAAAATATTCGAATCCTTTACACACAGCACTGTTGCGGCCAACCGATATATGGAATCCGGCGAGATCGTGGAAAATTATCACCTGACCGGCTTTGCCCGCTGGATGCAGCGCGCGATGCGTGTACTGATCATCGTTTATAAAACGGTCGTTCCTGTACTGTTTGGCATCAGCGTATTGTACCTGCTCTTCCAGACCGTTTCGTTGTTACGAAAATATACCGAAAGGTTGTTCATCCGTTGGATCGCCGGCCAGAGCTTGCTTGCATTGTTTTTATTGCGAAGCTTTATGATCGGTTATGTGGATGCCACTTCCTATTCCGCAGCCGAAAATCCTTCGTATCTGGCAGCATCATATGTTGTCATGGGGTGCTTTGTTGCACTTCAGGTCAGCGGAATCGTATCTGATTTTTCCGAAAAAAGAAAGGTTAACTCCAAAGAGAAAACATTGAGCCTTTCCGAGCTGAAAGTCTGATACAATCTATTGCAAGAACAGCCCTTAACCGCCGCTACGAGAAATAATGCCGCACATGATTTTGTAAGAGTGAAGAGGTGAAAACATGCCCGGAACGCTGTACGTTGTAGCCACGCCCATCGGTAATCTGCAGGATATGACCCCCCGCGCCGCCGCCACCTTCGGCAGCGTGGATTTCATTGCCGCCGAGGACACCCGCGTCACCCTCAAGCTGCTGAACCATCTGGGGCTGAAAAAGCCGATGGTCAGTTATTACGAGCACAACGCCACCGAGCGCGGCGCCCTGATCATCGACCGCATCCTCGCCGGCGAAAACTGCGCCGTGTGCAGCGACGCCGGCATGCCCTGCATCAGCGATCCCGGCGAGCTTCTGGTAAAGGACGCCCACGCCGCGGGCATCACGGTGGTGCCCATCCCCGCTGCCAGCGCCAGCGCCACCGCGCTGGCAGTCAGCGGACAGGCCACCGGACGCTGGTGCTTTGAGGGCTTTTTGCCCATGAACAAAAACCAGCGGCGGGAGCGCCTTGCCGAGCTGGCAAACGAGCAGCGCACCATGATTTTTTACGAGGCGCCCCACAAGCTGAACGCCACGCTGGCGGACCTTGCCGCGGCCTTCGGCGGACAGCGCAGCATCAGCATCTGCCGCGAGCTGACCAAGCTGCACGAGGAGATCTTCAAAACCACCCTTGCCGAAGCGGTGGAAAAGTACAAAGAGACCCCGCCCAAAGGCGAGTTCTGCCTTGTGGTGGCGGGTGCCGAGCCCAAAGCCGCCGACGAAAAGGCCCTGACGCTGGAGGACGCGGTAAAGCTGGCGCAGCGGCTGATCACCGACGGCAAAGCCCCCAGCGCCGCCTGCAAGGAGGCCGCCCGCATGACCGGACGCGCCAAGGGTGAAATTTATACCGCGTATCTTGCCGCCAAAGAGGAGGAAACGGAATGAAGCTGCTGGTACTTTCGGACATTCACGGCGAGCATTACATTATGAAGCAGGTGCTGGAACGCGAGGCCGACGCCGACGCCATCTTCTTTCTGGGGGACGGCATCCGCGACGTGGAGGTGTGGCAGCGCGCCAACCCGCAGCGCCGCCTGTACGCGGTGCGCGGCAACTGCGACTACGAGCAGATGTGGCCGCTGGAAGGGCTTGCCGCCTTTGACGGCACGCTGTTCTTTTACACCCACGGCCACGAATACGGCGTAAAAAGCACCATGAGCGTCATCGCCGACGCCGCCCGCGCCCGCGGCGCGGACGTAGTGCTGTACGGCCACACACATTACCCCATCCTCACCCGGCAGGACGGCATGCAGTTTTTCAACCCGGGCAGCCTGTCCTTTTCGCTGCGCATCAACGGCCCGTGCTACGGCGTCATCACCACCGCCCCCGGCGGCAGGCTGGAGTTTGAACACAGGACGGTGTAAGCCCGCGCGGCGGTATTCCGCTGTATAAAAGCCTCTTTTTCTGCAACCGCGCAGGGAAAGAGGCTTTTCTTCTTACAAATCTGCGGCAAATTGCGGCTTTGTACAATTTTTTCTTTTACTTTTTTATTCATATATGGTATACTGTTGAAAAGTATTTGCACTCTTACGGGCAAGGCCCGAAAGAGAGTTTTGGCAAAGCCTGAAAGAGATTTTCCGCGCTATGCGGTTTGGGAGGGTAAAATCATGCAAAGAACTGAGCTTGTATCGCTGCTGCGGGCAACGCCTGCCGCCGGTACCGTGGTGACCGTGGCCGGTTGGGCCCGCACGGTGCGCGATTCCAAAAACATCGGCTTTATCGAGCTGAACGACGGTTCCAGCTTCAAGAACGTACAGGTGGTTTTTGAGGCCGCCAAGCTGGAAAATTACAAGACCGTGGCCAAGTGCTGCGTAGGCACCGCGTTTGAGATCACCGGCAGCATCGTGCTGACCCCGGAGGCCAAGCAGCCGTTTGAGATCAACGCCGAAAGCATCACCGTTGTGGGCGAGTGCCCGCCGGAGTACCCGCTGCAGAAAAAGCGCCACTCCATCGAGTTTCTGCGCACCATGCCCCATCTGCGCCCCCGCACCAACACCTTCAGTGCGGTGTTTCGCGTGCGCAGCGTGGCGGCTTACGCCATCCACAAATTCTTCCAGGAGAACGGCTTCGTCTACACCCACACCCCGCTGATCACCGGCAGCGACTGCGAAGGCGCCGGCGAGATGTTCCGTGTGACCACGCTGGATCTTGACAACGTGCCCCGCACCGGGGACGGCACGGTGGATTACAGCCAGGATTTCTTCGGCCGTTCTACCAACCTGACCGTTTCGGGCCAGCTGGAGGGCGAGACCTTTGCCATGGCCTTCGGCAAGATCTACACCTTCGGCCCCACCTTCCGGGCCGAAAATTCCAACACGCCGCGCCACGCCGCCGAATTCTGGATGATCGAGCCGGAGATCGCCTTCGCCGATCTGTCCGACGACATGGATCTGGCCGAGGCCATGGTCAAGTACGTCATCGGCTATGTGCTGGACAACTGCCCCGATGAGATGGCCTTCTTCAACAACTTCATGGACAAGGGCCTCATCGAGCGCCTGACCGCCCTGCGCGACGCCGACTTCGGCCGCGTTTCCTACACCGAGGCGGTGGAGATCCTGAAGCAGCACAACGACAAGTTCCAGTACAAGGTGGACTGGGGCACCGACCTGCAGACCGAGCACGAGCGCTTCCTGACGGAAGAGGTCTACAAAAAGCCGGTGTTCGTCACCGACTACCCAAAGGAGATCAAGAGCTTCTACATGCGCGTCAACGAGGACGGCAAGACCGTCGCCGCGGCCGACATGCTGGTGCCCGGCGTGGGCGAGCTGATCGGCGGCAGCCAGCGTGAGGAGCGTCTGGACGTGCTGCGCGCCCGCATGGCCGAGCTGGGCCTGGGTGAGGAGGACTACAGGCAGTATCTGGATCTGCGCCGCTTCGGCACCGCCAAGCACGCCGGTTTCGGTCTTGGCTTCGAGCGTCTCATCATGTACCTCACCGGCATCGGCAACATCCGCGATGTTCTGCCGTACCCCCGCACCGCCGGCGGTTTCTGATTTTTTCAACCGTATCAAGCAAAAAGCCGCAACGGCCCTGTTTTCCCAGCAACCGCTGCGAAAGCCGGGCCGCTGTTGTATTTTAAGAAAGATCATTACCTATGCGAACAAAAAATAAACTCTGCGGGCTGCACCGGTGGTTTTTTGTGCTGGCGCTGCTGGGCGGCATGCTTCTGGTTCTGCTGCCCATGCTGCTTTCGGCGGACGACGTCACCCTGCTTGGCATCGCCGTCGTGACGCCGGAGGGACTTTCCGCTGCCGCGCCGGCCAGTCCGCTGCCCCCGCCGCTTACCCTGACCGGCCTTGCCGCCCGGTTTGCCGCCTGTGCTGACCGGCTGCTTCTGGCCGCTGTGGGTGTGCTGGTGCACGCCGCCGCAGGTACGCTGGCGGTGCACCTTGCCCCCGTGGGCAAAAAGGTGCTGTTTGTGTGCGGGCTGCTGCCGTTCGTGCTGCAGAACGCCGCCGCCCCCGCGCCGGAGGGCTGGCTGCCCGCACTGTTCCTTTTGTATTTTTCGCAGGTGCTTGCGCTGGCGTTTGCGCCGGTGCGCGCCGGTGGCGGACGCTGGTGCTGTTTTGCGCTTACCGGCGCCCTTCTGCTGTGGCTGAGCCTGCATTACAAGACCATGCTGCTGCCCGCGCTGCTGCTGGCGGGCCTTGTGCCGCTGCGGCGGTTTCTTCCGCGGAGGCTTCTGGCCCCCGCCGAGCTGCCCGACGCCGCCGGTCTGCGGCGGGCAAAGCAGCGGAAATTCCGGCTTGGGGTGCTGCGCGGCGTTCTGATCACCTGCTTTGCACTGGGCATGCTGGCCGCGTTTGCCGCCGTGCTGCCCACGCCCCGCGTGGTGCACAATCTGCTGCAGCACAGGCCCGACACACTGCTTGCCAGCGCCGCAGCCAAAGCCCCAAAACTGCTTTATCTGCTGCTGGCGGGCAGCTTTGCCGCCCGTGACGGCGCCGTGATGCTGCACACCGGCCCGCTGCCGCTTTTGTGGGGCGTGCTTTGTGCAGGCAGCGTTTTCGGCACCGAGAAAGACTTCCGTCCCACCCGCCGTCAGCGCACGCTGGTGCTGGTGGTGTGCGCCGTCTGCCTTGCGGGCGGTTTTGTGGCGTACCTTGCCTGGGCGGAGCTTTTCAGCACTGCGCTGGGGCTTTGCTGGCTGCTGCCTGCGGTGCTGTGGGCGCTGACGCCGGACGCGCTGGTGCTGCGCCGGGAGCGCCCCGGCCGGCTGGTTTTTGCCGCGGCGCTGGCGCTGGTGCTGACCGCGCTGCCCGGTATTCTGGCTTTCATCTGAAAAAACACCGGAGGAGGGGAAACGTTTTGGCTGTCACCGCAAAAACCGCCGAAGTGCACTCGCTGCTGGAGGTCATGCCCTCGCGGGAGTGCCACTGCCATCACTGCGGCGCGCGCATTGCCGAAGGCGACGCGGTGTGTGCCGCCTGCGGCAAAAAGCAGCAGGTGCGCAACCGCCAGCTGCTGGATTTTCTTATTGCGCACACCAAGGACACCATCACCGACAAGATCACTGATTCCATCTATGAAGCCGTTAAAAACTTTATGCTGTCGCACCTGTTCGGCGTGGTGGTCAGCATCTCGCTGGTGGCGGCAGCGGGCGTGACGGTGTATGCCACCGAGCCGTACATCGAGCGGGTGACCCCGTCCCATTCCATCGAAAGCGAGTACGCCGCGCTGATCGCCGAATTGAACCTGCTGGCGCAGGAGCTCGGCTTTGAAAACGCGGAGGAGATGCTGCGCGTACAGGAGCGCTGGGATGTTTACACCGAGCTGTTCGGTCCGTATGTGCCGGAGGAATACGAGCCCGTTGAAAGCACGCCCGCACTCGACGCCCTGTACTACGAACGGCACGATCAGGTGCAGCGGCAAATGATCGAATACTGGCGTTGCGCCGAGTCGCCGCCGGATTATTACGTCGCCGGTACCGAGACCACAATGGCCGAAGCCATGCAGGCCATGCGCATCCCGGACGACCTCGGCTACGTCACCACCTTTGAGTACGGCTACACCGAAGCCATGGCGGGCGCGATGTCCGCCCACAGTTACGGCACCTTTGCTTTTTCCGCCGATGAATTCCAAAGCGATCTGGCAAAGATGCTTTCGGCGGACGGCTACCTGACCTGCGAATTTGACGACCACATCATTTTTACGCGCTACAATTACGTGGACGGGCAGCAGGTGACGGAGGACGTGCTGGAAATGTACGTCCGCTTTGTGGTGGTGAACGTGGACGGCACATGGTACGCGGCGGGGGACGAGATCCTGTCCTCCAACGAGCTGTAAGGGAGGTGCGGCATATGTACTGTAAAAAATGCTGGCACCGCAACGTGCTGAAGGCGGAGCACTGCCGCTGCTGCGGCGCGCCTTTTTCCGAAGAGGAGCGGGAGGCCGCCTATAAAAAAACGCCCTTCGGCTGGATCGACCGGATCCTGCAATGGAAGGCATGGGCCATGCTGGAACCCATCACCGGCAACACTGTGGTGCGCATTCTTGTGCTGGTGGGCATTGCACTGTACGCGCTGGCGGTGCTGCTGGTGAACGGCAGCCACATGCGCATTATGCAAAGTGCCGATTACGACGTGCAGGTGAACACCGAAACCGGCGTATATACGCTGGTAAGCGAGCAGCCCGCCGTGGCACTGCGGCTGTACATACCCGGCAAGGTGGACAGCTTTGAGGTTTTGAAGCTGGACGGCGCCGGCCAGACCATGCTGGAAAGCCGCTACGCCCCGGAGGACGAGGTGATTCTGGAATACGAGCCCGCCGTACAATATCTGATCCGCACCCCGGAAGAACAGCTGCTGCTGAAGCTTGCATGGGGATAAACCGATAAGAACCGATACCCAACAAAACCGATGGAGGTAAAAACCATGGCAAATTTTGAAAGCCTGAAAGAGACCCTGAACAAGGTGGCGGAGTACGCCCGCGAAAAGACCGATCTGGCGGTGAACACCGGCAAAATGGCCATTGAGCTGAACCGCGCCCGCGCCGACGCCAACGCCGCCCGCATTGCGCTGGCGGATCTGGTGATGGACAAATACGTGGGCGGCGGCATCGTGGACGCCGACATCGCCGAGCTGTGCGCCGAGATCGAGGACGCGGACGAGCAGATCGCCGAGATGGCCATCGCGCTGGACGCCATCAAGCAGGAGACGGTGGACGGCCTGCGCAGCGTGGGCGATTCCGTCACCAGCACCGTGAACAATCTGTTCAAAAAGGACGGCGGCCTTGTCTGCCCCGAGTGCGGCGCCGCGCTGAAGGAGGAGTATTTCTTCTGCCCCGGCTGCGGCTGCAGCGTGGAAACGGTGGACGACCTTGTGGACGACGCCGAAGAGTTTGACGGCTGCACCGGCAGCTGCGAGGGCTGCTGCGGCTGTGACGGCGACGCCGTGAACGAAGAGCCCGTATGCGAAGCCCCCGCCGAAGAGTGCTGCTGCGGCGAGACCCCTGCCGAAGAGTGCTGCTGCGGAGAACAGCCCCCGGAGAAATGCTGCGGCGAAAACGCAGAGTAAGCCCGCCGCAAAACACCACAAAGCATAAACAAAAACCGGCATGACGGAGAATTTCGTCGTGCCGGTCTTGCTTTTTACGCTGAAAAAAACAGCGTCGCTCTTTTATGCAAAGGGAGCCTTTGTTCTGGTAATTCCCCCAAAAAAACTTATCCGCTCTGTAAAAACAAAGCAAGTCTTTCCGCAAGGTATTGTTCTGCAGCGTCATCCGTCGCCTTTTGGGTGGTGATTCGCCCGTTGCGGTCGGCGGCAGCCAGCAGCACAAGGTCGCCGGGGCAGACGCTTTGGCGGAACAGCTTGTTGGTGGCTTTTACGCCGGAGCCCTGCGCCGCCAGCGCGTTGGGACGCATGTGCAGCGCCACCATGTTTTCCACATAGCCAAGCAGCGAAGGCTCCGTTATGCCCGCCCGGTCCAGCATGGCCTGCGCCAGCGGTACGCCGGCAGTCTCGTGCCCGTGGGAGATGATGCGCCCGTCTTTTTCCTGCGTGGTGAGTGCCTTGCCAAGGTCGTGGCAGAGCGCCGCCAGCATAAGGCCCAGCGGCTGCTGTGCCTGCGGGCGCAGCGCGGCGGCGGCGTCCAGCACCAGCATGGTGTGGTTCCACACATTGCCTTCGGCGTGGTAGGCGGGGTTCTGCTGCACGCCGATCAGGACTTCCAGCTCGGCAAAGGCCGGCGCAAGAGCGTTTTCAGCCCGCAGCTTTTCAAAAAAGAGGGAAGGGCGTTCCTCTTTCAGAAGCGCATTTTTCAGCGGTTCCATAGCGATACCTCCCGTGCTGCAGTGCAGCGTTGTGTACGGTTTCAGTATACCACAAACCGGTGACAGTGCAGCATTTTTCTGCGATATTTTTCAGGATTGACAATCAGAAAGCGGCTTTGTATAATGTTGACAGATTATTATACTTAATAATAGATTTGGGCTTTCTGTGAAGGAGGATCCTATGGAAAACCAGACCCTGCCGCAGTACCGGCGGCCCCGCCGCAGTCTGCTTTCCCGTTATCAGAACACGCTGTTTGCGCAGCTGTACAACTACCGCGACGAGTTTTCTGCCGGGCGCGCCTGCATTCTGTGGAGCAATATCCTCAGCAGCGTCAGCAGCATCTTTATCTCCGGCACATTCTACACCGCGTTCCTTATGGAAAACGGCATCGACATCGTGCAGGTGGGCATCATCTCGCTCATTCCGTACATCAGCTGGGTGTTCAACCTGTTTACTCCCAAGCTGTATTCCAAAATAAAGCGCCGGCGGTTTCTGCTGCTGTTTTCCAGCGTGTTTTACAATACCTGCGTCGTGCTGGCCACCACCATCATGCCGAAATTTGTTACCGAGCCCGGCGCGCGCACCGTGTGGTTTGCCGCGCTGCTGCTGCTGGGCAACAGCGTAAACGCGCTGCTGGGCGGCGGCGCCGCCGTGTGGCACATCAAATTTTTGCCAAAACGGGACGACCACCGCAGCTATCACCTTTCCATGGTGTACTTTATTTACAACCTGTTCAGCACCATTGCGGCGCTGGGGGCGTCGTTTCTGGCGGATGCGCTGGCAGGCTCGCCCGCACAGGCGCAGATCATCACCACGCTGCGTTACGTCAGCTTTGGTCTGGCGGTGATCAACGCGCTGCAGATGTATCTGATCCCCAAAGAATACCCCTATGACATCACCCCGGGGCAGAAGCTGCGGGATGTGTTTACCGTGCCGCTGAAAAACCGCAAGTTCCTGCTGACCATCCTTATTGCCGTGCTGTGGCAGTTCATCTCCTGCATCAACATCAGCACCTTCACCTACTATCTGCTGGACACGGTGCACGTCAGCTATTCCATGACCTATATCAGCAGTGTGACCTGTGTGATAAGCAGCCTGTTCCTGATGTCAACGTGGAACAAGGCCGTACGGCGGTTCGGCTGGTTCAAAGTCATGATGTTCAACTGCTTTCTGATGACGCTTTCGGATGTGTTTGCCATGCTTACCACCGAAAACACGGTTTACATGTATGTGTTCAACAGCGTCCTGTACGGCGTCAACCTGCTGGCGGCACAGAAATCTCTGGCGCAGATGCTGTACATCAATCTGCCGAGAAAAGACACCGACCTGTTCAATACCTTTTA
Organism: uncultured Faecalibacterium sp.; assembly: GCA_964649475.1. GTDB lineage: Bacteria > Bacillota > Clostridia > Oscillospirales > Ruminococcaceae > UBA1762. The sequence continues at coordinate 15,933 of CAZYRD010000017.1, forward strand.
CAACTTTGTCCAGTACCTGGGTATGCTGCTGGGCAGCATGCTGGGCACCTGGGCGCTGAGCGCACTGCAGAGCTTTGGCGAAAAGCTGCCGCTGTTCGGGCTGGAGATCTGGCCGATGCAGCTGATATCCGCCATCCGCGGCGTACTGTTTTTACTGCTGGCGCTGTACGTGTGGCGCATGGGGCCCCGTCTGCAGCCGGACGCCACCACCACGGCATGAGCCAAAACCGCAAAACGGGCTTTTTTCCGAAAGGGAAAAGGCCCGTTCTTTTTTCGTTTTTTGTTTTTCAGTCCGAAATATCGTACTGTAAAAACCGCGTAAAAATTTTGTTTCCGACCCCGATTGACAAAGCACATACGCCCATTTATAATGAGATTGAACGGCGGTGTTCCGACATGTTTCGCACAGCGGCCACACGTGTTCCAAATTCTTTTTGTTTGGAGGACCGCTATGAAGTACCGCGACACCATGTTTGCCCAGCTGTACAACCTGAAGGACGAATATTCCACCGGCCGCGCCATGATCCTGATCAGCCAGATGCTATTTTCCGTCGGCAACATCTTTATCACCGGCACGTTCTACACTGCCTTCCTTATGGAAAGCGGCATCGACATCGTACAGGTGAGTATTCTTTCGTTCATTCCCAACATCTGCTGGCTGTTCGGCCTGCTTTCGCCCAAGGTTTACGCAAAAATCAAAAAGCGGCGGGGCATTCTGCTGTTCACCCACATGTTCTATTACACCTGCATGGTGCTGCTGCCCACGCTGATCCCGGAATTTGTGGCGGACACCGGCATGCGCACCGTCTGCTTTGCGGTGCTGCTGGTGGCGGGCAACGTGGTCAACGCCATTTTCGGCAGCGGTGCGTCCGCATGGCACATCCGCTTTCTGCCGGAGGATGACACCCGCCGCAGCTATCATTTCTCTATTCTATACATGATCTTCAACGTCGTTGGCACCGTCACCGCCGTGGGCGCGGCGCTTGCCACCGACGCACTTGCGGAAAGCGGCACACAGGGGCTTGTCATCACAATTCTGCGTTACGTCAGCTTCGTGCTGTTTGTCATCAACGGTCTGCAATTGTATCTGGTGCCCAAGGAGTACCCCTACGAGCGCAGCACCGGCGACAACGTGCGCCTGACAGACGTGCTGACCATTCCGCTGCGCAACAAAAAGTACATCCTCACCATGCTCATCGTCTTTTTGTGGAACGGCATCGGCAGCCTGAACGGCGGCTTCTGGTCCTACTATCTGCTGGACACCATCAAGATCCCCTACATCATGACCTACATCACCAGCATCGTCTCCTGCATCGTCAGTCTGTTCTTTATGCGGTACTGGCGCGCAGCCATCCGGCGTTTTGGCTGGATCAAGGTGATGTGGTTCAACTTTCTGCTGACCGCACTTGCCGCCACGCTGGATATCTTCCTGACGCCGGGCACGGTGTGGATCGTCCCCGTTGCCGCCACCATCAGCGGCATCAACACGTGCGGCGCACAGCTGACCACCGACAACCTGTTTTACCTGAACATGCCCAAAAACGTGGACGCGGACGTGTACATGACCTTCGGCAACGCCGTGCTGTACATCTTTATCTTCGCGGGCACAGCGCTGGGCACCTGGCTGCTGGCGCTGCTGGAGCGTCCGGACGGCAGCCCGTACGTTTTCCTTGGGCTGGATTTCTACGTTCCGCAGATCATCACCGCCATCAAGGTGGTGTTCTACATCGGCACGCTGATCTACATCTGGATGGTGGCGCCAAAACTGGAGACCGTAAAGCGCTGAAGCGGAGAAACGACCGACCTTTCGGGGTCGGTTTTTCTTATTGACTTATGTTCCGTGCAAGATTATAATACGCTTGAAAGCATTCCTTTTTTGAATCAGTGATCATACCAGCAGGAGGGTGCCGACCATGTCTCGTCTGTATTATCTTCCTAAATTCAAAGACACGGATTTTTACAGGCTGTACAACCTGAAGGACGAAAAAAGCCGGGGCAGGGCGATGATCCTTGCCAACGTGCTGATGTGCAGCATCGGCAATATCTTCATCACCGGCACCTTCCACACCGCGTTCCTTGCCGCCAACGGCATCGACATCGTGCGGGTGGGCATCATTGCCTTTGTGCCGTACATCTGCCAGCTGCTCAGCCTGCTGACGCCGCGGGTCTTTGCCCGCGTCAAAAAGCGGCGGTGGATCCTTTTCTGTACGCATTTCATCTATTACGGCTGCAACGTGCTTGCCACCACCATCATGCCCATGTTTGTGGAGGACCCCGGCAAGCGCACCCTGTGGTTTGCGGTTTTTCTGATGCTGGGCAACGGCATCAATTCGATCTTCGGCACCGGAGTGTCGGCGTGGAGCGTCAAGTTTCTGCCGGAGGGCCGTGACCGCAACTTCTATTTTTCCGTTTCCAATCTGGTGACCAACGTGATGGGCACCGTCACTGCCATCGGCGCGGCGCTGGCGGCGGACGCGCTGGCGGGCTCGCCCAGACAGGCCGAGATTTTGACCACGCTGCGTCTGGCGGCGTTTGTGGTGCTGATGATCGGCGGTTTTCTGCAGATCCTTGTGCCGAAGGAGTACCCCTACGAGCGCAGCACCGACAAGGTGCGCCTGCGGGACGTGGTGACCATTCCCATGCGCAACCGCAAATTCATACTCACCGTTCTGGCGGGCTACCTGTGGGGGTTCATCTGTACTACCAACGGCTCCACCTGGGTGTACTATCTGATGGACACGGTAAAGCTGCCCTATGTGATGACCTACATCGGTTCGGTGGTAACGGCTGTGGGCAGCATTCTTCTGCTGCCGCTGTGCCGGCGCATTTACAACCGGTTCGGCTGGCACAAAATGTTTTTTGCCAACGTGCTGACGGTGCTGATTCTGGACATCAGCGCGGTGTTCATCACCGAAAAAACCATCTGGCTGCTGGTTATCTACAGCATTCTGGGCGGCACGCATCAGGTTCTGCTGCAGCTGACCACCTCCAACACCTTCTATCTCAACCTGCCCGCCACCGACGCGGACCACTATTTCAATTTTCACGGCTTTGCGTCCAGCCTGTTCGCTCTGCTGGGCGGCATGTTCGGCACGTGGTTCCTTTCGCTGCTGGAAAAACCGGACGGCAGCCTGCTGTTTGAGTTCATCGGGCTGGATTTCTACCCCTCGCAGCTGTTGGTGGTCGTCAAGCTGGTGATGATGGCCGGCCTGCTGATGTATCTGCGCTGGATGACCCCGCGCACCCAGCCGGACAAGGCCTGAGCCGCTTCTTTCCGCCTGTTTTTTCCAAATGAACGGACCTGCGCCGTTCTTCTGCCGACAACGGCCCCGCTTTTTTCAAAAACCGGAGGTGCAACACCATGCTGAGTCTGCGTTATCTGCCCAAATTCAAGGATACGGATTTTTACAGGCTGTACAACCTGAAGGATGAGCACAGCCGCGGCCGCGCCATGATCCTTTCCAACACGCTGCTGTGCAGCATCGGCAACATCTTTGTTTCCGGCACGTTCCAGACGGCGTTTCTGGCGGCAAACGGCATCGACATCGTGCGGGTGGGCATCATCACGTTTCTGCCGTACTTCTGCTCGCTGCTCAGCCTGTTTGCGCCAAAGCTGCTCAGCAAATTTCCCCGGCGGCGGTGGATCCTGTTTGCCAACCATCTGAACTACTTTACCTGTCTTGTGCTGGCCACCACCATCATGCCCATGTTTGTGGAGGAGCCCGGCAAGCGCACCTTCTGGTTTGCGTTTTTTCTGGTGATGGCCAACGCGCCCAACGCGCTCATCGGCAGCGGTACCTCGGCGTGGAGCATAAAATTCCTGCCGGAGGGCCGTGACCGCAACTTCTATTTCTCGGTTTCCAACATTGTCAACAACGTGCTGGGCACCGTCACCGCGATCGGCGCTTCGCTGGCGGCGGACGCGCTGGCCGGCTCGCCCAGGCAGGCGCAGATCATCACCATTCTGCGTCTGGTCAGCTTTGTCATCATGCTCATCGGCGGCAGCCTGCAGCTGCTGGTGCCCAAAGAGTACCCCTACGAGACCACCACCGGCGGCAGGGTGCGCTTCCGCGACGTGCTGGTCATTCCCGCCCGCAACCGCAAATTTCTGCTGACGGTGATCGCGGGGTATTTGTGGAGCATGCTGTGCTGCGTCAACAGCGCCACGTGGGTGTACTATCTGCTGGACACGGTGGGCATGCCCTATATTTTGACCTACATCAGCAGCTTTGTGTGCGCGGCGGGCTGCGTTTTTCTGCTGCCGATGTGCCGCCGCATTTACAACCGCTGCGGCTGGCATAAGGTGATGCTGACCAACGTGCTGACGGTACTTGTGCTGGATATCAGCGCGGTGTTCGTCACGGCAAAGACCATCTGGCTCTATGTGGTATACAGCGTGCTGTCCGGCCTGAACCTCATCTGCATGCAGCTGAGCACCTCCAACACCTTCTACCTCAACCTGCCTAAACAGGACACCGACCACTACATCATTTTCAACAGCGTTATGAGCAACATCGCCTGTCTGCTGGGCAGCATGTTCGGCACGTGGTTCCTTTCCATGACGGAAAGACCGGACGGCGGCCCGCTGTTCCGGTTCATCGGGCTGGATTTCTACCCCTCGCAGCTGCTGGCGTCCACCAAGCTGGTGATGCTTGCCGTACTGGCGCTGTACATCGTATGGATCACCCCGCGTACTCAGCCGGACAAAGCCTGAGCCGCTTCTTTCCGCTTTTGCAAAAAGCCCCGCGCGGTCATTTCCGCAGCAGCCGCTTTTTTGAAAAACCTGAGGTTTATGCCTCATAGAAATACTGATTGACAAATATACTGCTTCAATACTATAATAACAACAGAGGGTGCTTGTTTTTTTGCCATGTTCTGCAAGATGAAATACAAGTGCCCTTTGCTTATTTCCGGGCCGATCTCCGCCGCCAAAATTTTGTGTTTTACAGGTGACGCCATGTTATTGAGATTGTATTTGAGGATGAAGCGCTGGCGCTTCAGCGATACCGATTTTGCCAAAATGTTCAACTTTAAAACCGAGCATTCGCTTGGGCGCAGCCTGCTGCTGCTGAACACCTTTTTCTGCGGCATAGGCAACGTATTTATTTCCGGCACGTTCTACACCGCCTTTCTGACGGAAAACGGCATTGATATCGTCAAGGTCGGTATCATCACCTTTATTCCGTATTTCTGCTGGATCTTCGGCCTGTTTGCGCCCAAGATCCTCAGCAAATTCAAAAAGCGCAGGGCGCTGTGCCTGTTCAACCACTGCTTCTATTATACCTGCGTGGTTCTGGGCACCACCGTCATGCCCATGTTTGTCAAAGATCCCGACGCCCGCACAATTTGGTTTGCGGTGTTTCTTGTGCTGGGCAACCTGTGCAACGCCCTCATCGGCAGCGGCGCGTCCGCATGGCACATTCATTTTCTGCCCGAAGGCAAGGAGCGCAACTACTACTTCTCCATCACCAATCTGGTGGCCAACATCGTGGGCACGGTTTCGGCCATCGGCGCCAGCTTTGCGGCGGATGCCCTGGCCGGTTCGCCCGCACAGGGTAAGATCATCACCGTCCTGCGTCTGGTCAGCTTTGCGCTGTTTATCATCAGCGGCCTGCTGCTGTATCTGATCCCCAGGGAATACCCCTACGAAAAAAGTGCGCAGGTGCGCCTGAAGGACGTTTTTGTGGTACCCATCCGCAACCGCAAGTTCATTCTGACGCTGCTGATCACCATTTTCTGGAACTTCATCTGCAACATGAACGCCAACACCTGGACCTACTACATTCTGAACACGGTCGGCATGAACTATATGCTCACCTATCTGGGCAGTGTGGTCATCGCCATCGGCGGCATTTTCCTCATGTCCACATGGCGCAGCGCCATCAGCCGGTTCAGCTGGTTCAAGGTCATCGCCTTCAACGTGCTGATCGCCGGCGTCAACGAGCTGCTGATGGGCTTCGTCACCGAGCACACCCTGCTCATCTTTGTGCTGGGCTCGGTGGTGTCGGGTCTGAACATGATCGGCGCACAGATCACCTTCTCCAACGTGTTCTATATCAACCTGCCCCGCGACAAAACCTATTTTGACGTGTACATCACCTTCAACAACTTCGCCGCCAACATTGCGGTGTTCCTTGGCAGTATGTTCGGCACATGGGTGCTCAGCCTGCTGGAGACCGCCGACGGCAGCGCCCGCATGCTGTTCGGCCTGCCGTTCTACGGCTCGCAGTTCCTTGTGTGGATCAAGTGCGTGCTGTTCCTGCTGATGGCGCTGTACATCCGGCTTGTAACGCCGAAGATCCAGCCGGATCATTTGTAAAAAAAATATTGCCGTCAATGGAAAGTACCCTTTTCAGCCGTTTGAAAACCGGTGCACCATTTCTGCATGACACGACTGGAAAGGCTGCGGCTTTTCCGGTCGTTTTCTTTAAAAAATTTTATCGAAAATTGCCTTTCGGGAGGTATTTTTATGGACTGTGTAAAAAAATTTATCGTCAGCCGCAACGACGCCATGCACGAGGGCTGGCCCGACATTGTGTGCACCCGCACGGGGCGGCTGCTGTGTGTTTTTTCGGAATGTGAGGCCCACACCTGCCGCGACAACTGCCGCCTGATGCTGATTGAAAGTGACGATGACGGCGCCACGTGGAAAAACCGCCGTCCGCTGACCGAGCTGACCCGGAAAGAGGATTTTTACAACTGCGCGCGGCTTTCGCTGCTGGCGGACGGCACCATTGCCGCCGTGTGCGACCGCATTCAGCAGGATGAAAACCGCAGCGCCTGCCAGTACCTGTGGACCAGCACCGACGACGGCGAAAGCTGGAGCGCGCCCACCGTGCTGCCCTTTACCGGCATTGTGCCGGACAAGATCACCACACTTTCCACCGGGCGCATTCTGCTGGCGGCGCATTTTCATAACCCGGCCACCGGCAAGCTGGAGCAGTACCTGTGGTACAGCGACGACGGCATGGCCACATGGTCCCGCCGGGTGACTGTTGCCGCCGACCCGCGCTACAACCTGTGCGAGGTGAGTATTTACGAATGTACCGACGGCACGCTGGTGGCGCTGATGCGGGAAAATTCCAATATGGGTCTGGACTGTCTTAAAACCATCTCCACCGACGGCGGCGAAAGCTGGAGCGAGGTGTACCCCGCCAACATGCCCGGCTGTCACCGCCCCGTGGCGGGGCGCCTTGCGGACGGACGGGTGATGGTCAGCTACCGCTATCACCCCGGCTGCGGCAGCTGGGCCACCAACACCTTTTTGACGCTGACGGATGAGGAAAGCCTGAAGCATCCGGGACGGGAGGGCCAGTACCGCGTTATTCCGCTGGATTACGACCGCGCGCCGCTTTCGGACGGCGGGTACACCGGCTGGGTGCAGCTGCCGGACGGCGACGTTATTCTGGTGAACTACATCAAGGACGACGCGCCCAAGGCGCAGATCCGCGGCTACCGCTTTGACCCGAAGGATCTTATTGTGTGAAAGAGATGCTTTTTTAATAAATATCCCCCGGCTGGGCAGTGCTCATAAACCAGTTTCAGGCACAGCAGATCCTGCTGCTGTGCCCGTTCTTGTATATCCAACCAAATGTGATAGCATATGATCGGTGAAACAAGCTTGAACAGGTCGGATAGATAAGATCAAATTTAACGGAGGCTTTTATGAAAATAAATGATATTGAAACTTCAAGACTTTTATTAAGAGG
>CAZYRD010000018.1:0-8143 GCA_964649475.1 uncultured Faecalibacterium sp.
TGTGTTACCGTGCTGATTTTTATGCTGTTTGGCAGTCTGTTCGGCATGTTTGAAGAGCTGGTGACCCTGCTTCCGCTGATCATTGTGTTCATGCTTTCGATGAACATGGATACCATGGTCGGTCTGGGTACCTGCTTGATAGCAGCCTGCTTCGGTTTTTCCACCGCGATCACCAATCCGTTTTCGGTGGGAACGGCAGCACAGCTGGCCGGGATCCATGTTTCCTCCGGCGTGTGGCTCAGGATCTTGTTCTTCGGCATCGTTTATCTGGTGCTGTGCACGTTTCTGCTGCGTTATCTGAAAAAGCTCCGCCGCGATCCCCGGCTTTCGTTGACTTATGAGGCGGATGTGCAGAAACGGGAGGCACTTGTCGGTCAGGCGGAAGCGCTTACCCCCGACCAGCAGCGGATATTCCGGGTCTACGCGGGATTTTTTGCCGTACAGGGCATTTTGCTGGCGGCGATTGCCTGCATCCGGGCGATCTCCGGCCTTGCGATCCCCATTCTGGCGGCGAGTTTTTTGTTTACCGGTTTGATCGCAGGCCAGCTTGTCTGCAAAAATTTCCGGCAGGTGCTTGTATATTTTCTGCAGGGTGCGGCAGCTATGCTGCCGGCAGTTGCCATGATCGCCCTTGCGTCCTCGGTGAAGCTGGTCATGGTCGAAAGCAATATCCTTCACACTGTGATGAACACTGTGCTGGGGCTGCTGATGGGCAGGGGCAAGTTTGTCACCGTTCTTCTGATCTATGCGCTGATTCTGTTTTTACAGCTTTTCATCGGCTCGGCCTCGGCAAAGATCTTTCTTGTTATGCCCATTGTCCTGCCGATCACCAATGCGCTGGGCATTTCTCCCACGCTGGTCATTCTGACCTATTGTATGGCGGACGGCTTTACTGATGTGATCCTGCCGACCAATCCCGTGCTGCTGATCGGCTTGTCCATGGCGAATGTATCCTACGGAAAATGGCTCAAATGGACATGGAAGCTGCAGCTGCTGCTTCTGGCGGTTTCGGTATTGGTGCTGTTGTTCGGCACGGCCATCGGATATTGATTCAAAACACTCGTTCTTGCGGCATTCCATTTTCATAAAGCGAAACGGCAGTCATTTCTGAAAAGAGACGGCTGCCGTTTTTTTGATTGGATTATCGCAATATTGACGATGGCAAATCCCTGCGGGATGACTGGCGGTTCATGTCGCATTTGTTCGCTCTGTTCAGGAAAGCAGTTCGTTCGGTCTGCCGCAGCGACGGAACAAATCGATGTAGAGCATCCGCTCATCACGGGAATTGACATTCAGCTTCTGGTAGATATTGGCGTTGTGCTTACGGGCGGTGTGGATGCTGATAAACGCCTTTTCTGCGGTCTCCTGCACATCCAGACCGTCAGAAATTCGAAGCTTTCCAGAACCAGCTGCTCCACAAACCATACCAGAATATTGAAAAAGACCAGCGACAGCAGAATGGCAGCCTGTTTGCTTGTGGTAAGCTGATGGTGTGCCGCAGAGTAGACGATCGCCACGATCATGATGCCGAAATAGGCAAAAAGATACAGTGAATAGAGGAAATGGCAGGGGCCGTAAACCTTCAGAAGGCGTGTGAGGCCGTCCGTTGTGTCAATGGAGACCTCGAAATAATAAAGCGGAAGAACCCCGCCGCTGGCAGCAAGCAGAAAGGCCGGCGTGCTCACGCCGACCAGCACCGGCACATTCGGCGAAAGGGCCTTATTCTGGCTGTATATTGTAGGGACCAGCGCGATAAAAATCAGCAGCGTTACACACAGAACGGTCAGGGCACTGTGCCGGATGACCCGAAGGTGGCCGGAAACGGATCTGGTCATGATTCACCATCCTTTTTGCGTAAGGAAAACCGGATGTTTTACTACTTCTATTTAATTGCTTTTCCGCTTTTCTGTCAAATTGCTTCTTGAAAAAGAAGGGGTGAATTTTGGCGGAACAGACAAGAAATTGTTCTGTGTTTTGGCAGAAGTGCACTAATCAAATTGAATATTTTTAAAATGGCGGTCCGGATATTGCCTTGCAGGATATTACAGAGTTTGTTTACACCACAGCATCTTCTTCCTACCCGCCGGAGTATCAACGGTACCGCTTTTATACAGCGGACGGAAAATATATGTTTTGTCATGAAAAGAGAGAGGACTTTCACTGGCCGCTGACAGAAGAAGATATTACTGATTCCGGCACGATGGAGTTGACACAGAGGGAGTGGGAGACGTTTCTTCGCTGTCTGCAGGGCGGAACAGTAAAAAAAGGAAAAGAAGTCTGTCGATGCAGGCAGTTCCGGCCCGTGGCTCTGCCTGTATTGGAATGGCGACCGTTCCTGTTACCGCGGCTATTCCTTTGCATCGTATGGCGATGTTTCTGCTTTCGCTGCTCTTTGTGCAGAATTTGCCGCCGGACAAAGGAAATGATCCGGAGTATCCGTTAAAATGTGTCCGTTTTGCTTTTCTTTATGCGGCTAAGGGGGATTCCTACGATCGTAAACCGAAGCTGAAGCCTGCGGGAACGGGTTCCGAGTCGGAAAGTGTCCCGAAAAGTCAACAGGAGAGCAGCCTCCCCCGAGAGCAGCGGAATGAGCGGTGTGGAAGCAAAATGTCAGCAAGGTCGTTCTGCGCGTTTGTGAAGAACAAGGTTTGGACGTGCGCAAAAAAGTGCATTAAAAGCAAGGCAGCTTTCATGCGGATCATGCGGAAACCTCTTGCCGGGTGGTATGATTGCCGACCGGTAAGAGGTGTTTTCTGTCATGACAGATAAAGGATATACAGGAATAATTTCTTGACTGCGTTTTTGGCTGTGTTATAATGAGAAAAAAGTCAAATGCAGAGAGGGGGAGCGGAATGAGCACACCCGAACTTGAAATTACCGAAAGCGTTGTTATAAAAATACCGGGAATCAGGCAGGCCAAACGATTTTTGCAGATTTCCGATGCACATATCGCAAAAGCGTACCCGGGTGCTGGTGAAGAAGAACAAGTTGAAGTGCTGGAATCGGAGAAACGGTGGAACGATGCCGGCGTTTCGGCTCTGGAAACCTTCCATAAGCTGATCAGGCTTGTGAGGAAAGAAAATCCGGACACAGTGCTGATGGTAGGCGATATGATCGACTACTATACTGAAAATAACGTGAACTGTCTGAAAGAGCTTCTTGCGGATTTCCCGACAGATTACCTGTATGTGTGCGGAAATCACGAGCACGGAAGCTATGGTATGGCGCTTCCGGACGTTGATATGATGTACAGCAAGCTTGCACCGATGATGCGGAATGCGGTATCGTTCTATGTGCAGGATTTTGAGGGTTTTCGGATCGTGTGTCTTGATAACAGCACCTTCGATATTACAGAGGGGCAGCTGGAAAAAATGAAGGCTGTCATGGCAGAGAGCGTACCTGTTATTCTTGTGATGCACATCCCTCTCTGGACGGAAGAATTTGAAAGAATTGCATGGAGTATGCTGGACTGCGATGAAAAGACCACAGACAATGCCCGTGCTTTTACGCAGCTTGTTCGTGGCGAAGAAAGCTGTGTGACGGCGGTGATCGCCGGCCACGAGCATCTGTCCTGGTCGGGCGAATTTGCGCCGGGTAAAATGCAGTATGTATCCGCCCCCGTTTTCGAGCGGTTTGTAAGAGAAATCATTGTTACATCTGAAGAGGAATGATTATGCTCTATGATCATCTTGCAGTCGGTGCACAGGGACACCTTCTTTTCGCTGGATACGATACCGTGCAGCTCGCAAGGGAATACGGCACACCGCTGATGCTTCTGGATGAAGGGGAGGTCCGCCGGCGCTGCCGTGAATATAAGCAGGCAATGGAACGTTTTCTGCCGGTGGGTTCGCGGCCGCTGTATGCGGGCAAAGCTTTGAGTGTGAAACAGATCTACCGCATCATGGCGCAGGAGAAGATGGGCATCGATGTGGTTTCCGCCGGAGAGCTGTATACCGCCGTACAGGCCGGATTTTCCATGGAAAATGCTTATTTTCATGGCAACAGCAAAACAGATGCGGATATCCGTTTTGCTATGGAGCATGGCATCGGCTGCTTTGTTTGCGACAATACCGAAGAGCTGGATGCCATTGATGCACAGGCGGCGCGGTGCGGCATTCGTCAGCGGATCCTTTTGCGGCTTTCGCCGGGGATCGATCCTCATACCCACGAAAAAATCAACACCGGCCGTGTGGGTTGCAAATTCGGTGCGGCTGTGGCCACCGGTCAGGCAGAGGAGCTGACACTGCGGGCACTTTCCAGACCCAATATTATCCTTGAAGGCTTCCATTGCCATATCGGTTCCCAGATTTTCGAGTCCGCGCCCTTTTGCGATGCGGCTGTGATCATGCTGGAATTTGCGGCTGCGTTTTTCCATAAATATGGTTACTGTCTGCGTGTGCTGAATCTGGGTGGAGGTATGGGCGTACCGTATACCTGCGAGGATCCTGTCGTTGACTATACCGCAAATATTCGCAGGATCGGTGAAGTGATCAACGCGACCTGCCGCAGGCTGGGGCTGGAGCCGCCGGTCATCCTGATGGAACCGGGCCGCAGCATTGTTGCGGCTGCGGGTGCTACATTATACAGCGTCACATCCACAAAGTATATCCCGGGCTATAAAAATTATGCGGCGGTGGACGGCGGCATGACGGACAACCCTCGCTATACGCTTTATAAAGCGGCATATACAGTTTTGCCTGCAAGCCGTATGAATGATGCTGCAAAGCAGCGTTATACCGTAGCGGGCTGTTGCTGCGAAAGCGGGGACATTCTTCAGGAGAATGTCTGCCTGCCCGAGCTTACCCGCGGGGATCTGCTGGCTGTCCTTACTACGGGCGCATATAATTATTCCATGGCGTCCAACTATAACCGGGTACCCCGTCCGCCCATTGTGATGCTGGGTGAAAAGGGCGAAGGCGTCGTGGTGCGGCGCGAGACCTATGAGGATATGCTTCGCTGCGATTTGTAGAAGGATAAGAGAAAACATGAGTTGATGCGGTACGGTATCAACTCATGTTTTTATAAGGTTGTTTTTTGCTGCACGCGGAATCGGTTTTGTCTGTTCAGCGGTGACAAAAACACTTCTGTGCGAAACACAAAGAGACGTATTGTACATACTGCAATGCGTTATACCGTCACCCTGCTGCCGGAGTACAGCGGGACGATTTTTCGTACTATAAAAAAGATGGCCGGCTCCGGTGGGATTGGACAAGAATATACAGTTTCAGATTGTCGATTCGTTGACAAAATGCTCTTCGCAAGTTATAATTTCAGTAACTGATGTTTTCTCGAAATGGAGGTCAATGCGTATGGATCGCGCGTTAAGTTGGGACTTTACATTGGCGAATTATGATGCGGTTTGGCTGTTTATGGTTCAGCTTGGACTGTTGCTTTTGTTTTTGATGCTGGGAAATATTCTCCGGCGCGTCATTCCTCTGTTTCGTAAATGCCTGATCCCCTCCGCACTTCTGGGCGGTGCATTGCTGATGGGAGTAAACGTCGTTGCAAAGCAGTTTGGCTTGGTTCTGGTGGATAACCGGCTGATGCAGGTCATCACCTACCACTGTCTGGCCATCGGTTTTGCTTCCATGAGCCTGAAAACGGAAAAGGGTACCCACAAAACCAACCGTGCGCAGGTGGTTGAATTCGGCGCACTGCAGGGCGGTACGTATATGCTGCAGGCCTTTGTGGGGCTGGGCGTCACGCTGATCCTGTTCCTGCTGACCCGCGGCGGAGACGACGTTGTTTCCTATATCTGCGGCCTGATCCTGCCTCTGGCCTACGGCCAGGGCCCCGGCAACGCACTGAGCTGGGATATCAACTTTACCAATACGCCTGCAGCACAGTTTGCCGGCAACGGAAGCTTCGGTCTGTCGCTGGCTTCCATCGGTTTTGTAGTGGCTTCGGTTTTCGGTGTGCTGTACATCAATATTCATAAAAGACGCGGGACGCTGTTTGTGCGCAAAGGCAGCATTTCAGAGGAAGCTGCGAACCAGCCGGAGCCTGGCGCCGAAGAGATCCCTGACAACGAGTCTGTGGACAAATTCACCATTCAGGCGGGCTTTGTGGCATTGGCCTACGCTCTGTCTTTCGGGTTTATGTGCCTGCTGGGCGTGCTCTCGGATTTCACCAACAGCATTGCATGGGGCTTCAACTTCCTGTGGGCGTCGCTGGCGGCCATGCTGATCAAATTCGTGGTCAAGCAGCTGCGCAAACGCAGTCTGATGCACCGTGTCTACATCAACAACTACCAGATGGATCGCATCTCCGGTTTTTCCTTTGACCTGATGATCGTTGCCGGCGTTGCGGCCATCGAGATCAACGATATCAAAAACTACATTCTGCCCATCGTGGTCCTGAGCCTGGTGGGAACCGTGATCACCTATGTCTATATCCGTATGGTTGCCAAGGAGTGCTTCAAGGGCTTTGAACACGAGTTTTTTCTGATGTCCTTTGGTACCCTGACCGGCACCGCGTCCAACGGTATGATCCTGATGAAAGAGATCGACCCGGGCCTGAAGACGCCGACCTCCAGCCTGTACATTCTTTCCAACTTCCCGGCTATGGTAATGATCGCACCGCTGCTGCTGTGCCTGAGCTTTGCGGCACAGTCGCTGGGCAATGCGGTGATCGCCTGCGGCATCTTCTTTGTGCTGTGGTCTGCTTATACGGTGTATCTGTTCCGCAGAAGGATCTTTAAAAAGAAGTACAGCGACAAGCCTGTGTCCGTCTGGACAGAGGAAGAATAAAGCGGCAGCCTGTTTGCCGCCATGGTGTGGCTGTTTTGAAAGAACGAATCGGTGCTTTCGGTCTTGGAAAAATGAGGAGAGCAATGAAATGAATTCAATTTTGGAATTTTGGGGTCAGATGACGGCCAACCCGCTGCTGTTCACAGCAGTTGTGCTGACGCTTGGCGTTATTCTGGTAAACGGATGGACGGACGCCCCCAATGCGATCGCCACCTGTGTTGTTACAAGATGCATGTCTCCGCGGGCGGCAGTCCTGATGGCGGCGGTGTTCAACTTCCTTGGCGTATTTGTCATGACGATGGTCAACGCAACGGTTGCGGAGACCATCACAAAGATGGTGGATTTCGGCACCGATCCGGATCTCGCCATCATTGCCCTCAGCGCGGCTCTGTTCGCCATCGTCACATGGGCAACGCTGGCGTGGGTGTTCGGTATTCCCACCAGTGAAAGCCACGCCCTGATCGCCGGTCTGACCGGCAGCGCCATTGCCCTGCACAACAGCTTCGAGGGCGTCAACGGCAGCGAATGGGTCAAGGTCATTTACGGCATCTTCATCTCCATCATTCTGGGCTTCGGCCTTGGCTGGATCGTCTGTAAGACCGTGACGGCGCTGTTCTACAAAGCCGACCGTCCCAAAACCGAGCCGTTTTTCCGCGGTGCACAGATCGTCGGCGCCGCCTCCATGGCGTTCATGCACGGCGCGCAGGACGGCCAGAAATTCATGGGCGTTGTGCTGCTTTGTGTCTACATGTCGAAAGGTCAGGCTCTGCCCTCCGACATCGACATTCCCATCTGGCTGATGGTCGTCTGCTCCGTTGTGATGGCGGCCGGTACGGCCATGGGCGGTAAAAAGATCATCAAGTCCGTCGGTATGGATATGGTAAAGCTGGAAAAATATCAGGGCTTCTCTGCGGATATCGCCGGTGCGCTGGCACTGCTGGTCTGCTCCGTGTTCAGCCTGCCGGTGTCCACCACCCACGCCAAGACCACCGCCATCATGGGCGTCGGCGCGGTCAAGCGTGTGTCTGCTATCAATTTCGGTGTTGTAAAAGAAATGGTGCTTACCTGGGTGCTGACCTTCCCCGGCTGCGGTCTTGTCGGCTTCCTGATGACCAAACTGTTTATGTTCATATTTATCTGAGTTGGATAGAAAGGGATTTAAAAATGGCTAAAGGTGATAAGTTCTATTTTGACAACTTCGCAGCAAGCGCCGCGCTTTCCAAAGAGGCCGCCAACTGTCTCGTTGCCTGCCTGGAAAATTACGACCCCGCGAACATTCAGGAAATGATGATCCGGATGCACGAGATCGAGACCCGTGCAGACGGCAAAAAGCATGAGATGAACGCTGCCCTTGCCAAAGCCTTTGTCACGCCGGTGGACCGCGAAGACCTCGA
>CAZYRD010000018.1:8153-22866 GCA_964649475.1 uncultured Faecalibacterium sp.
GTGAGTTGATGGCGGAGTTCGAGAATTTCAAGAAGTCCAGGAAGATCAGAGAGCTTATCATCGCGCTGAATGACGTGGAAGAAGAGTGCGACAAGCTGTATCTGGCCTCCATGCGCGAACTGACCCGGAACTCCGCCGACGTTATGGGTGTGATCGCCTGGCACGAGATCTACGAGTGCCTCGAGGACTGTGCGGACACCTGCGAGCACGTCAGCGAATGCATCGACACGGTCATTGTCAAGAACACCTGAAAAACAAAACAAACACAAAACAGGCCTTCCGGTTCCGCCGGAGGGTCTGTTTTTTTGCGTACAGGCCGGGATACGGATGTCGATGATCCGGCGCAGTATTCATTTCTTTGTGGGCCTGTACTTATTTTCGGGACAACTTCATATCTTTTGGAAAAAGGAGGTGCGCAGATGAAGGCATATCAGCAGGCGGCGGCACAGCTGCCGGAGCCGTGGTCGTCGCTTTTTCTGCGTGTGCCGCCGCAGGTGCAGTGCAAGGTGTCTGAGCTCCGCCTGCGCAGCGGCTGCCCGGCAGCAATTACCTGTGGCGGCGAAAGCAGGTTTCTTGCGCAGGATGGGACGCTGCACAGCGGTGCGTCTTCGGGGCTTGTGCGGATAACGCACCGGGAGCTGCAGGCGTGCTTTCTGCATCTGTGCCGTTATTCGGTATTTGCTTACGAAAATCAGCTTCGACGCGGTTATTTCACCCTGCGCGGCGGTCACCGGGTGGGTGTTGCGGCGCCTGCGGTATGGGAAGCGGAGAATCTGCAGCAGCCGAGAAGCGTCACTTCGCTGGTCGTGCGCATTGCGCGGGATATGCTGCTGCGGGATGAGCCGCGCTGGAGAGAGCTTCTGCAGGAGAGATATCCGCAGGTTTTGCTTGCGGGGGCGCCCGGAAGCGGAAAAACCACCGTACTGCGGGCGCTGGCACGGCTTTTGTCCGAAAAAGGGCTGCGGGTGGCGGCGGCGGATGAACGCTGCGAGTTGTTTCCGCTGGATGAGGACGGCTTTGCTTTTGAACCGCCGTGGAACTGCGACGTGCTTTCCGGACTGCCGAAAGCACAGGCCATGGAGCAGGCACTGCGGGCTCTTTCGCCGCAGGTGCTGCTGTGCGATGAGCTGGGCGGCAGCGAGGCGGAACTTCTGCTGCAAAGTCTGAACAGCGGTACCGGCTTTGTGGCCACCGTACACGCAGCAAGCAAAAAAGAACTGCTGGCGAAGCCGCAGGTAAAAACGCTGCTGGCAGCTGCGGCGATACATCGTGTCGTGCTTCTGGACGGCGTGCTGCCGGGCGGTGTGGGAGAGTGTTTTGATGTGGATGCTTAAACTTGCGGCGGCGGCCGGGATAACCGTGGCCGGAGGCGTGCTGGGACTTCGGCAGGCGCAGCTGCTCAGTCAGCGCCGACAGGCATTGCAGGATGCACTGCTGCTGCTGCGGCGGGTACGTGCGCGGCTGGAAACAGGCACAGGTGAATGGCTGGCGGTTATCTCCGCGGCCGCAGAGGAAGGTGGGTTTCAGGTGCTGCAGTTCCCGCGGGGGCTGCAGCGGAACGCGGCGCTGGATGAAAGCGTGGCGGATTTTCTGCACGATGCGGATCGGGAGGGCTTGCTCGGCAGTGCAAAGCAGCCTCTGCATGAAGCGCTCGTGTGCTCGCTGACCCGTACCGAAA
The DNA here is from genome assembly GCA_964649475.1 of uncultured Faecalibacterium sp. Lineage (GTDB taxonomy): Bacteria > Bacillota > Clostridia > Oscillospirales > Ruminococcaceae > UBA1762. Next base: position 9,832 of record CAZYRD010000018.1, read on the forward strand.
CGCTTGCAAAAATGGAGTATTACAGCGCACGGCTGGAGGAGCTTCTGGAAAAGGTGCAGCAGAGGGAAGAACGGGATAAAAAGCTGTACACGCAGCTTGGCTGGATGGGCGGCGTACTGCTGGCGGTGATCTTGTGGTAAAGGATGGAGAACAACATGGAAGTGGATCTGATATTCAAAATTGCGGCGATCGGCATCGTGGTGGCGGTGCTCAACCAGCTGCTCATCCGTTCCGGCCGCGAGGAACAGGCCATGCTGATGACGTTGGCCGGACTGATCGTGGTGCTTACGATGCTTCTGCAGGAAGTCAGCGCCCTGTTTTCCACCATCAAGGAACTCTTTGCACTGTGATGGGTGTGTTTCAGCTGTGCGCGGTGGCGCTGGGGGGGTTGTTTGTGGTGCTGCTTTTGCGGCAGTATCATCCCGTGTTTGCCGTGGTGGTATCGCTGGCGGTCTCGGTGGTGCTGTTATGGCAGGCGGTCCTTCTGCTGCAGCAGCTGCAGCAGAGCGTGGGCGGCATGTTTGCATGGATGGGTGGCGGGCAATTCGATGTTGTGCTGCGGGTGATCGGCGTTGGTCTGATCGTACAGACAACGGCAGAGCTCTGCCGTGAGGCCGGACAACCCGCATTGGAAGGAAAAGTCGTCCTGCTGGGAAAACTTCTGATCCTGACCTCGGCGCTGCCGCTGGTTTCGCAGGTGCTGGGCATTTTAACGGAGCTGCTTCTATGAAAAAGCGGACGAAACGGATATTGGTCGTTGTTCTGGTGCTGCTGCTGACCGGCGCGCTGCATACGCATGCCGATGCGGCCGCAGCAACTGCGGTGGAACAGGAGCCGGCGATGGAGGATTATCTGTTAGAGAAGGAATGGGCGGATTTTTTTGCCCAACAGGAGCTTTCTTTTGAGCAGCTGAGGGAGATGAGTTTTTCGCAGATTTTGCACTCCCTGTGGGAGTTGCTGCTGGAAAAGCTGCGCGCACCGGCAAAAACGGCGCTGCGCATCGTGCTTCTGCTGTTTTTGCTGAATGTATTCCGCCTGCTTTGCAGAGACAGCACGCCGCCGGAGCTGGAATACACTCTGCAGTCGGTGTTGACGGTGGTGCTGTTTTTAATGCTGAGCGAACCGGTTCTGCAGCTGCTGACGGATTTTCAGGAAAATATCGAGCGCTGCAGGGTGTTTCTGGCGCAGTTTGTGCCGGTCATGGGAAGCATTCTGGCCGCCGGTGGTCAAAGCGGAACGGCGGCGGTGTACACCACGGTGTTTTTCAGCGTGATCATGGCGGTTTCACAGGCGCTGTACGGGGTGGTCTCGCCATTGATCCGGGCGTTTCTGGCAATATCCGTGACCCGCGGCATGTGCGGAAGTCTTCAGCTTGACGGTATTCTCGCGCTGTTCCGCAAGACGGTGCATTGGATCATGGGGCTTGCAGCCACGCTGTTCGGGGCGTACCTTGGCTTTCAGAGCGTGCTGGCAAATGCGGCGGATTCGCTTGCCATGAAAGCCGGACGATTTGTGCTTTCCGGCGGGGTGCCCATTGTCGGCGGCGCCGTTTCCGATGCGATCGGCACGGTGTACACGGGATTGAAGCTTGTGAAAAGTGCGGCGGGGACGGTGGGCATTGCGGCGCTTCTGCTGTTGTTTCTTCCGCAGCTGCTGCAATGCATCGTTTATGCCTTTCTGTGCCGGGGCTGCGCAGCGGCGGCGCAGCTGCTGGAAAACCCCTCGGCAAAGGGCCTTCTGGACGGAGTTGCGGACAGCATCGCCATGCTGCAGGCGGTGCTGGTGCTGTATCTGGTGCTGACGGTGCTGGCGACGGCGCTGATGGTGTTGCTGAACACCGGAAGTGTATGAAAGGAGACGAGGATGGAAGGGCTGCGGTATTGGGTGCTGCGGTTGTGCTGCGGCGCCGTGCTTTACGGCGTTCTGGAAAATCTGCTTCCGCGGCAGGGGGTGTTTCCGGTCATAAAAACGGTGGTGGTTTTATATATTGTATTGCTTCTGCTTTCGCCGGTGCAGGAGCAGCTGTGGGAACAGCCGCTGCTGCAGCCCGCACAGCAGGTGCTGCTTCCGGCGGAAGAAACGGGAAAGGAAAGCATCCGGCAGAAGACCGCCGATGTGCTGCAGCAGAGGCTGGAACAGGCGCTGGCGGCGCAGGGCGGCGGGGCACAGCTGCTTTCCGTGCAGCTGCGCGGTGAAGGAGACTGTATCGAATCAGTCGGGCTGAGGCTGAGGGCGGACGATCAGGTGGATAAAGCCGCCGTCCAAAAACTGTGCGATAGTCTGCTGGGGGTGGAAGGCGCATATGAATGGGAAGACGGATGAGAGCGGGCACGGTTTCTTCGGCGGACTGCTGACCCGTGCGCTGGGGCTGCTGCAGCCGGAAAAAATGCGCGGGCAAAAGTGGCCGTTGTGGATCGGGGTTCTGGGGGCGGCGGTTCTGCTGGCGCTGGGCATCTGGGATGATACACAGGCGGACGCTCCTGCAGCGGAAGCGCAGCAGAATGTGGTTTTCGCGGCGGAGGTTTACGAGAAAACCCTGGAAGACCGGCTGACGGCCCTGCTGCTGCAGGTCGAGGGGGCCGGGGAGGTGACGGTGATGGTCACGCTGGAAAGCGGAATGCAGGCGGTATATGCCCAGACTATCCAGCAAAGCACCGACACCTCAAAGACACAGCAGGAGGAAACGAGTGAGCGTTCCAGTTATTCGGCGGAGTATGTCCTTGTCGAAAGCGGCGGCGACAAACAGGCGCTGACGGAAACGACGCTGCAGCCGACGGTAAAAGGGGTGGCGGTGGTATGTACCGGTGCACAGGATGTGCATGTGGTCAGCCGGATCACCGAGCTGGTCAGCACGGTGCTGGGTATACCAAGCAATCGCATCTGTGTGACAAATTAAGGAGGCGGGTACTACAATGACAAATGCAAAACAACGCAGAAAAATCACAATGGCGGCGCTGGTGGTAGCCCTTGGTGCCGCGGTTTATCTCAACTGGCAGTATGCACGTACCGATATTCCGCTGAGTTTTGATGCGGAGGACAGTATGGTGCTTTCCACCGAGGACGCCATCACCAGCGATGATGTCAACAAAAACTATGGCGACGCCCAGCTTGTAAGCGTTTCCAAGGACTCCGGCGACGCCTATTTTGAGGAAGCTGAGCTGAAACGCACCAAAACCCGGGATGAGGCTCTGGATAAGCTGCAGAAATCGCTGAAAAGCTCCGGTCTGTCCGATACGGAAAAACAGGCGCTGACCGATAAACTGAGCGCGGTGATCACAGCGATGACGGCAGAGGGCGATATTGAAAATCTGGTAAAGGCAAAAGGCTTTGCCAACTGCCTTGCGTTTATAGACGAAAGCAAGGTGACCGTTACCGTGGCGACGGGCGGAACGGCGCTGACGCAGGCGCAGGTCGTACAGATTCGGGACATCGTGCTGACGAAGCTGGATGTGGAAGCGAAAAATATTTCAATTATTGAGGTGAAATAGTTGTCTATCGCTGCAAAATTTGATATAATATACACAGACTGTGGTATAAAGGGCTTTTTGTGCGGTGTTTTATTGCAGAGATTGTCCGGTATGTGTCCATTCAGATTAGTATGTCCCTTTGGCATCGTGCTTCGGCACGGTATCGCATAGGCACGGACGCAGCAGCGTTGTCGGTGCAGAAAGGAAGAAACAATATGGAAGTAAAAGAAAACGGAACGGTCGGCAGCCTGCAGATCGCCACTGACGTGCTGGGTAAGATCGCCCGGCAGGCGGCACTGGAGATCGAAGGCGTAGCGGCAGTGGAAAGCGGCAGCGGCAGCGGTATGCGCAACGCTGTGGTCAGCCGTATTCAGAAGCCCGTTACCGTCAGCATGGCGGACGGCGTTGCGGAGATCAGCGTCAGTGTGCTGGTGCGTTACGGCGCCCGTATCCCCTCGCTGTGTGAGCATGTGCAGGAAAACGTCAAGACCTCGGTACAGAACATGACCGGCGTTACGGTTTCCCGCGTGAATGTGGTGGTAGCCGGCATCTGCTCCGAGCAGGCCTGATTCCGCCGTCGGCACAACGAAAACAGTTTCGCACAGCCTCCCTTTCCGGATGTGTGATCCGGAGGGAGGCTTGTGTGGTTTGAAAGGTGAAACAGGAAGAACATGAAACGTAGAAATTCCCGCGAGAACGCATTTCTGGCGCAGTTTGAACTGAGCTTTGAGCAGACTGATCTGGACGAACTGCTGGAGACCGTGCGTGAAAATGACGAATATGGACTGGATCAGTTTGCAGAAGAGCTGTTGCGCCTGTATGAGGCACATGCCGGCGAGGTGAATGCCGTCATGCAGGAGCATCTGAACGGCTGGAGCAGCGAGCGTCTTACCAAAACCAGCCTCAGTCTGCTGCGCCTGGCCATTGCCGAAATGATGTTCGGCGAGCCGGATATGGACAGCATCGTCATCAACGAGGCTGTGGAGCTTGCCAAAAAGTATGCCGGCGATAAGGACTATCAGTTTGTCAACGGCGTTCTGGGTACCGTCTCCCGTCAGCTGCATCCCGCCCGGAACAAAGAGGAAGCGTAAGCCATGCTGATCCTTGGACTGGACACCAGCAACTACGCCACCTCCATGGCGGTGCTGGATGACGCGGATATGCGTCTTGTCTGTGACGTCAAGCGTTTTTTGCCGGTGCGTGAAGGGCAGCTTGGACTGCGCCAGAGCGACGCTGTTTTTTACCATACACAGGCTCTGCCGCAGCTGTTGGCGGAGCTTGGCGAACAGGTGCGTCTCAGTGACATTGGCGCCATCGGCGTATCCGAGCGTCCCCGCCCGGTGGAAGGGTCTTATATGCCCTGTTTTACCACCGGCGTAACATTCGCACGGGGAATGTCTGCCATCCGCGACATTCCTCTCATCAGAACGACACATCAGCAGGGGCATATTGCTTCTGCTTTATTTGCATGCGGAGAATCTTCTCTGTTTGAAAAGGAAGTGCTGGTGTTCCACGTTTCCGGCGGTACCACGGATCTGCTGCTGTGCCACGGTACACAGGTGACGGCGCAGCTGGGGACGAGCAGTGATCTGTACGCCGGTCAGGCGGTGGACCGCATCGGTGTACGGCTGGGCTTTGCGTTTCCTGCGGGGGTCGAGGTCTCCCGGCTTGCGGCTGCCTGCGAAGAGGAGATCACCCCGAAAGTCAGCGTGAAAGGCTGCACCTGCAGTCTTTCCGGGCTGGAAAATCAATGTGTCAGGCTGCTGGAGCAGGGGTCCTCGCCGGAATACGTGGCAAAGTATTGTCTGCTGGCGGTGGCGCGCACGCTGGAAAAAATGATGCTTGCGGCGCTGAAAGAGCACCCCGGTCTGCCCGTGGTCTTTGCGGGCGGCGTGATGAGCAGCCCCGTGGTGCGCGGCTATATGCAGAAGAAGCACCCGTGGGTTCGTTTTGTGGACGGTAAATTTGCCTCGGACAATGCCATCGGCGTCAGTGTCATTGCGGCGCGGACGCTTGCCGCAGCAAAGGGGCCGCAGCTATGATAAGTGAAAGAAACGTCATCACCGTTACGGCACTGAACCGGTATGTCAAAACGCTTCTGGAGCGGGATCCGGTGCTCACGGATGTGCGTTTGCGCGGTGAGATCTCCAATTTTGTGCACCATCGGTCGGGACACTGCTATTTTTCGCTGAAGGACAGCGCCTGCAGCGTGAAGGCAGTCATGTTCCGGGGCGATGCGCAGGGTCTGCGGTTTGAACCGCAGAACGGCATGTGCGTGGTGGCGGACTGCCGCATCTCGCTGTTTGAGCGGGACGGCAGCTTTCAGGTGTATGTGGAGCATATGTTTCCGGATGGCGTCGGTTCCATCCGGCTTGCCTTTGAACAGCTGAAGGCCCGTCTGGAAAAAGAGGGGCTGTTTGACCCGGCGCACAAAAAGCCGCTGCCTGCCATGCCCGCAACGGTGGGCGTGGTCACATCGGCGACCGGTGCGGCTCTGCAGGATATCCGCAATGTGCTGACCCGACGGTACCCCATGGCAAAGCTGCTGCTGGCGCCGGTCAACGTGCAGGGCGCGGAAGCGGCGGAGGAGATCGCCGCGGCCATTGAGCGTGTGGACAAAAGCGGCCTTGCCGATGTGCTGGTGGTCGCCCGCGGCGGCGGTTCGGCGGAGGATCTGTGGGTGTTCAATGACGAGCGCATCGCCCGTGCGGCGTATGCCTGCAAAACTCCCGTTGTCTCCGCCATCGGCCACGAGATCGACTTCACCATTCTGGATTTTGCTGCGGATATGCGGGCGCCGACGCCTTCGGCTGCGGCTGAACTGGTGGTGCCGGATATGCAGGCTTTACGGGAAAAACTTGCATATTTTCATCAAAATATTCATTATCAGCTGGAGAACCGGCTGTTTTTGTGTTATAATGAATGGCAGAAGGCAACGGTGCACCCGGCGTTTTCCACTGCCGGCCGTGTGGCTGAGCTGGGGCGGGAGCGGCTGGATGCGCTGACGCAGGCGCTGCTTACGGCCGGGGATGCACAGGTGGAAAAGCGCAGACGGGAGCTGGAAAAATGCACGCAGCTTGCCGAAACACTGGATCCCCGTGCGGTGCTTGCCCGCGGATATGCCATGCTGCGGCAGGTCGGTGCTGCGCAGCTGGAGCCGGGGCAGAAGCTTACGGTGGAGACAGCCGACCGCCTGATCGATTGCACTGTGGACGCTGTCCGCAGAAAGGAAGAGCCATGAGCGCAAAAAAGAAAGAACAGCCCGTCGTTTTTGAAGAGGCGATGAAGGAGCTGAACGCTATTTTAGGCAGACTGAGCTCGGAAGAGGTGAGTCTGGAGGAGGCGGTGGAGCTTTACGCCGCAGCGGCCGAAAAAATCGCGCTTTGCGACAAAGCGCTGAAAGCGGCACGGCTGCGTATTGAAACCATTGATGAAGCTTTGCAGAAAACACTGCAGGAGGACGACGGCGATGTTTGAAGAAAAACTTGCGGCGTACCGGTCCGTTGTGGAAGAAGCCCTGCCGCAGCTGCTGGCGGCCACATTTCCCTCGCAGGAGGAATCTGCTGTTGCCCGCGCCGCGGCATACAGCCTGCTGGGCGGCGGCAAACGGGTACGCGGCGTGCTGACGCTGGCGGCCTGCGAGCTGGTATGCGGTGACGCCGTACCGGCGCGCAGCTATGCCTGTGCACTGGAGATGCTGCACTGTTATTCGCTGATCCACGACGATCTGCCCTGTATGGACAACGACGATTACCGTCGCGGACGGCTTTCCTGCCACAAAGCGTTTGATGAAACGACCGCCCTGCTGGCGGGCGATGCATTGCTGACCGCCGCATTCGACGCGGTGTGTCAAAACACTGACAGCGGAGAGAAAAACGCCCGTGCCGCAGGCCTTCTGGCCCGTGCTGCAGGCCCCTGCGGGATGATTTTTGGGCAGGAGCTGGATCTTGCGGCTGAAAAATGCCCGGTGGATGAGGCCGGTCTGCTGCGCATCCATGCCAACAAAACCGGCCGGCTGCTGCGCGCGGCCGCAGGCCTTGGCGCCGTGGCTGCCGGTGCGGACGCACAGCAGACTGGCGCGCTGGACGAATACGCCTCCTGCATCGGCATGGTGTTCCAGATCGTGGATGACATTCTGGATGTAACGGCCACCGCGGAGGAGCTGGGCAAGCCCATCGGCAGCGATGCCGAAAACAACAAAACCACCTTTGTTACCCTGAAAGGTATCGATGCGGCCCGCCGCGAAGCGGAAACGCTGACGCAGCGGGCGTGCGATGCACTGCACGCGCAGTTTGGCGAAAAGGCGGACTTCCTGTGTGAGTACGCCCGGGGGCTGGTGCACCGCAGCAACTAAACGATTACGGGGTGTTCTTATGAGTTACCTTGAACATGTGGATTCGCCGGCGGATATCAAAAAACTGAATAAAAAGCAGCTGAAAGAGCTTTGCGGCGAGATCCGGCAGTTTCTCATCGAAAAGGTCTCGGTAACGGGCGGCCATCTGTCCTCCAATCTGGGCACGGTGGAGCTTACCGTAGCGCTGCACAAGGTTTTTTCTTCCCCGCAGGATGCCATCGTCTTTGACGTGGGGCATCAATGCTATACCCATAAGATCCTGACCGGCCGCAAGGACGGTTTTGCCGCCATGCGCAAAGAAAATGGTCTTTCCGGATTTCCAAACCCGGAGGAGAGCCGCCATGACCCCATGATCGAAGGGCATGGCAACGCGGCGCTTTCGCAGGCGATCGGTATCGCACGGGCGAAAAAGCTGCGGGGCGAGCCGGGTAAGGCTATCGCTGTGATCGGTGACGGCGCATTTACCGGCGGCATGGTGTACGAGGGGATCAACAACATTGCGGGGCTTGACAACCTGGTCGTGATCCTCAACGACAACAAAATGTCCATCTCAAAAAATGTCGGTTCCATATCGCAGTATTTTACCCGTCTGCGTACGGGTGTCAGCTATGTGCGTGCAAAGAAAAAGGTGCAGTCGCTGCTGGTACACATTCCGCTGCTGGGCAAACCGATCGCAGGGCTTCTGGTGTGGGGCAAGGGCGTGGTGCGTCGCTGGCTGTATCAGTCCACCTGGTTCGAGGATATGGGCTTTATTTATTACGGCCCGCTGGACGGCCACGATCTGGATCTGCTGTGCGAGGCTTTTGTCAGTCCGTTAAGCGAGAAAAAACCGCTGTTTTACCATGTCGTTACCGTCAAGGGAAAAGGCTTCCAGCCGGCGGAGGACAATCCCGGTGCGTTCCACGGCGTACCGTCGTTTGACATGAATAAAGTACCCGAACTGGACCCCGATCTTTCGCCCGGCGATTCGTTTTCGGATGAGTTCGGCCGGGCTCTGTGCGAAGAGGCTGCGCTGGATGAGCGCATCTGTGCCATCACCGCCGCCATGAAATACGGCACCGGCCTGCACCATATGAAAAAAGCCTGCCCCGACCGTACCTTTGACGTTGGTATGGCCGAACAGCACGCCGTCACCTTTGCGGGCGGTCTGGCCTGCGGCGGCATGCGCCCGGTGGTCGCTGTTTACTCCACCTTCCTGCAGCGTGCCTATGACCAGATCATCCATGACGTTATGCTGAACGACGCAGATGTACTGCTGGCCATCGACCGTGCCGGTCTTGTGCCGGGGGATGGTGTCACGCATCAGGGCGTTTACGATGTGGGCTTCCTTTCGCAGATGGACAAAATGCTGGTGGTCAGCCCCGCAAACTATGCCGAGCTGCGCTGCTGGCTGAAAAAACTGCTGCGGGAGCATACCGGTCCCCGCGCGCTGCGTTATTCCCGCGGGGCTTCCAGCGCGCTGCTGGAGGAGCTGGGCTGTACCGGCAGGGAATATGATCTTGTCCGCAAGGGCGGCGGAACGACCGCAGTCGTCAGCTACGGCACGTTGATCGAAGAGTGTCTTGGCGCAGCGGATGCGTGCGGTGCGGATGTGTACAAGCTTACTGTCATACACCCGCTGCCGGAAGGTCTGGCAGAAGTGCTGAGCGGCTATAAGCGCATCCTGTTTGTCGAGGAAAGTGTGCGCACCGGCAGCATCGGCCAGCAGCTGTATCAGCGGCTTGGCACAGCCGGATATGCAGGAGAGTTCATCCACCGTACGGTGGGTAATATTGTCGATCACGCCACCGTCAGCCAGCTGCGCAGGCAGCAGGGGCTGGATGCGGCATCCATCATCAAAGCATTACAGGAGTGACACTGTGAAGATCAGACTGGATAAATACCTGTTCGAACACAATATGGTGCCCAGCCGCGAACGCGGGCAGGCACTGATCATGTCCGGCATCGTCTACGTCAATGACGTCAAGGCGGACAAGGCCGGCGATATGGTAAGCGAAGATGCCCGGGTGGAGATCCGCGGCAGTGATATTCCGTACGTCAGCCGCGGCGGTCTGAAGCTGGAAAAGGCTTTCGGCTGTTTTCCGCTGGATCTGAACGGCCGGGTGTGCATGGATATCGGCGCGTCCACCGGCGGCTTTACCGACTGCATGCTGCAGAACGGCGCCGCGAAGGTGTACGCGGTGGATGTGGGCCGCGGCCAGCTGGACTGGAAGCTGCGCACCGATGAGCGCGTCGTCAACATGGAGCGCACCAACATCCGCTATGTCACCACGGAGCAGGTGGCGGAGCCCATCGAATTTTTCAGCGTGGATGTTTCCTTCATTTCGCTCAAGCATATTTTTCCGGTGGCGTATGCGATCTCCACGGCAGACTGTACAGGCGTTTGCCTTGTCAAGCCGCAATTTGAGGCCGGACGGGAAAAGGTGGGCAAGAAGGGCGTCGTACGCGAAGCCACCACCCATAAGGAAGTGATCGTGCAGGCCATTGCGCATGCCAATGCCAGCGGTTTTGCTGCGGCAGGTCTGTCTTTTTCGCCCATCAAAGGGCCGGAAGGCAACATTGAATTCCTGCTGTATGTGGTGAAGGACGGCGGCGAAAACACTGTGGACGCCGAGACCGTTGATGCGGTTGTGGAACAGGCGCACGCCGAGCTGTAAACGTAATACAGCCCTCCGGGGCATTCTCCAATACGATCAAAGGAGCACGCTGCAATGAAAAACAAGCGACACGAAAAGATTCTGGAACTCATCCGCCAATACCCCATTGCCCGCCAGGAGACCATGATGGAGTACCTTTCGCAGGCGGGTTTTGAGGTAACGCAGGCCACCATCAGCCGCGATATCCGCCAGCTGCATCTGGTGAAAGCTTCGGACGGCAAGGGCGGCTACCGGTATGTTTCGCAGGAGTCCGCCCCCCGCAGCGTACATTCAGAATCGCGCTTTGAAATGATTTTTCGCGAAAGCGTCCTTTCGGCAGAGCACGCGGGCCATATGGTGGTGGTGAAATGCTACAGCGGCATGGCCAATGCCGCCTGCGAGGTGTTTGACGCCATGCAGTGGGAGGATGTTGTCGGTACGCTTTCCGGTGACGATACCTTCTTTGTGGTCATGCGCAGCTCGCAGGCTGCAGTGGATATCACCGAGCGCCTGCAGAATTATATCAAAAAGAGATAAAAGACGGCTGTAAAGCTGTTTGGCTTGCAAGGAGGGAAGGCTCCGTATGCTGAGAGAACTGACCATTGAAAACGTTGCGGTCATCGAAAAAGCGGTGGTACGCTTTGATCGCGGCTTCAATGCGCTGACCGGTGAAACCGGCGCAGGCAAATCCATCCTTATCGATTCCATCAACGCGATCCTCGGCAACAGGACCTCGCGGGACATCGTGCGCAACAAAGCGCCGAAGGCGCGCATCTGGGCGGTGTTTTGTGAGCTGCCCGCCCGGCTGAACGCGCGGCTGGATGAGGACGGATATGGGACAGGCGAAGACGAGCTGCTTTTGTACCGTGAGATATCTGCCGACGGAAAGAGCAGCTGCCGCATCAACGGCCGGCCCGCTCCTGCGGCATATCTGCGGGAGCTGTGCGAAGATCTGATCACCATACACGGTCAGCACGACAACCAGAGCCTGCTCAATCCGTCGCGGCATCTGGGCATCCTTGACACCTTTGCAAAGAACCGTCCTCTGTACGAAGCTTATTATAAAGAATATAAAGCGCTGGTCGCGGTGGAGCGGGAGCTGAAATCTCTTGTAACGGACGAGCGCGAAAAAGAGGCGAAGCTGGAGCTTCTGCGCTATCAGATACAGGAGATCGAAGCGGCGGAGCTCAAGCCCGGTGAGGAGGAGACCCTTGCCGCGCAGCGCACCCGCATGCAGCATGCTCAGAAGATCGCGGATGCCCTGAATGCCGCGGTCCAGGCGCTGGACGGGGATCCGGACGAAGGCGGCGGCGCGGTGGATCTGCTTGCCGCGGCGGGCGGAGAGACCGAGGGCGTGGTGGAATACCTGCCGGAACTGGCAGAGAACAGCGAGCGTCTGAAAGAGATCTACTACACGGCACAGGAGCTTTCCAACGATCTGCGCGGGCAGCTGGAGGAACTGGAAATGGATCCCTGTGCGCTGGCGCAGCTGGAAGAACGCCTGGATATTTTCTACCGGCTGAAGCAGAAGTACGGCTCGACGGCGAAAGAGATTCTGGAGTACTGTGAAAATGCACGGCAGGAGCTGGAAAAAATCGAGTTTGCCGACGAGTACATGGACAAGCTGTATGCCAAAAAGGAAAAGCTGCTGGCAACCACGGTCAAAGCCGCCCGCGCCCTGACAAAAAGCCGGCTGGACGCGTTTGCGCAGCTGCAGAAGAAGCTGCAGGATTCGCTGGCATACCTGAATATGGGCGGAGTGGAGTTTTCGCTGAAGCATTCGCTGGGGGCGCTGGCCTCCGCAGGACAGGACAGCGTGGAATTTTACATCGTCACCAACAAGGGCGAGCAGCCGAAACCGCTGGCAAAAATTGCCTCCGGCGGCGAGCTTTCCCGCATTATGCTGGCGCTGAAAAATGCGCTGGCGGACAGCGATGATCTCGGCACCGTCATTTACGATGAGATCGACACCGGCGTCAGCGGTATGGCGGCGGGGCGCATCGGCAGCGTTATGCAGCAGACCTCCGGTGCGGGCAGACAGATCATCTGCGTTACACATACCGCGCAGATCGCCGCCTGTGCGGATGCCCATCTGCTGATCGAAAAAAGCACGGAGGGCGAGCGTACCTATACCGAAGTGCATACGCTGGACGAGGCGGCCCGCATTGATGAGCTGGCGCGCATTATTTCCGGCAGCTATGTCACCGAGCTTTCCCGTGCCGGCGCCGCAGAGATGCTGCGGAATTTTTCCCGGAAAAACATCGGCTGATATGTATGAAAAATCCTGTGGAGCGTTTTTGAAAGCTTTACAGGTGGTGATTTTGAAAGAAAAAAGAGTAAAAAACGCCTTGTGCGGTGCGGTTTTCTATGCTAAGATGATGACGAAAGGGGCGGAACGTCTGTCCGGCAAAAAAACGGGATATGCCCTGTACTGACAGGAGGAAACGAGATATGGCAAGATATCGCTGCATTCAGCGGCTGGGTATTTCCGGCCAGACCACGCTGGAAGGAACTCTGGAATCCGTCAAAAAACATCCTGGCGCATGGGATACTGTAGCATGGTTTGCACCGGCGAATT
>CAZYRD010000019.1:0-21668 GCA_964649475.1 uncultured Faecalibacterium sp.
CTGGCACCGGTCGACTGGGACGCCGGTGCCTGCGGCGGAGGGTTTGTCACATACGTCTTTGATAAATTCAGCCCGTATCTGACGGATCTGTACCGGGTACATGCAGACGAAGGCTATGACTTTGAGGCGGTGCGCGGCACGCATACCGTCACTTGGTCCGGAAGAGTCATTCACGTCGAGTTTGATATCCGTTATAAAGACCACGAACGTGGCATTGTGACGGATCGGGTACATTTCCGGGGAAAACGCGTCTGGATCGAGACCTATCGCTGGCAGATAGCGGCTGTGGCACAGCAGAGAGTCGAGGAGCATCCGCAAAGCGGCTGAGTTCTTGTTGAACTCCGATCAGATGTGAAACATGGAGGAAAGAATGATGTTTCGAGTAGGGCTTTCGACCTGCGGCGCATTTTGGGAGGAAAAGACCTTTGCCGAATGTGCGGCAAACGGTATCGCGGCGGTAGAGCTTTTGCCCGCCAATGATATGCACGGTATTTATGATGTGTGCAAAGCGATTCGGTACGCTGCGGCACACGGCGTTGAGGTGTGGAGCTGCCATATGCCGGTGGAACTGCTTGATATCGCAAAGGAGAGTGCGGCGGATAAAAGCGTGGCGTATCTGCAGGAGGTGATCCGCCGCGTTGCGGATATGGGCATCACCCGTTTGGTGCAGCACCCCGGCTGGGAGCCCATTCCGTATAAGGAACGCCCGGAACGTATTGCGCGTGCGCAGCAAAGCTTTGCCGCGCTGGCACAGACCGCTGCGGAGTGCGGTGCAACCATCTGTATTGAAAGCATGCCGCGCACCTGTCTTGCCCGCGACAGCGCCGGGATTCGGAGCTGCTGCAAAAATTGCATCAGCTTCTTTTTTTCGCGTAAATTTTACGGCAGCGGTTGAATTTTACGGGGAAACGCGATATCATTATATTGGATAAATTTATGGTATGCGTGTAAAACAAAACGGGAAGGGGAATACCATGAAACGAACAGGGGATGCTTCGACGCAGGCGGGCGGTGAAAACCGGAGCCATGTGTGGCATATCTATCAGGAGGCACAGGATCCCAGAAAGGCGTATATCTGTTCCCGCATCGAGGATCAGATCGACTATTATGAAAAAAAGAGCAGCTGGAACAAACGCCTGTATTATGGGCTTTCCATTGCGGCAATCGTGGCCAATGCACTGGTACCGGTGCTTTCTCTCTTTATTGTAACCGAAACTCATGGAAGCGCGGTTATCAAGGTGCTTGTTACAGCGCTTTCCTCGCTGGCGGTGGTCATTACCATGCTGCTTACGCTGTTCAGCGCAAAAGAGCTCTGGGCAAAATACCGCAGCAGTGCATCCAATCTTACATCGCTGCTGCATCGGTATTATACGCGCACCGGGGTTTTCGAAGGATTGGATGACGACCAGGCGTTCCTTGTGCTGGCAAAGCTGTCGGAGGAACACTTTAGCGAAGAAAACAAGGCATGGGGAGAACTCAGCCGCAGAGACATCAAACTGAAATGAAAGGCGGCGCATGAGCGGATGCGGACGAAACCGTTTTCTTACAATCCTGTCGTGCCGGATGAATCGGAGAGCGAGCTGCCGCAGGAGCTGATCCGGCTGAGGGAAACTCTGGCAGAGCATGTTCATGACGTCTGGGCGGCGGGCCGGCTGAAAGAGGGCTGGCGCTATGGTCCGGTGCGTGATGATGAGGCGCGTACACATCCGGATCTTGTACCGTATGATGAACTTCCGGAAACGGAGAAAGAGTATGACCGGTGCACGGCGGCGGCGGTCATACGCTGCATGCTGAAGCATGGCTACAGTATTGAAAAAGAAAGCGAAGACCTGCGGGAAAAATCTGCACAGCTTGACAAATAGCAGCGGATGAATTATCATTATGCAATGCGATAAAATCCGAACCGATTGGTACGGGAAGAGAAAGGCAGGCGAGACGTATATGCGCATTATTGCAGGTGAACTGCGCGGCCGTAAGCTGCAGGTTCTGGAAGGGGAGGAGACCCGCCCGACGCTGGAGCGTGTAAAAGAAGGTCTGTTCAGTTCCATCCATTTTCTGGTGGAAGGTGCGCGTGTGCTGGATCTGTTTGCCGGCAGCGGTCAGCTGGGGCTGGAGGCTCTCAGCCGCGGGGCGAGCTTTGCGGTGTTCATTGATCAGAACCCCGCTGCCGCAGCGGTCGTGACCAAAAACTGCAAGGATCTCGGCGTGTTTTCGTCCTGCCGCGTTGCCACCATGTCGGCCGAAAGCTTTCTGGCAGGTAATCATGAACAGTTCGATATCGTTTTTATGGATCCGCCCTATTACAACGAAACGCTGGTGCGGCTGCTTCCGGCTGTGGCGCAGCATACGGCACTGGGTGGGATCGTGCTTTGCGAAAGCGAACCGAAAGCTGAACTGCCGGAACAGGTGGCGGAACTGAAAATGGTCAAACGGTATCGTTACGGAACTGTGTTGGTGACGAAATACAGAAAGGATGGCGAATAAGATGCGGCGTGCGATCTGTCCGGGCAGTTTTGACCCGGTCACCGTCGGTCATCTGGATGTCATTCGCCGGGCCGCCGCTCTGTTTGACGAGGTCATCGTGCTTGTAGCGGTCAATTCGGCCAAAAAGACCATGTTTACGGCGGAACAGCGTGTGGAGCAGCTGCGCCTTGCCGCAAGGGATATTCCGGGCGTGCGCGTGGAGTGCTTCGGCGGTCTGCTTGCTGCTTATGCACGGGAAAACGGCGTCTGCGCGCTGGTGAAAGGCGTCCGGAATGCACAGGACCTCGATTATGAACAACCGATGGCGCATGCAAACCGTTACTTGTATAAGGAATTGGAAACGGTGTTGCTGCCTGCGGATCCCGCTGTGTCGTGGATCAGCTCCACCATCGTGCGGGAGATGCTTCGCTATCATCAGAATATTTCGGAAATGGTGCCGGCGGGTGTGCCGGAGCTCCTTTCCGCTCAGTTGCAGGAGGAAAAACAATGAGTATCGATGAGATTTTGATCGAGATGGACGAACTGCTGGAGGAATCCATCAATCTGCCGTTCTCCGGCGGCAAACGTATGGTGGACGTGGAGCGCGTGCGGGATTTGATGAGCGAGATCAAGCTGAATCTGCCCGGCGAAGTGCGCGATGCACAGAAAATCGTGCGGGATCGTGCGGATATTATCGCCACCGCCAACAAAGAGGCTGAGGGCATCATACGCCGTGCAGAGGAGCGTGCTGCTCTTCTGGTCAGCGAATCCGAGGTGGTCAAGGCCAGTCAGGCCAAGGCCAATGAGATTCAGACCAACGCGCAGCAGCAGAGCCGCGAGATGCGCAAGCAGGTGCTGGAGTATTGCGATGGCATGCTGCGGCAGAGCGAGGAGGTTCTGGCACAGCGTGCCCGGGATATCCGCAATGTGCGAAGCAATCTTACCCGCGGTTCTTCCGCTGCCGCAAAATAATCGTTTGATCCGCAATGGAAAGACAGGCTCCGGCAGGCCGCTTTTTGGCGGCGGGAGCCTGTCTTTTTTTGTCAAAGGCAACGGAGGTTGATATACGTGAAAAAAGAGATGAAAAAGCAGCTTTACGGCAGCATAATGTTGCTTTTTGCGGCGTTGCTCTGGGGTGTCGCTTTTGCTGCACAGTCCAAAGGAATGGACTATGTAGGGCCGTTTACGTTCAACGGGGCGCGCAGCTTTCTGGGCGTTGCAGTGCTGCTGCCGCTGTGGCTGTTAATGGGGCGTCCGCAGCCTGCATCCGGGTACGATCCCAAGGCACTCTGGCTTGGCGGTTCGCTGTGCGGGTTAATGCTGTTTGCTGCGACAAGCCTGCAGCAGATCGGCCTTGTCACGACCTCGGCGGGAAAATCCGGGTTTCTCACGGCGCTTTACATCGTTCTTGTTCCGCTTTTTGGTATCTTTTTGCACCGGAAAGTCGGACTTAATGTCTGGCTGGCTGTCCTGCTGGCAACCGGCGGCCTGTATTTGCTGTGCGCGGTTGAGGGGTTCTCGCTCGCGGCCGGCGATATCTTTACGCTGCTTTGCGCCGTTTGCTTTGCGCTGCAGATCATGCTGGTAGATAAATTTGCGCCGCGTACCCATCCGCTGCTGCTTTGCGCAGTGCAGTTTATCGTGGTCGGTGTGCTTTCCACACCGCTGATGTTTCTGTTGGAGGAGCCGTCCTTTGGCGGACTGTGGGAGGCGCGTATCCCTCTTTTGTACACCGGTATCATGTCCAGCGCAGTGGCGTATTCGCTTCAGATCGCCGGCCAGCGGGACACGGAGCCTGCGCTGGCTTCGCTGCTGATGAGCTTTGAGTCGGTATTTTCGGTTCTCGCGGGGGCGCTTCTGCTGCATGAACATCTGACGCCTGCGGAACTTTGCGGCTGTGCACTGGTGTTTGCCGCTATTTTGCTGGCGCAGTTTTCTCCGTTTGGAAAAAAGCGCGGCAAGGAAGATAAAAACCCACCGAAATAATGCGAAGAAATCCGTCGTGTTGCCCTGTTTCAAAAGGAAAAGCGACGGAATTTTTTTAGAAAAAAGCATGGGGAATAATGGAAAAAGAGTAGAATTTTGCAAACATCCATGTTATAATACTTATGTCTGTGAAAAAAGTGTCAACCCCTTTCGCAAACAACAGAATGACACGCCGACCGCATTGCGGTGAAACGCGGCGTGATATTCAACAAAAATGGAGGAAGAGCTATGAGAAAGTTTTCTACCGTGCCCTTCAAGGGCACACCAGAGCAGGAAGCTGAGCTGCGCGCCTGGCTGCAGGAGCACAAAGAAATGCGCGGCATCGAGATGCCTGCTCTGCAGAAAGCCCAGGAGATCTATGGCTACCTGCCCATCGAGGTGCAGCGGCTTGTTGCTGCTGAGCTGAACGTTCCTCTCGAGGATCTGTACGGCATCTCCACCTTCTATGCGCAGTTCTCGCTGTGCCCCAAGGGCGACTATCGTATTTCCGTATGTCTGGGTACCGCCTGCTACGTCAAGGGCAGTGGTAAGATTTTTGAAGCCCTGCAGGAGAAGCTGGGTATCGGCTCCGGCGAGTGCACTGCTGACGGCAAGTTCTCTCTGGACGCCTGCCGCTGCATCGGCGCCTGTGGCCTGGCCCCCGTCATGACCATCAACGACGAGGTTTATGGCCGTCTGACCGGCAATGAGCTGGATGAGATCCTGGCCAAGTACTAAGCCTTATGCAGGAACTTTCGCTGAACATTCTTGATATCGCGCAGAATTCCGTGCGTGCCGACGCGACGCTGATCGGTATTACCGTGGAAGCGGATACCGCGGCGGATCGTCTGACCATTACCGTTGCCGATAACGGCTACGGCATGAGTCCACAGACCCTTGCCGGAGTGATGGATCCCTTCTACACCACCCGCAAGACCCGCAAGGTGGGTCTGGGCATCAGCTTTTTCAGGCTGGCGGCTCAGCAGACCGGCGGCGATCTGACGGTGGAAAGTGAATTGGGAAAAGGCACACGGGTCACTGCGTGGTTCACACTGGGGCATATCGATCTTGCTCCGGTGGGAGATCTGGAGGGAACTGTCACCAGCCTGGTGCAGTGCAACCCCGATATCGATTTTGTCTATACGCTGCGTGTGGACGGGGAGACCTTTGAAATGGACACCCGTGATATGCGCGCGATCCTGGGTGAGGTCTCACTGGCCGAACCTCAGGTGGCATTGTTCATCCGGGAGTATCTTACCGAAAATACGCAGGGAATGATCCCGCCTGAGTTCCATGGCGGCATCATACCGCAATGATTTATGTAAAGGAGAAAACGCTATGAAAAGCCTCGCAGAACTGGCAGCGATCCGTGATAAAATGCGCCAGACCGTCGCCACCCGTGACGACAAGGCCTCTGTTCGCGTTGTTGTTGGCATGGCCACCTGCGGCATCGCCGCCGGCGCCCGTCCCGTGCTGAACGCTTTTACCGAGGATGTGGCTCGTCGCGCTCTGGAGAACGTGATGGTCACCCAGACCGGTTGCATCGGCATCTGCCAGTACGAGCCCGTCGTTGAGATCTACGAAGAGGGCAAGGAAAAAGTTACTTACGTCAAGATGGATCCCGCTAAGGTTGCCCGTGTTGTTTCCGAGCATCTGGTGGGCGGCACTCCCGTTGCCGAATACACCGTCGGTGCCATCAGCAAATAAGGAGGAAAGAAAACATGTTTAGAAGCCATGTTATGATCTGCGGCGGTACCGGCTGCACTTCCTCCGGCAGCGACAAGGTTGCTGAGGCCTTTGAAAACGAGATCCTGGCCAACGGCCTGGAGAACGAAGTCAAGGTCATCCGTACCGGCTGCTTTGGTCTGTGCGCCCTGGGCCCCATCGTTGTTATTTATCCCGAAGGTTCTTTCTACAGCCGCATCACCGAAGGTGACGTCAAGGAGATCGTGAGCGAGCACCTGCTGAAGGGCCGTCCTGTCACCAAGCTGCTGTATGACGAGACCGTTTCTGACGACAATACCATCAAGTCGCTGGACGAGACCGCTTTCTACAAAAAGCAGGTTCGTGTCGCTCTGCGTAACTGCGGCGTCATCAACCCTGAGAACATCGAAGAGTACATCGGCTACGACGGCTATCAGGCTCTGGGCAAGGTCCTGACCGAGATGACCCCCGATGAGGTCATTCAGGTCATTCTGGACTCCGGCCTGCGCGGCCGCGGCGGCGGCGGTTTCCCCACCGGCCTGAAGTGGAAGTTCGCTTCCGGCAACCGCGGCAAGGTGCAGAAGTACGTCTGCTGCAACGCTGACGAGGGCGACCCCGGCGCGTTCATGGACCGTTCTGTTCTGGAAGGTGACCCCCATGCTCTGCTGGAGGCCATGGCCATCGCCGGTTACGCTATCGGCGCCAACAAGGGTTATGTGTACGTCCGTGCCGAGTATCCCATCGCTGTTAACCGTCTGCAGATCGCCATCGACCAGGCCAAGGAATACGGCCTGATGGGCGAGAACATCTTTGGCACTGACTTCTGCTTCGATGTCGAGATCAAGCTGGGCGCCGGCGCTTTCGTGTGCGGCGAGGAGACTGCTCTGATGACCTCCATCGAGGGTCACCGCGGCGAGCCCCGTCCCCGTCCTCCGTTCCCCGCAGTCAAGGGTCTGTTCGAGAGCCCCACGATCCTGAACAACGTAGAGACCTACGCCAACATTCCCCGCATCATCCTGAACGGTGCCGAGTGGTTTAAATCCATGGGTACCGAGAAGAGCCCCGGCACCAAGGTGTTCGCGCTGGGCGGCAAGATCAACAACACCGGCCTGGTGGAAGTTCCCATGGGCACCACCCTGCGCGAGATCATCTATGACATCGGCGGCGGCTGCCCCAACGGCAAGAAGTTCAAGGCTGCTCAGACCGGCGGTCCTTCCGGCGGCTGCATCCCTGCTTCTCTGATCGACACTCCCATCGACTATGACAACCTGATCGCCATTGGCTCCATGATGGGTTCCGGCGGTCTGATCGTCATGGACGAGGACGACTGCATGGTCGACATTGCCAAGTTCTTCCTGGAGTTCACCGTGGATGAGAGCTGCGGCAAGTGCGCTCCCTGCCGTATCGGCACCAAGCGTCTGCTGGAGCTGCTGAACAAGATCACCAGCGGCAACGGCGAGATGGAAGATCTGGTCCGCATCAAGGAACTGTCCGAGTTCATCAAGGCC
The DNA here is from genome assembly GCA_964649475.1 of uncultured Faecalibacterium sp. GTDB lineage: Bacteria > Bacillota > Clostridia > Oscillospirales > Ruminococcaceae > UBA1762. The sequence goes on from CAZYRD010000019.1 coordinate 7,641, forward strand.
AACAGCCTTTGCGGTCTGGGCCAGACTGCTCCCAACCCCGTACTGTCCACCCTGCACTACTTCTACGACGAGTATGTTGAGCATATTGTCAACAAGCGCTGCCCCGCCGGCGTCTGCAAGGCTCTGCTGAACTTCAAGATCGATCAGGATAAGTGCATCGGCTGCGGCAAGTGCGCTAAGAACTGCCCGGCTGACGCCATCACCAAGACCACCTACATCGCTCCCGGCCACAAGCTGCCCTCGCTGACCATTGATGCCACCAAGTGTGTCAAGTGCGGCGCCTGTATGGATGGCTGTAAGTTCGGCGCGATCAGCAAAGGTTGAGAAAGGGGAAACGACGAACAATGGATATGATCACTGTTAAAATCAACGGTATCGAGACCCAGGTCGAGAAGGGCACCACCATTCTGGATGCCGCTCATGCTGTGGGCGTCGAGATCCCGACTCTGTGCTACCTGAAGGACATCAACGCCATCGGCGCCTGCCGTATCTGCATGGTTGAGTGCACCGGCGCCCGCGGCCTGGTCCCCGCCTGTGTGTACCCCCTGGAGAAGGACGGTACCGAAGTCAAGACCAACACCAAGAAGGTTCAGGACGCTCGTCGTACCAACCTGGAGCTGGTTCTGTCCACCCACAATCAGGACTGTCTGGCCTGCGTGCGCAGCGGCGACTGCGAACTGCAGAAGCTGTGCCGTGACTACGGCGTCACCAAGTCCGACGCGTTCGGCAGCAACCGTCCTGAGTATGAGATCGATGATTCTGCTCCGCACATGATCCGCGACAACAACAAGTGCATTCTGTGCCGTCGCTGTGTCGCTGCCTGTGCCAAGACTCAGGGCATCGGCGTCATCGGCGCCAACGAGCGTGGTTTCGACACCCACATCGGCTGCGCTTTCGAGGCCAAGCTGGATGATTCTCCCTGCGTTTCCTGCGGTCAGTGCATCGTGGTTTGCCCCACTGGCGCTCTGGCCGAGAAGGATGACACCAACAAGGTCTGGGAAGCTCTGGCTGATCCCAGCAAGCATGTTGTTGTCCAGACTGCTCCCTCCGTACGTGCCACTCTGGGCGAGTGCTTCGGCATGCCCATCGGCACCAACGTCGAAGGCAAGATGGTCGCTGCTCTGCGCCGTCTGGGCTTCGCCAAGGTCTTTGATACCGACTGGGCTGCTGACCTGACCATTCTGGAAGAGGCCACCGAGTTCCTGCATCGTGTCAAAGAAGGCGGCAAGCTGCCTCTGATCACCTCCTGCAGCCCGGGCTGGGTCAAGTACTGCGAGACCTACCATCCCGAGTTCATCGACAACCTGTCCAGCTGCAAGAGCCCGCAGCAGATGTTCGGCGCTATGACCAAGACCTACTATGCCCAGAAGATGGGCATTGATCCCAAGGATATCGTCTGTGTCGCCATCATGCCCTGTACCGCAAAGAAGTTCGAGGTCGGCCGTCCTGACCAGAGCGCTGCCGGCGAGGGCATTCCCGATGTGGATATCGCCCTGACCACCCGTGAGCTGGGTCGTATGATCGACCGCGCCGGTCTGCGTTTTGCTGATCTGCCCGATGAGAAGTTCGACAACATCATGGGTGAGGCCTCCGGCGCCGGCCACATCTTCGGCGCTACCGGCGGCGTTATGGAAGCTGCTCTGCGTACCGCTGTTGAGACCCTCACCGGCGAGCGTCTGGAGAAGCTGGACTTCAGCGATGTCCGTGGTACTGCCGGCCTGAAGGAAGCTACCTATGAGGTTGCCGGCCTGAAGGTTCGCGTTGCCGTTACCAGTGGCCTGGCCAACGCCGGCGCTCTGCTGGATGCCATCAACCGCGGCGAGAAGGAATATGACTTCATCGAAGTCATGGCCTGTCCCGGCGGCTGTGTCAACGGCGGCGGTCAGCCCACTCAGCCCGCCTCTGTGCGCAACAACGTTGATCTGCGCGCTCTGCGCGCCAAGGCTCTGTATGACGAGGATGCCGGCATGGAACTGCGCCGCAGCCACGACAATACCGAGATCAAGGCCGCTTACGCCGAGTTCCTCGGCGAGCCCGGCAGCGAGAAGGCTCATCACATCCTGCACACCACCTATGTGAAGCGCGAGAAGAACTATTGATTTCTGAATCGCCGGCATAACCGGTGAGATACTGCACGGCACGGGAATTCCCGTGCCGTGCTTTTTCTGTGCGGATATTGATATGAATCGCAGAGAGATGCTTTTCATTTTTGGGGGATTGTGCTATTATTGAACCAGAATGTTTTTTCAAGGGAGAAGCGTTTCATGCAAAAACAGGCTCAATCCAATACGATGGTTTATCTGCTGCTGGTCATACGTTCGGTCATCTACGGCAGTACATATCTTTTTACCGGCAGACTTCTGCACAGTATGGATGTGCTGGATCTGCTGTCGCTGCGTTTTTTGCTGAGTTCATTGCTGTTTGTGCTGTTCGTAGCTGTCGGCATACTCAAGGTGGATCTTCGCGGCAAGGATCTGCGCCTGCTCGCGGTGGCTTCGCTGTTTGAGCCGGTGCTTTCCTTTGTGTTTGAAACACTTGGCGTTGCCGGTACCAACAGCATGACGGCCGGTCTTCTTTCGGCGTTTTCGCCGGCAGTGGTCATCGTACTGGAAACGATCTTTTTACGGGAACGAACCACAAATCTGCAGAAAATTATGGTGTTGATCAGCATTATGGGTGTGCTGCTCATCAGCGTGGTGGGCAGCGCCGGCAGCGGAACGAATACGTTGGGCGGTGTGCTCGCCATGATGCTTTGCATGCTGACAAGCGGTCTGTTTCTGATCTGTTCCCGTCATTCTTCTAAAAACTTTACCGCGGTGGAGATCACATTCTTCACTACTCTCATGGGCGGCGGCATTTTTAACACTGTCAATGTGGGGCGGCATTTGCTGAAAGGAGATATTGCTTCTTATCTTACTCCGCTGAAAGAGCCGTCCAACCTGTTGGGGCTGCTGTTTCTGGGCGGAATGGCCTCGCTGGTCGGCGCGATGATCAACAATTTTGGCCTTGCAAAATTACAGGCGTCCCGCGTTGTGGCGCTCAACGGTATTTCTCCCATGACCAGTGTGATGCTTGGTGTGCTTATCAATCACGAAGCTTTCCGCTGGTATCATGCAGCGGGCGGTCTGCTGGTGCTTTTCGGAGCGACGGGCATCAACCTGCTGGCGCAGAAAAATACCGCGACGGCTGAAAGTGCGGATAAGACGTGTTGAGAGAGGAGTATGAAAAATGAAGGCGGAACGAAAGTATACTCTTGAACAGGAGAAAGCGCGGCTGGAAAACATTGCTTATGCGGAAAATGCAGTAAAAGCCTGTACGCGCCGGCACCGTATCCGGAATTATATTCCCGGGCAGGTGACGTATAACCTGGGTGGCTATCCCAGTAAGTTCTCCATCATGCCCACAGAATATGACGAGGAATGCATTAAAAATCTGGCGGAGATGGGCGTCGGGTTGATCCAGGTGCACGAGGAGTGGAACGACTCCATCCGTGTGCTGGGCGCCGACAAGTATTCCTCTCATGATCCGGAAGGGATGCGTGCCTTTATTGATCTGTGCCATCGATACGGCATCAAAATCATTCCGTATGTGTCCACCGGCTATATTGATGCACGCGATCCGGAGTGTCAGGAGGATTTTTTCAAAGAAAACTACCGTTTGGAGCAGATGCATTTTCGCTATCGTCTTGCCAGTGCGGAGAGCTCCAGCTGGCGGAAGTTCATACTGGGAAAGATGGAAAAAATTCTGGATGAATATGGATTTGACGGTCTGTACAACGATTACGGCTATGCTGCGGCTGAGATCTACCGTGAGTGGTGCGTAAAAAACGGTGTGCAGTTCCGCGACGATCAGCTTCCGTATGACCCCTATGCCGAGGATCTGCTTGCGCGTGCTTACGATCTGTGCCACAAGCGTGGCGGTCTTATCAAAATGCACCTGACCGCCAACCGGCGCATCACAAGCAAGGATAAACTGTATGATTATTTGTGGGTGGGTGAAGGCGTCAGCGATCCCTCCACCATGCTGATGACAGTCCCGTACGAACCGTATGTCGTGCCCTGCCCGGATTATAAATGCGTCACGGATGAAAACTATGAAAGCTTTTTTGCGCAGACGCTGCCGTTTATGCAGTTTCCGCTGCGTCCGGATGGCCGTCCGCTGACGGATGCAAAGGTCAAAGCGCCCAATGTGGAATATGCTCCGGATCCGCTGACCGCGTTTTATCGTGACGTGGCCGAGTATACGGCAGCGCATCCCAATGGCCCGTATGTGTACAGCGAATGGTCGGCTATTCCTGATAATGTCATGCTGCGCAAGCGTTGGGCAGAGTATCTGAAGCTGTATCTGCCCATGGTGGAAGAAAACAATATCTGTCACCTGAATGTTACGGAAGCTGCATTTATAAAAGGAGCAATGCCCGCAGATGTGTATATGAGTCTGTTCACCGGCTGCCGGCAATTCATCTGTGTGTCCAATCTTGGAGATGCACCGCAGACGCTGGCGCTGGAAGGTGTATGGAAGGACTGCGAAAGCGGTATTTCCGGTTCGGAATTCATGCTGCAGCCGCAGCGTGTGCGTTTTCTGGGAAGAATCGTCCGGCCTTAATTTAACGGTTGTTTTTTGAAAGATTTTCTGTTACAATATTCTTCGCACGGAAATCCTTACTGTTTCCATTTCGTGTACGTGAGTTCGAAACCATCCTCACGGGCCTGCAAACAGGCAGAATAAAACTACGGGAGAATATTGTACGATGAAAAAACAACAGGATCGAATTCGGTCTATGGCGCAAAGCGCCATGATCGCAGCGCTGTATGTGGCGCTGACTTTTGTTGCCAATATGGCAGGCCTTGCCAGCGGTGCGGTGCAGCTTCGGCTCAGTGAAGCGCTTACGGTGCTGCCGGTCTTTACATCGGCTGCCGTGCCGGGGCTGTTTGTCGGCTGTGCGCTGTCAAATCTGCTTACGGGCGGTGCATTGTGGGATGTTGTGGCCGGTTCCATTGCAACACTGCTGGGGGCCGTTGGCACGCGGCTGCTGCGCCGGCATAAGATGTTGTGTCTGCTGCCGCCCATTGTTGCCAATACGCTGATCATTCCGTTTGTGCTGGAATGGGTGTATATGGCGGAAGGCACCATTCCGTTTTTCATGCTTACGGTGGGCATCGGCGAGGTGCTTTCCTGCGGGGTGCTTGGCTGGATACTGCAATCTGCGCTGAAAAAATACGGAAAAAGTATTCGTTGGGCTAAATAAAAAACAAAGCTGCGTCGGAAAAAATGCCGGCGCAGCTTTTCTGTGTCGATGATGTGGTGATGATATCGAAGAAAAACAGAACGGAACTTCCCGAAAGAGGAGAAAGACTTCGCCATAAAACCGGAGTACGGTACGGCAGAAAAAAGCTTTTTTACACACCGCTCAGATCAAACGGAGGCGTGTATTCTTCTTTTGCACTGCTGCGCTGCTGTATATAACCGGTATCCAACCCCAAAGCAAGTGCGTGCTGTACAATATCGTTGTACTCAAAACTGCTGATGCGCCGGTGCAGCGGCGGCATTTCCGAGGCTTTGTAGCAGGGGGTGTACTGACTCATCAGACTGAGCAGAAAGCTGTGCGGCGGCAGTTCAGCGGCAAGCCAGTTCAGGATCGATTTACTGTCTGCACGATATCCGGGCAAAGCCAGATGCCGCACGATGACGCCGCGCTGCATAAGTCCGTCCGAGCCAAACTGCGGCGGGCCGGCCAGCTCCATCATCATTTTTGCGGCTGCACTTGCGGCGGAAAAATAGTCCGCCGCACCGCAAAGCCGGGCGGACAGGGCGGGATCGAAAAATTTCAGGTCGGTCAGCCAGATGTCCACATACGGTGCAAGTGCGTCCAAAACCTCCGGACGCTCGTATCCACCGGTATTGTACACAACTGGGATCGTCAGTTCGCCGCGAACCAGCTGCAATGCTTCCACCACAAACGGAAGGTAGGGCGTTGCCGTTACAAGATTCAGATTGTAGGCGCCGTCTTTCTGAAGCTGAAGGAAAATTTCTGCAAGGCGCAAAACGGAAACGTCCTTGCCGAAGCCTCCGGCTGATATTTCGTGGTTCTGACAAAAACAGCATCCCAGATTACAGTGCGAAAAAAATACGGTACCGCTGCCGCGGGTACCGGGCGGCACACTGCCGACGGGCAGGGAACTGTCGGCATATGCACCGGCGCCGCTGATGCAGGGCTCCTCCCAGAAATGCAGACCGGCGCGGGCAATACGCGGAGTGGCGGGTGCGCGGCAAAAACCGGCGATGCTGTCGGTGCCGTTACACGCGGTGCGGTCGGCGCTGCAGCGGCGAGGGCAAAGCTCGCAGCGGGACAAATCCGATAGATCAACCATAAGGAACGGCTCCTTCTTACATAAACTCATCAAAAATTTGTACAAAATGCCCTATCAAAAATAAGGGGGATGTGGTATTATTATAAGAGTATACCATATTTGATAAAAAAGAGCCATGTTTATTTTGAAAAAACAGTAAAACGATGACAGGAGGAAATGTCATATGGAAGCGACTCATAATGAGGAGCGCTTTACCCCCGAACGTCTGCAATATCTGTCCTTGCTCAGCAAGGAATATCCCTCCGTGGCAAAGACCACGGCTGCTATTATCAATCTGGAAGCTGTGCTGAAACTGCCGAAAGGCACCGAGCATTTTATGAGCGATCTGCACGGTGAAGATGAAGCGTTTACCCATATTCTGAACAATGCTTCCGGCGTTATCCGCGAAAAGGTGGATGCCGTTCTGGGCAAGCAGGTTTCCACCCGCGAGCGTGCGGAGTTCGCCACGCTCATTTACTATCCGCGACAGAAGATCCAGCAGATGAAGCTGGCCGGAACCGATATGCCGGAATGGTACAGCATCAGCCTGTACCGCCTTATCGACGTTTGCCGTCTGGTATCCAGTAAGAACAGCCGTCGTTTTGTGCGCGAAAATCTGCCCGAGGATTTTGAGTACATCATCGACGAGCTGCTGCACGCCCATTTTGAAGATCACAACAAGGAGCGCTATTACGAAGCGATCATTTCCACCATCATCGATACCGGCCGTTCCGACGCCTTTATCGAAGCGCTTGCCGAGCTGATCAAAAAGATGGCGGTGTATAAGCTGCACATCGTTGGCGACATGTTTGACCGCGGTTCGCGGCCGGACCTCATTCTGGACAAGCTGATGGCGCACCATTCGGTGGATATCCAGTGGGGCAACCATGACGTGCTGTGGATGGGCGCCGCCGCCGGCAGCCGCGCCTGTGTGGCCAATGTCATCAACAACTCCCTCAGCTACAACAATCTGGAAACACTGGAGGACGGCTACGGCATCAACCTGCGTCCGCTGGCGCAGTTTGCCGAGGAGGTTTACAAGGACGCCGCGATCGAACGGTTTATGCCCAAAAATGTCCGCCCGGATTCCATCAACGAATACGCGCTGCAATCGGTGTACCGCGTGGCACGCATGCACAAGGCGATCGCCGTCATCATGTTCAAACTGGAGGCTGCCATCATCGACCGCAATCCGGATTTCCATATGGAAGACCGCAAGCTGATCGAAAAGATGGATATCAAGGCTGGCACCGTGCAGATCGGCGATACCGTATGGCCCATGACGGACACAGATTTCCCCACCATTGATCCGGAAAATCCCACACAGCTGACACAGGGCGAATTTGACGTCATCGAAAGCCTTGTGGCCAGTTTCCAGCAAAGCGAACGCCTGCAGCGGCAGATCCGCTTTATTTATGCCAAGGGCAGCATGTACAAGATTGAAAACGGCAACATGATGTTTCACGGCTCCATCCCGCTGACCCAAAACGGTTCCTTTGCCACGGTAAGTTTTGACGGTGTTACTTACAGCGGCAAGGCACTGATGGACTACTGTGACAAGATGGCCCGTCAGGGCTATTTTGGCCGCGAGCGCAGTGTTGCACGGCAAAAAGGTAAGGATTTTCTGTGGTATTTGTGGTGCGGCCCCAATGCACCGACCTTCGGCCGTGCCCGTATGACAACCTTTGAACATTTCTTTATCGAGGATAAGTCCACGTGGGAGGAACCCAAGAATCCGTATTACCACTACATCGACAGCGAATATGTGGCGCGGTATATCCTCAGTTCTTTTGGACTGGATCCTGCCGTCAGCCGTATCATCAACGGCCATGTGCCTGTGCGGGCTTCGGCGGGCGAAAAGCCCGTCAAGGCCAACGGCAAGGTGGTCGTTATTGACGGGGGCTTCTGCCGTGCGTACCACAAGCGTACCGGTATTGCAGGCTATACGCTTATTTACTCTTCGTGGGGGCTTTCGCTGCGAAGCCATCAGCCGTTTGAGACCGTCCAGAAAGCCATCAGTGACAATCTGGATATCATCTCCAGCACCAATGTGTTTGAAAAGATGACGGACCGGCTGTACTTTGAGGACACCGATGAGGGACAGGAGATGCTGGCGGAGATACGCGATCTGGGCGATCTGCTGGATGCTTATCGCATGGGCTACCTGAAAGAGGGCGTCCGCCGCCACAAGGGCATGTAAACCAACGCGAAAGGACGAATGCTATGAAAAATAACCGGATCCATTTTCTGGCGAACAGGACCTCCTCGCAGATGATGAGTTTTATCATTGAAACGGCGGGGAAAATTGTTGTGATCGACGGTGGTGTGCCGGGAGATGCGCCCCATCTGCTGGCAACACTGCAGAAGCTGACCGGCTCCGCGGTGCCGCATGTGGATGCATGGTTCTTCAGTCATGACCATATCGATCATGTCGGTGCGTTGATCAATATTCTTGCCACGCAGCCGGATGCGCTGACCATCGGTACAGTTTACTACAATTTCCCCTCGGTGCAGTATCTCAAACGGATCGAGCCGAACAGTGCCGCCGAAGTGGATGCTTTCCGCGCCATTCAGCCGAAACTCTGGCCCATTACCGAGATCATTACACAGGGCGACAGCTATACTGTGGGTGAGGCCACCTTTGAGGTGCTTTATACGGCGGATCCGGCGAAAACGCGTCACGGCATCAACGAATCCACTGCGGTTCTTCGTATGACGCTGGCAGGGCAGACCGTGCTGTTTTTGGGCGATCTTGGCATTGAAGCCGGACAGAAGCTGCTGGATATGTACGGTGATGGCCTGAAGAGCGATTTTGTTCAGATGGCGCACCATGGTCAGAACGGTGTGGATAAGCCCGTGTATGAAGCTATTGCGCCCAAGGGCTGTTTCTGGTGTGCGCCGGACTGGCTTTGGGACAACGACGCCGGCAGAGGGTATGATACGCATGTGTTCAAAACGGTGATCACCCGCGGCTGGATGAGCGAGATCGGCGTCAAACGCCATTTTGTCATCAAAGACGGCGACCACACCATTCCGATGCCTTACAATTTTGAATGAGATCACAAGGAGAGGCACTGACCATGAAACATGAAAACCGCATTCATTTCCTGACCCATAAGACGCATGAATGGATGCTTTCCTTTATCATTGAAACGGCTGACGGAAAAATCATTGTGATCGACGGTGGTACGGCGGGCGATGCGGATCATCTGCTGGAAAATCTGAAAGCTGTTGCAGGAAGCGAAAAGCCGGTCATTGACGCGTGGTTCCTGACGCATCCCCATCTGGACCACACGGGCGCGTTCATTCGCTTTATGAGCGAGGGAACCCCGTTGGAAGTAAAGCATGTTTACTACAATTTTCCCTCCCGCCAGTATCTGGCCCGGTATGATCCTGGCATCGGTTCCACGCATATCGATAGGTTCTACACCATTCGCGACAAAATTGCGGAAATCGCCGATGTGGTAACGCAGGGAGACACCTACGAGGTGGGCGAAGCCCGCTTTGATATCCTGTATACGCATGATCCTGCCTTCACCAAAGAGGCGTACAACGACTCCTCTGCGGTCATCCGCATCACGCTGGCCGGGCAGAAGCTGCTTATTCTTGCCGATCTGGCTGCGGAAGGCGGCAAAAAGCTGCTGGCAATGCATGGCGACGCATTGAAGAGTGATTTTGTGCAGATGTCGCACCACGGACAGGGCGGCGTGCAGCGGGATGTGTACGAGGCTGTGGCACCAAAGTGCTGCTTCTGGTGCGCGACCCAGCAGCTTTGGGACAACGATGTGGGTCTTGGCTTCAATACGCACGGGTGGAAAACCGTCGAGACCCGCACATGGATGCAGGAAATGGGCGTAAAGCATCACTACGTTATCAAGGATGGCGACGCTCATTTGACGCTGCCGTACGATTTCAGCTGAAGCCGGTCCGAGTGTTGATCGAAATGAAAAAGATCCATCAGCAGGTGATACACCGCTGGTGGATCTTTTGCGTATTGGGCAGAGCGTTGAATACGCGGGTGTGCTTTGTACAGGACCGGCGTTATTTGCAAAAGGCGGCATGTGCCGCGGCGGCGCCGGTGACGTTCAGCTGTCTGGTATTCAGGTCATATTCGACCAGAGCGACGGCGTTGATATCCTGAAGAATGACGGAAAACTCCTTTGTGAGCAGATAGCCGCCGACCTGCATTTTACCCTGACGGGGAATGGAAACAGGAACTTGGTTTGCCCGGCGTCCTTCTTCGCAAAAACTTTCGATACGGATGAGCTGCTCCGGCGTTGCATTGCCCCAGTGTTCACGGGTGCCGACGCCGGGAATCTCCCAATACCGTATCCTGTCGCCGTGACCGGCAGCTTGTGCGGCGGCGATAAAGCAGCGGGAATGTTCGCTGGGGACGCGGATATCGGTTTCGCCATGGACGATACACATGGGGGAACAGAGGTTCTGCACCAGTGCAAGTCCACTGCGGGAGCGATAGGCCGTGTCGTTTTCCCTCGGGCCGATCCAGACATCCAGCTCATCGCGGAACTCGCCGATCAAGTCGTTGTCATACCACAGCGCATAGTCGGAAATACCGCACAGAGCGCTGATGTGTGCGAAATAATCGGGGAATTTTCCGGCGAGGGCAAAGGCGTTTCCGCCGCCGCCGCTTCCGGCGTCAAAATAAATCACCGCAGGGTCAAGAATATATGCCGCATAGGCACATTTGACATATTCGATGGCGTCGATGATATCGTACAGTTCCCATCCGTTGCAGTCCGGTTTTCCCAAAGAAAAAGCACGTCCGCGCATGTCAACTTCCACGTACAGATAATCCGACTGTGCACGGTCGTATTCTTCAAAAGCAGGTATGGTCATGTGCCAGCCGTGGGTGGTGGCCAGAATATAGCCGGGCTTTTCCGGCTTGCAGATGCGCATGGCAAGTGTGATATCGGGCTCACGGGTAGAGGGGTAATAGATAAAATCGCAATAGCGGGAATACCGGTTTCGGCTATCCGTGGGTATTTGCGGGGTGCGGATAGTATCCTCGTAGCGCTGAAGTCTTTCCGTAACGGCGAATGGCATGACCGCGTTCCTCCTTTGGGATGAACAGGATCACTTCATGTCCAGAATGATACCGCCGCCCATGACGAGGTCGTCGCGGTAAAACACAGCGCTTTGGCCGGGGGCCGGTGCGCGAACGGGCTCGGGAAAGGTGACGGTCACGTTCTCGCCGTCGGTCATCACACTGCAGGGAACGGGCTTCGCAGCGCTGCGGATCTTGACGGAATATTCGCCGCAAAGGGGCTTGTTGTCCGCGGTCACCACATTGCGAAGGATCAGTTCGGTGTAGAATTCATCTCCGGCCCATGCCAGTTGAATGTCACCGTTTTCGAGGATGCGCTTGACGAATACCGGTTTGCCCAGAGCGAGGTTCAGGCCGCGGCGCTGACCGATGGTATAGCGCAGCACGCCCTGATGGGGGCCGAGATCGCTGCCGTCCGGAGCAATAAAGTGACCGGCTTTTCCGGCGTGGCCGCGGGCGGTGATATAGGCGGGATAATCGCCGTCGGGGATAAAGCAGATCTCCTGGCTGTCCGGTGCGTCGGCGCAGGGAAGGTTGCTCTCCTGTGCAATGGCGCGGATGTCCTCTTTTTCAAATTCACCCACAGGCAGTACCAGTCGGCTCAGGATGTCCTGCGGCAGGCGGTACAGCATATAGCTTTGATCACGGGCGCGGCTTTCGGCGCAGGCTACACGGAAAACACCGTCTTCGCCTTCTTCCACACGGGCGTAGTGACCGGTGGCGATGAACTGGATGCCCATCTCATCTGCGGCAGCGGCCAGCAGCTTGAATTTAACGGAGGGATTGCACTGGATGCAGGGGCTGGGGGTGATACCGGCGCAGTATTCGCTGCAGAACGGCTCGATCACTTCACGTTCAAATTCTTCGTAGCATTTCTGTACGTGCAGAGGGATGCCCAGCTTTTTGGCAGCGCTGAAAGCGGCCTCCACCGCGGGTTTGTGCGCGGGAGAAAATTCCAGAACAAGGCCTTCCACCTGAAAACCCTGATCCTGCAGAATGCGTACGCAGACGGAAGAATCCACGCCGCCGGACATGCCCACCAGAACCTTATCGGTGCAGCTTGTCATAAAATTGCTCAGTGCATATTCACTCATTGTTATTTCTCCATTTTCCGGCTTTATTTGTATTTCTGACTTTCGGCTACGGCCATGGCGTCGCAGCGCTCGTTTTCGGGATGTCCGGCATGCCCTTTGATCCACTCGTATACCATTTCGTGTCGGGCGATGTGGGGGAGAAGCTGCTCCCAGAGATCCACATTCAACGCAGGCTTTTTATCGCTTTTGATCCAGCCTTTTTTCTTCCAGCCCCAGACCCATCCTTTGGAAAGGGCGTCCAGAACATATTTGGAATCGCTGACCAGATGTACCTTGCAGGGCTCCTTCAGCATAGCCAGTGCGCGCAGTACGGCGGTCAGCTCCATGCGGTTGTTTGTGGTTTGTGCCTCGCCGCCGCATATTTCTTTGGTGTGTTCACCATAGCGGAGGATCGCTCCCCACCCGCCGGGGCCGGGATTGCCGCTGCAGGCGCCGTCGCTGTAGATCCAGACTTCTTTCATATCCGGCATGCTCCTGTTCTGCATGATGAGATTTATATATCATATTTTTTTAGTATACCCGAATCTGTGCACAAGCGCAAGGCTAAAGTGTAAAAATTGTGCCTTATGTGTAGGAAAAGCCCCTTCGACTTGACATATCGGCCAAAAAAGTTTATCATTATTATAAGTGTAGAGTACGGTTTCCGCAGCAGAGGATGATCGCTGCAGTTTTACGAAAAAGCCTACGGGCGCGCCTGCAGCTTTGCCGCCCCGGCTTTTCCGGCTTCTAAACGAAACGGCAGTCTTGTTTCCACCGCAGATGTGCCGAGGCAGCTCTGTTCCTTTCGGGAAAAAGAGAACAGGGCTTTGTTTTGATTGCCGAAGCATCCTTTTGGCAAATATAAATTTGAAAGAAACGGCGCGCATCTGCGATGCAGCCGCATATCCGGCAGGGACGACCGCTGGCTTCACAGCACGAAGAGGTGCATTTTTCAGCAGGTTTTCCGAACAGTGCCAACGAAGAAATGGAGTAACGATATGACTGAAAACAACAAGAAAAAGCAGGCGGCGTCCACTGGCCAAAGCCATGTCCGCCGTACACACCATCGTACCGGTCGTAAAGCCGCCGACAGTCAGTCTGCCGAGGCCGCCGTCCCCGCAGAGCAGACGGCAGAAATGCCGAAGAGTGCTCGCAAAAACAGAAAACAGCCGACGAAGCAGCCGTCTGCGGCGAACACTGCAAAAACAGCGAAAAAGAATGCGGCTGCCGCTGCACCTGCGCAGGAAAAACAGACGAAGCAGACGAGACAGCCCCGACAGGCAGAGAGCACCCATAAAAAATCGGCGCAGCCGTCGGCGGAAAAAACAAAGCAGAGCAAGAAGAGTACGTCTGCAAAGAATACGTCTGCCCGCCAGGAGAATAAGAATTCCGTCCGCAGCAATCAGGGCGGCAAGGCAGCAGCAAAGGCCACCGGAGTGCCCGGTGCCAAGCGCGGCGGCAAAAAAGGCGATTCCGCAGTTCTTCTGCCCGCCGATCATACTGTGGGCAATCGCAGCCGCAAGAATACTACGGGTTATGT
>CAZYRD010000020.1:0-21128 GCA_964649475.1 uncultured Faecalibacterium sp.
CGCCCGGAACAGCTTGCGGAAGGTCTCGTAGCTCATGCCCAGTTCGGCGGCAATGCCTTCAATGTCCGGCGAGGGCAGCAGGCACTGATCGCACAGCCGCTGGCAGGCGTACTCTGTCAGCGCGGCTTTCTGCTGGGGCTCGTCCCGGTGCGCGGCGCGGTGCAGATGGATCAGCAGCTTCTGCACGTTCAGATACGCCTCAAACAGCCTGTCCTGCGGAGCGGTGCGCAGCTGTGCGGCGGTGGAAGGCATCCAGCGGGTCAGGTATTCCGGCAGCTGAATGGAAAAGATCCGGTCGATTTTCAAAAGCCCGTGGTCGGCAAGCGCGGCGTGGGTGGCGGCGCTCAGCGTGATGCAGTACAGCAGCGCGTTGTCGTCCGCCTGAATGGAATCCGGCGACTGGTCCGGCCAGCGCTGCATGATATCGCCTTCCTGCAGTACGCAGAGCTCTTCGCCGTAGCGCAGGCGTACCTCGCCCTTTATCACGACAACGCAGTTGTAGGTGTCGCAGTTGCGGTACAGCGCCGCGGGCAGGGCGTCCCGACGCTGCAGATAACCGGCGCCCAGCGAAGGCTCGGTGGCAAAGGTGCGCCAGTTGTATTTTGCCTCGTCATTCATGTTTTTTCACCTCTGCCATAAAGAATACCAAAAATAACATGAAATGGCAAGGTTCTCCCTATGGAAACAGGCTTTTCGGGCGTGTAGAATGAAAAAGAAGAGCGATCCGTAAAAAGAGAGCGTGTGGCGGTATGGCTATCGGAAAAGGAGAGAGAAAAATGATCGTTCAGACAATGCAGGGCAGCGTACACGGCGAGCAGCGCGGCAGCGTGGCGGTTTTCCGCGGTATTCCTTACGGCGAAGCACAGCGCTTTGCCCCGCCCAGGCCTGCAAAACCATGGCAGGGGGTGCGTGACTGTACCCAAAACGGCCCCATCGCGGTGCAGGTCGGCGGCAGCATCTCCGGCGACGGCGGGCTTGGCCCGTATTTCAGCGGCGGCCATCCCGAGGACTTCGGCGCACTGCAGGAGCGTCAGGGCGAGGACTGCCTTGTGCTGAACGTGCTTGCCCCGACGCAGCAAACCGAAAAAAAGCCGGTGCTGGTGTACGTTCACGGCGGCGGCTTTGCCACCGGCAGCGGTACGCTGGTCATCGGTGCGCACCGCTTCGTGCAGGAGCAGGACGTAGTGCTGGTGGGTGTCAATCACCGACTCAATGCGCTGGGCTATCTGTATCTGGAGCATCTGGATAAAAAATACGCCGGCAGCGGCGTGGCCGGCATGCTGGACCTTGTGCTGGCGCTGGAATGGGTGAGGGACAACATCGCTGCTTTCGGCGGCGACCCCGAAAAAGTGACCATCATGGGCGAAAGCGGCGGCGGTATGAAGGTGAGCACGCTGCTGGCCATGCCCGCGGCGGCAGGGCTGTTCCGGCAGGCCATTGTGGAAAGCGGCAGCATGCCGGTGGGGGCGCTGCTGCCGCAGCAGGCGGCGGAGAACACCCGTATTCTGCTGGCAAAGCTTGGCCTGAGCGAGGCGGATGCCGCCGTGCTGGAGACCCTGCCCGCCGAACAGCTGGTGCGGGCCGCCACAGAGGCAGGCGTATGGCTGGAGCCCGTGGCGGACGGCGTGCACCTTGCGCCCAATGAGGACGCGGTTTATACTGCGCCGGAGCTCTCCCGGCACGTCCCGCTGATGGTGGGTGCCTCCGAGGAGGAGCTTGCAGTGTTTACCCCGCGGGAGCTGCTGCGCGGCATCACATGGGAAAATCTGCCGCAGCTGCTGATGGAAAACCCCGTCCTGCGGCGCAGCGGCACCAATGCCTGCTCCCCCGAAAACGTCCGCGACCGCATTGCGGCGTTCCGCGCGCAGGCGCCCGAACAGCCCGCTGTCCATACGTATCTGCGCATCATGTCGCTTTCCAGCGGTCTTGGCGGCGGCGCGTTCCGGCAGGCCATGGCAAAGGCGCAGCAGGGCGGCGCCCCGGTTTATCACTATGCCGTCCGCTGCCCAAGCCCGCTGCCCGGTCTGGAAGAGCTGCGCTGTGCCTGGCACACCGCCGACCTGCCCCTGCAGCTGCGGGTGGTGCTGCACCCCGAAAGCGAATCCCTCTCCCGCAGCATGGCGGCGGCGGTGGCGGCTTTTGTGCGCAGCGGCGATCCCTCCACCCCGGCGCTGCCGTGGCCGGCCTTTGGTGAAAAGGAGCGCCTGACCATGGTGTACGACGAGGAATGCCATGTGGAAAGCGACCCGTGGCGTGCCATGCGCGAGGCGTTGGAGTGAACCCGCTCGTGTCGCTGAGAAAACGGAAAAACAGTGCCTTTTGTGACATTTTTTTGAAAATTTCCCCGATCGGAGCCAAAAACTTGTAATTTTGACCGGCATTTATTATAATTGTAATAATTGGTAACCATTTTCTGTTGCGATACGGTGCAGGCGTCGGCCGCTGCTGACTGCGATCCGCCGTTTTGCACATAAAAAGCTGTGCGTGCCGTGCAGGGAAAAAGAGGAACAAAGCGTGCTGAAAAAGCTGAAGGACAAAAAACTTATCATACAGAACGAGATCTTTGAAGGCTTTGCCACTGCTGTGGCATGGGTGCTGCTGTTTGTTGCGTACATACCGGTCTATTGTATGATCGCCCTGTCCGTCAAGCCGGGACTGCATCAGTATGTGGATTTCTGGGGCTGGCCCGATGAACCCAACTGGGGCGCGTTCGGCTGGGCGGCACGGTCCTTTTCCAGCGGTATCGCCAATACCATGTTCATCATCATCGTCACCTGCCTCCTCATGCTGCTCGTCAGTATGCTCAGCGGCTACACCTTTGCCCGTCTGAACTTCCCCGGCAAGGAATTCCTGTACCTGATGGTTCTGGCCTTCTTGATGATCCCCGACGTGCTGCACTTCACCCCGCGCTATACCATGATCAAGGACTTGGGCCTGTACAACAGCTGGTGGGCGCTCATTCTGCCGTGGACCGCCACCGGCTCCATCTGGGGCACCATGTTCATCCGCAACCATATCGAGGGTATCCCCCACGAGCTGTTCGACGCCGCCCGCATCGACGGCTGCAACGAGCTGCAGATCCTCTCCCGCATTGCGCTGCCGCTGTCCCGTTCCATCATGGCGACGGTGGTGGTCATCAAGATGGTGGATTTCTACAACGATTTCACCTGGCCGCTGGTCGTCATCCAGGAGACGGAAAAGCAGGTCATCACGGTGCTTGTCCGCATGTACTCCGACAGCGTGCCCGGCTACGCCGTGGCCTGTGTGCCGCTGCTGATCCTGTTCCTGTGCACCAGCAGCCTGTACATGGAGGGCATGACCTCCGGTGCGGTAAAGGGCTGAGCACTCCGTCAAAAAAAGAGAATTTCCGCTTTCTTTTGCAGAAGGCGGAATTTTTTTGCGATATTATGCGGAAATGTGATATACTAATAACCATATGTCCGAACAAACAGGAAAGAGAGTCGTTTCGTTATGGCTTCTACCGTGAAAAATATGACGCAGGGGCGCCCTGTGACCCTGCTTATCACCTTTGCGCTGCCGCTGATGCTGGGCAACGTGTTCCAGCAGATGTACACCGTGGTGGACACCGCCATTGTGGGGCAGGCGCTGGGCGTGCAGGCGCTGGCCGCGCTGGGCGCCGGTGACTGGCTCAACTGGCTGGTGCTGGGCACCATTCAGGGCCTGACGCAGGGCTTTGCCATTCTGATGGCACAGGAATTCGGCGCAAACCGCATTGAAAAACTGCGTACCGCCATGGGCAATGCGGTGACGCTTTCCATCGTCAGCGCCGTGGTGCTTACCGTGGCGGCACAGCTGCTGGCCCGGCCCGCGCTGCTGCTGCTGCAGACCCCCGCCGAGATCCTGCCCGGCGCGCTGGAATACCTGCGCGTCATGTTCGGCGGCATCCCGGTCATCCTCGCATACAATCTGCTGGCGTCGGCGCTGCGCTCTCTGGGCGACAGCCGCACACCGTTGCTGGCTATGGTGGCGGCGTCTTTCGTCAACGTCGGGCTGGACCTGCTGTTCGTGCTGGCGTTCCGCTGGGGCATTGCCGGTGCGGCCATCGCCACCGTGCTGGCGCAGGTGGTGGCAAGCCTGCTGTGCCTTGTGCAGGTGCTGCGCATTCCGCAGCTGCAGCTGAAAAAAGACCACTTCCAGCTGGTTGCCCCGGTGGCAAAGCGCCTGCTGGTGCTGGGCAGCCCCATGGGCCTGCAGAACGCCATCATCGCCGTGGGCGGCATGATCGTACAGGCGGTGGTCAACGGTTTCGGCGTGCTGTTCATCGCCGGCTACACCGCCACCAACAAAATGTTCGGCCTGTTGGAGATCGCGGCCTCCTCTTACGGCTACGGCATGACCACCTACATGGGGCAGAACCTGGGCGCCGGCCGCATTGACCGCATCCGCTCCGGCATGAAAGCCGCGCTGGGCGTGGCGGTGGTCACCTCGGTGGCCATTGCCTTGACCATGCTGGTGTTCGGCAAAAGCATCCTCAGCATGTTCATCTCCGGCACCCCGCAGGAGGTCGCCCTCACCATGGACATCGCCTACTACTATCTGGCGCTGATGGCGGTGTGCCTGCCCGCGCTGTATGTGCTGCACGTCACACGCTCCTCCATTCAGGCCATGGGCAACACGGTGCTGCCCATGGTCAGCGGCGCGGTCGAATTTGTGATGCGCGTCCTGTGCGCCATTTTTCTGCCGGGCCTGCTGGGCGATGTGGGCATCTTCTGGTCCGAGGTCGCCGCATGGTTCGGCGCGGACGTCATCCTCGTCCTCGGCTGGATCGCCACCCTGCGCAATGCCGAGCGCGGCGCCCTGCACAACGTAAAAAATAATATTTCAAAATAACGTAAAAAGGATCTGTTGCGTTCTGCAGCAGATCCTTTTCGTTAATGAATCAAAGAGCTTTCAAAGTACCACATATCGCTGCCGCATTGAAAACGGATCGTAGCTCTTATTCCAGAGCCTGTGGGGCATAACTCCACACAAATCTCTGCGTCGGTGGCTGTGTAATCGCGGTAAGACATGGTGAAAGAGGCTGTTAAAGCCGCTTCCAAAACATCATCTGAGGGGCTTTTGGTTTGGCTGCCGGCTCCGCCACAGCCGCAAAGCAGGCAAAATGCCAAAACGAGTACCGCGATCAATATTCGTTTTTTCATACTGATTTCCTCCTGAAATAAAAGTCTTATCAAGACAATACACCTTATCGGGTGTAAAGCTAATACGTCTGACTGGGTGTAAGTTATAGTTGTTTTGAAATATTATTTTTACTCATTTCAAAACAAAGGAAGCCGGCTATGTATCGTTACCAACGCCTGCGGGATCTGCGCGAGGATGCGGACAAAACACAACGGGATATTGGCTTGCTGCTGCATACGACCCAGCAGCAGTATGCAAAATATGAGGGTGGAGTGCAGGAGATTCCCGTGCACCATCTGATCACTTTGGCGGATTATTACGGCGTCAGCCTGGATTATCTCGTGGGAAGAACAAATACGCCGAACGCTGTTTGAATGGTATGGATAAATTCGTGCAAAAACCGCCAGAAGAGGAAACGCTCTGCTGCCGGTAAAAATATGCTATACTTATAGGGTAGCGAAAAAACAGATTTCTGAGGTAAACCGCAGAAAAGCACAGGGAGAGGATACCATGTTTCAGAAAGCCGTACCCGTCTGGGTGCCGTTTCGGGATAAAGAAGACGCGCTGAACAGCCAGCTGCTGTTCCGCGCACAGCTCGGCAGCGCCGCGGGGGCGGTGCTGTCGCTGGCGGCGGTGGATTTTTACCGCCTGTGGGTCAACGGAAAGTTCGTGGGCTTCGGCCCGGCGCGCACGGCCAAAAACTGCGCCCGCGTGGATGTGTACGACCTGACCCCCTACGCAAACGATATGGGCATTCCGGATACCATCCTCATCGAGGCGGCGGGCTACGGCTGCGCCAGCCTTTCCACCGCAAAGCAGCCGCCTTTTCTGGCGGCCGAGGTGGTCCAGAACGGCGGGCCGGTGCTGTACACCGGCCGGGATTTTGAATGCTTTGTCAACGCCCGCCGCATAAAAAAGACGGAGCGCTATTCCGTGCAGCGCCACTTTTCCGAGATCTGGGATCTCACCGTTGCCGACCGCTTTGCCGATGCGTACCGTGTGCAGGCGCAGCCGGTGACACGGCCCATCCGTTTTCTGCCCCGGGGCGTGCCCATGCCGCAGTACGAATGCATCGAAGCGCAGGGCTGTGCTTCCACCGGGGCCTTTGCGCCGGATGCCGGCATAACGACGGAGACGCTGCGCACCCGCGCCTATTCCTTCCCGCCGGAAAAAGAGCCGGACTGGGGTTATTTCGCCGAGGAGGAAATTGCCGAAAAGCCGTTCCGCTTTGTCAACGCGCAGAAGCAGACCCCCACCGGCGGTGCGCAGCCGCTGCCGGTCAGCCTTTCGGCGGGGCAGTGGGCATTGCTGGATTTCGGCCGCATCGAGGTGGGCTTTGTGCGCTTCATGGCCTCCGTGGAGGAGGAAAGCGATATCGTCATCGCCTTTTCCGAGGTGTGCGACGGAAAGACCTTCTCCTACAACCGCATGAATGTGCACAACGTGCTGCAGTATAAGCTGCCCGCGGGCGGGTTTGCCGCGGCGGAAAGCTTTGAGCCCTACGGCCTGCGCTGGGCGGCAGTGTTTGTCAGAACCGGCAGCCTCACGCTGGAAAGCTTCGGCGTGCGCACTTTCCAGCGGGATATGTCCGGCGCGGCGCAGCGGCAGTTTGCCGACCCGGAGCTGCAGGCCGTGTACACCGCCGCGCTGCGCACCTTTGCCCACAACGCGGTGGATCTGTACACCGACTGTCCCACCCGGGAGCGCGCCGGCTGGCTGTGCGACAGCTTCTTCACCGGCAGGGCCGAGCAGTTCCTTTTCGGCGAAACGCCGGTGGAGGACGCCTTCCTTGAAAACTACCTGCTGTACCGGAACGAGGGCGAATTTCCGCAGGGCGTGCTGCCTATGGTCTATCCCTCCGACGCCCACGAGAACAACAAGTTTATCCCCCAGTGGGATATGTGGTTCGTCATGGAGGTGTGTGAGTACCTCACCGAACGCCATCCCGAAAAGGATCGAGCCGCTTTTCTGCCCGCGGTGCAGGGCGTCCTGACGTTTCTGACCGGATACGAAAACGCCGACGGCCTGCTGGAGCGTCTGCCCGGCTGGAACTTTGTGGAGTGGAGCAGGGCCAACACCTGGACGCAGGACGTCAACTATCCCACCAACTTCCTGTATGCCGAGGTGCTCTGCCGCGCCGAAGAGACCTTCGGCCTGCCCGGCCTGAAAGAAAAGGCCGCCCGCGTGCGGGCGTACCTGCTGGCCAACGCCTTCAACGGCGAGGTCTTTGTGGACAACGCCCTGCGCGGTGCGGACGGAGCGCTGCACAACACCGCCAATGTCTCGGAAGCGGGGCAGTATTACGCCGTGCTGTACGGCGGGTTTGACCTCGGCGGGCCCCGCTGGGCAAAGCTGAACGCCCACATCCGGGACGGCTTCGCCGCCTTTGCGGCGGCGCCGGGCGGCTGCGATTTCTGCCCGGCCAACGCCTTCATCGGGCTGTACCTGCGTATGAACGTGCTGCTGCAGCTGGATGACCCCGTCCTCATGCGGCGCGACCTCATCGGATTTTTCGGCGGCATGAGCGCCCTTACCGGCACCCTGTGGGAGTACCGCACCCCGCACAACAGCCTGGACCACGGCTTTGCCTCTTACGCGGCGCTGTGTCTGCCGCTGGCGGACCGCGCCGCGGCTGCGGAGTGAGCTTTGCCGTTGCTGTTTTGAACAAGGAGCAGATGAGATGTTCAGAGAACTGACCCGCAAAAACAAACAGCTGCCCATGGAGGAGCGCGTCTGCGGCAAGCCGGTGCGGAAGGCGTGACCGTCAGCACGGCTCGCCCCGGCTGCAGCGGCCTCCAAAATATTGCTTCACACAAAAAACGGACGGGAACGCATCCGGTGCGTCCCGTCTGTTTTTTTACGGCATAATGTGCGGAAGCTGCAAAGCCGTTCCTCAGTTCACGAACCGGAAGGCGTCCCACGGAATATCCACCGGGGCTTTTTCGGTCAGGATGGCGTCGATGTGCAGCAGCAGGGGGAAGTCCTCCAGCTTCAGCACGCCGCGGGCGGCGCTCTTTTTGACGGCACGGGCCACGCGCTCGGCCACCACAAGCGATTCCAGCGTCACGCCGTTCAGCTCGGCCTTGGCCTCGTCAATGTTCAGGCCGCGGCCCAGCAGAATGCCCACCAGACGGGTGCGGCCGCCGTATACGGTAACGTACAGGTCGCCCAGACCCACGCTCAGGTTCTCCAGCGTGCCGGCCTTCTGAAACTCCAGCAGCTTCGACATCTCCTTGACGCTCTGGCCGAAGATGGCAGCCTGTGAGTTGAAGTGCAGCTCGCTGTCGATACCGAAGGCCTTCTGGTTGACGCCGATGGTCAGCGCCACGCCCAGCGCGTAGCCGTTTTTCAGCGCCACGGCGCTTTCAATGCCGATGACGTCGGTGGAAAGGCTGATGTGGTAATAGTCCGTCTGCATGATGCCGCGCAGCTTTTCCAGCACGGCCATATCCTTGCCGCAGAAAGCCACCTCGGTCTGGTCGTGGGCCACCAGCTCATAGCTGGTGCAGGGGCCGCCCACCGCGCACAAGGGCAGGTTTTTGCCCAGCGCATCCAGCTTCTGCTGCCAGTAGTCGGGGTAGCAGATCAGGCTGCCGTCCTCCATATCCATCAGGCCCTTGGTCACGGTCAGCACCGGCATGCCGTCGGGGATCTTCGGCAGGATCACATCGCCGAACCACTCCACGCCAAAGCTGCTGACGCCGCCGATGATCATGTCGGCGCCGGCAATGGCGGCTTCCGCGTCCTCGATCTGGTAATACTTCACCCCGGCGGGGAAGTCCTTGGTGAATTTGGGGTGGCGGTTGGTTGCGATGGAGGTTTCAATGATCTGGCGGTCCAGATGGGTGCCGACCAGACGCACCTCGTGACCGTTCTCTCTTGCGGGAAAAGCCAGCGCCGAGCCCATCATGCCCGAGCCGATGATCGTTACGATCGCCATAGCAATATCTCCTTTGTATGCCTTATATGCTTTGTATGCGCTGCTGCGGTGCGTTCATGCGCGCCGTTTTTTGGCAGCGGTCATCCGGCGGCAAACGCCGCAATGCGGGCTTTGTACAGTGCCAGCATCTCTTCGCCAAGGTCGCAGTGGCCGCGCTCCGGTACGGGGATGTACTCCACGCGGCGGTGTTCCATGGCGGCGGCAAAGCGGTCGCTGTGCATCTGTTTGTTCACCGCTTCGTCTGCGGTGCAGTGGAAAATGCAGTAGGGGATGTCCGGCATCTCCGGCGCAAGGTGCAGCGGCGACGCGCTGCGCAGGGCCTCTTCCATGGTGCCGTCGTAATGCCAGAACGCGCTGTACAGCGTGCGGGGCAGGTCGGGACGCTCGGTGTAATGGTAGGGCAGGTCGCACACCGGACAGTTGGCCACGCAGGCCGCGGGGGTGCGTCCGGCATAACGGCTGTACACCAGTGCGCACAGGCCACCCATGCTGCCGCCGGTGGAGACCACGGGCGTGTCCGGTGCAAGGCCGTTGGCCGCAAACACCACGTCAAGGATCTCGTCCGTGAACGCCACCGCCTGCCGGTTCATCCAGCACCACGGGTCAAAATACGGCACCACGAACAGAATATTCTGCCGTGCAAGCTCCTCGCCGAAGCTGTGCTCCTCAAACATTTTCATGCCGCCCAGCCCGAAAAACTCCACGACCACGCCCCGGATGGGCCCGGTACACAGGCTGTCGTTCACATAGGCAAAGTTCCGCAGATTTTCTCCGGTGATGATTTTTTCCATGCTGAAAAACTCCCTTCGGCGTTGTCCTTTCCCAGTCTAGCACGGCGCGGACATTTTTTCAAGGAGCAACCGCGTCCCTGCAATGCAAAACAGCATGTTCACTAAAGTGCGTTTTATTCCGGCAGCGGAACACGCCCGAAGATGGAATAGTTGCTGTCGTGGAAGTTTGCTGCGCCGTTGACGGCGGTGCGGCACAAAAACAGGATCTCGCCGTTTTCGATGAGGAAATCCACATACTGGAACCCGATCTTCGCCGGGTCGTCGTTCCGCCGGTCAAATACGTCCGCCGCCACCTGCCAGTGCAGGCAGTCCTCCGAAACCAGCAGCGACAGCAGATTGCGGCTGCGGGCGTTTTCTGCGTTCAGAATGCGGCTGGCCAGCGAGTAGTATTTTTTTGTGCCCGCGTCGTACCGGATGGTGAATTTGGAATGGTTGGCGGGGAAGTCGATGCAGCGGTCGTAGGCAAGCGGCGCCTCCGGGTCGGCGGTGTCCACGCGGTAGGCGATCACCTTGCCGTAATTCGGGGTGGTGCGGGTCATGTCGTACCGCATGATGTTGTAAAAACTGCCGCCGAACTCCGCCAGCGTGCCTTCAATGTTGCCGGTACTGGGGCCCTCGGGCAGGCCGGGCCAGGCGGGATCGTATTTTACCGGCTGACTGAAGCTCCAGCTGTCCGCGTCCAGCAGGTCGGCGTCCACGGGGGCGCTCATCACCATGGGCGCATGGTAGCCGCGTCCCCAGGCACCCCATTCCAGCGTGTTCCACAGCCGTCCGGCGTGCTCCACCACCGGCTGGGGATTTTTGTGCACACCGGCTTCGCCGTTTTTGCCGTTGCCGCCGCGCAGCAGCACCGTCGGTTCGCCGAAGGTGACGCCGCCGTCATCGGACCGCCCGATCAGCAGGTCGCCGTACTCGGTGCTCACCGCCAGCATGTACAGGCTGTCCCGGTGCACAAAAAGCCGGCCCCAGAAGCAGGGGAACAGCTCGCTGACGTAGCGCCAGCTGGCGCCGTCATCGTCCGAGCGGAAGATCAGGCTCAGGTTCTGGGGATATCCGCCGGCAAAAAGATCCATCGAGGCCAGCAGGCCGCCGTCCGGCAGGCGCACCAGCGAAGGACTGCACAGATACCGGCCCGAAAAAGCGTAGGCCTCGTCCTCCGGGTGCAGATAATTCACCACCGTGGCGGGCGCCGCGCCGCAGCGTGCAAGGCGCACACGGCTTTTTTTATCGCCCGCCTGTACGTAAAATTCGTACTCGCAGCCGTCGCACAGACCGTTCAGCACGCAGGTGTCCGCCGCAGTGGTCAGCGCGGGAAGAAATTCCCCCTCGCCGCGCACACGGCAAAAGACGGTGTACTCGTCCGCGCCGCAGGGCAGCCACTGCAGGGCAATGGCGTCCACCGCGGGTGCCACCCGGCACAGGTAGACGTCACCCACCTCGGTAAAGGGCGGGCGGTAGGGGGCGCAGCTCCAGTTTTTATGGGTCTTCATAACAGGCTCCTCTCTGCGGCGGGTCAAATGCCGCCGGCTTGCTTACGGAATACAGTGGGGGTGGTGCCGGTCTGTTCGCGGAAAATTTTGCGGAAATAGGCGGGCGAGCTGAACCCCAGCCGTCCGCTGATCTCCTCCACCCGCAGGTCGCTGGAAACCAGCAGCTCGGCGGCCTTGTCCGCCAGAATGCGGTGCCGCGCCTCCACCGGCGTTTTGCCCAGATACCGCCGGAAATGGTTGTACAGGGTGGATTCGCTGACGCCGCAGTGCCGCGCCGCGTCAGCAATGCTGCCGGTGGGTTCGGCGCGCAGAAATTCCAGTGCGCGGTGCACGGTGGTCTCGCCGGCAGCGGCGGCCTCCGTGCGCAGAACGGGGCACACCTCGCCCAGAAAACGGTACAGCCGTCCGATGGAAAGCGGGCTGACCGCAATGTCGCTCTCCAGCTCCGTCAGCAGCTGTGCGGCGGCGGGGCTGCAGGGGATCTTCTGCAGCGTGGGGGTGCTTTGCCCGTCGCAAGGGAACCAGTCGAACCCGAAGGAGTAAAACTGCACGGCGCCGTTTTCCGGATACCAGTGGGAACGGTAGCACAGCCCCCTGGGAATGAAAAACACGTCCCCTGCCGCAAGGTGCAGCGTCCGGTCGGCGGTGACGATCTTCGCCCGGCCCTGTGCCATCCGGGCAAGGTAGTGCACGCCGCAGCCGGGCGGTGCGGTCAGGTCGGTGGTGCGGTACTGCCGGTGGCGGTACAGGTTAAAGTGGAATCCTTTGTAGAATTGTGCATCTGTCATGGCGGTTTTCCTCTTGGACTTTAAAGGATAGTACCTCTTTTTTACAGTATAGTGTATTGCGCGCGGCGATGTCAAGTATTAAAATAAAGCTGAGGTGATGAAATATGAAAACCCAACGGATCGTCTTTACCGAACCGGGCGTCGCCCGGCTTATGGATTTTGAACCCGGTGCACCCGCCGCCGGGCAGGTGCAGGTGCGCATTGCAGTGTCCAGCATCAGCAGCGGTACCGAGCGTGCCAACCTGCTGGGCAGCGATACCCTCTCCTGGGTGGTGCCCAAGTGCGAAGCCGTGTTCCCCCGCGTGCTGGGGTACAGCTCTGCCGGTGTGGTGGAGCAGGTGGGCGAGGGCGTGACGCAGCTTGCCCCCGGTGACCGCGTGGCTCTTTCGTGGAGCACCCACACCCATGTGCAGAATATCCCCGCCGCCAATGTGACCCCCATCGGCGACATCCCGTTTGAGACCGCGGCGCTGTTCCACATCGCCACCTTTCCGCTGGCGGCCATCCGCAAATGCAAGCTGGAGATGGGCGAAAGCGCCATCGTCATGGGCATGGGCATCCTTGGCCTGACGGCAGTCAAACTGCTGCGTACAGCGGGCGCGGCGCCCATTCTTGCGGTGGATCCCGACCCCGAAAAGCGCAAAAAAGCGCTGGAGCAGGGGGCGGACTGCGCGCTGGACCCCTACGCGCCGGATTTTGCCCAAACGGCAAAGGCGCTGACCGGCGGCGGTGCAAAGGTGGGCATCGAGGTCACCGGCGTCGGCGCGGGCCTCAACGGCATTCTGGACTGCATGGCCCGTTTCGGCCGTGTGGCGCTGCTGGGCTGCACCCGTTCCAGCGACTTCTCCGTCGACTATTACCGCAAGGTGCACGGCCCCGGCATCACGCTGGTGGGCGCGCATACCAACGCCCGTCCCGCCGCGGACTCCTCCGACGGCTGGTGGACGGAAAAGGACGACATGAAGGCCCTGTGCGCTCTCACCCGTCTGGGACGGCTGGACCTTGCCGCCCTGTTGGAAGAGACCCATTCCCCCGCCGAAGCGACGGAGGTGTTCCGCCGTCTTGCCACCGAAAAAACCTTCCCCATCGTACAGTTTGACTGGAGGGATATGCCATGAGAAAGATCCGCATTGCCCAGATCGGCATCAATGCCAACAGCCACGGCGCCCCCGTGTACCGCAGCCTGAAAAAGCAGCCGGAGCTTTTTGAGATCGCCGGCTACGCCCTGCCCGAAAACGAGCGCGAGCGTCTTGCGTGGCAGCTGCCCATGCTGGGGGAGGAATACCCCGAGCTGACGCTGGAGCAGATCCTGAACGACCCCACCATCGAGGCCGTCACCGTGGAGACCGACGAGGTGAACCTGACAAAATATGCCCTGATGGCGGTAAAAGCGGGCAAGCATATCCATATGGAAAAGCCCGGCGGCGTCAGCCTTGCCGCGTTTGAAGAGCTGATCGCCGAAGTGAAGCAGCGCGGCACCGTGTTCCACACCGGCTATATGTATCGCTACAACCCCTTTGTGCAGGAGCTGGTACAGCGCGTGCGCGCGGGCGAGCTGGGCCGCATCCTCAGCGTGGAAGCACAGATGAACTGCAGCCATCCCGCCGAAGTGCGCCAGTGGCTGCAGGGTTTCCCCGGCGGCATGATGTTCTTCCTCGGCTGCCATCTGGTGGACCTCATCCTGCAGCTGAAGGGCACGCCGGATAATATCATCCCCCTCAACCGCTGCACCGGCATGGACGGCGTCACCGCGCAGGACTTCGGCATGGCGGTGTTTGAATACCCCGACGGCATCTCCTTCGCCAAGACCTCCGCGTGTGAAAAAGGCGGCTTCCTGCGCCGCCAGCTGGTGGTCACCGGCACCGAGGGCACCATCGAGCTCAAGCCCTTCGAGGTCGGCGTAGGCGACCGGCAGTACACCGACAAGAGCGAAAGCTTCGAGACCGGCTGGCATATTCCGGGCCGCATTGCCCGCAGCGAGCTGTACGACCGCTACGACGGCATGATGGCCTCCTTTGCCGCCATGGTGCGCGGCGAAAAGCAGAACCCCTGGACGCCGGACTACGAGCTGGAGCTGTTCAAGACCGTGCTGAAGGCCTGCGGCGCGTAAAAGCGGCGCTGCATTTTCAGAGAGATATTGAGCACAAAAGAGTGCTTCCTGAAAAGAGGAATTTCTGATGTATACAGACAAACGTGTTCTGCTGATCGCCGGCGGAGGTACGCTGGGCCATTACACTGCCGAAGAGCTGCTGCGGCTGGGCTGCCGGGTGGATGTGCTCTGCCCGGAGGAGAAAATCTCCAGCCGGGAGGGGCTGCGGTTCATCCGGGGTCTCGGCACAGCGGAAACGCTGACCTGCTTGTTTGCGGAAAACACATATCACGGCATCGTCAATTTCATCCATTATCCCGACGCACAGGCCTATGTGCCGGTGCATCGGCTGCTTGTCCAAAACACGCAGCATCTCATATTTCTCTCCTCGTACCGGGTGTATGCGGACGAACAGCACCCCATCACCGAGGACGCCCCGCAGCTGCTGGACACCTCGACGGATGCGGAGTTTTTGCGCCTGGAGGACTACGCACTGGCAAAATCCCGTGCTGAGCGCTTTCTGCGCAGCGAGCCAGCTCTGCCCAACTGGACCATCGTGCGGCCGGTCATCTCTTTTTCCGAGCGCCGGCTGGACATCGTCACCCGCTCGGGTCGGGAGGTGCTGGAAAAGGCCGCCTCCGGCCGGCCCATGCTGCTGCCGCTGGCGGCAAAACAGCTGACTGCCGGACTGGACTGGGCAGGCAACACCGGCAGACTCATCGCCAACCTGCTGTTCAAGCCGCATACCCTCGGTCAGGCGTATACTATTACATCTGCGCCGGAGCTCACCTGGGGACAGGTGGCGGACATCTATACAAAGCTGCTGGGCGTCCGGTTTGAATGGGTGGACACCAAAACCTATATGGAGCATTACGGCATCCGCGGCGCGGCGGCGTGGATCCTCACCTGCGACCGTCTGTTTGACCGCTGCGTGGACAACACCCGCGTGCTGCAGGCAACCGGCCTGACAAAGGCGGACTTCGCCGGTATCGAAGAGGGGCTGCGCATCGAACTTGCCCGCATTGAAAAGGAGAAAACACGATGAAAGCCATACTGGTCAACGAGGACAGAAGCCTGCGCTGGGACGATGTGCCCGACCCCGTCTGCGGTGCGGAGGACTGTCTTGTAAAAATCGAAGCGGCGGCGCTCAACCGCGCCGACCTCATGCAGCGAGAGGGCGACTATCCGCCCCCGCCCGGCTGCCCGGAGTGGATGGGGCTGGAGATCGCCGGTACCGTCCTGCAGGTGGGGCCGTCCGCTGCCGAAAGATCGCAGTGGAAGGTGGGCGACAAGGTCTGTGCGCTGCTGGGCGGCGGCGGGTATGCCCAGTACGTCAACGTCAGATATGACATGCTGATGCCCGTGCCGGAAAACTGCACCATGGAGGAGGCTGCCGCCATGCCGGAGGCCTTCGCCACCGCCTACCTCAACCTGTTTATGGAGGGCGGCCTGAAAGCCGGTGACACCCTGCTGATGAACGCCGGTGCCAGCGGTCTGGCAAGCGTGGTCATCCCCATGGCAAAGGCCTTCGGCGCACGGGTCATCACCACCGTTCTCTCGGACGAGATCGCCGCCGGCATCGCCCATCTGGGTGCGGACGTGGTGGTGAACACCAGCCGTGAGAACATCGCCGAAGTGCTGGAGGCCCAGCTTGCCGCCGGTCACCCGGTGGATGTGGCGCTGGACTGTCTGGGCGGCGAGGTGATGGGCGAATGCCTGCACTACCTGCGGCACGGCGCCCGGTGGATCATGATCGCCGCGCTGGCCGGCACCAAAACCGAGATCGACCTCAAAAACATCTATGTGCGCAACGTGCGCATCATCGGCAGCACGCTGCGTTCCCGTCCGCCGCACGTCAAGGCGCAGATCCTCGCCAGCCTTGTGCGGGACGTCTGGCCCAAGGTGGCCGCGGGGCAGGTGCGCCCCACCATCTGGAAGGTGCTGCCGATCCGGCAGGCCGAAGCTGCGCAGGATATCCTGTACCGCGGCGAAAACATCGGCAAAGTGGTGCTGCAGGTAAACTGAAGCACTTTTGCCATGGAAGCACCGGTGGGGTTGAAAAAAACGGCAGGCGTGCTATACTGAATACAGATACCGGCCGGGCGCCGCTGCCCGTCTGCCATATAAGGAGGACGCTGTTATGCCGTTTGAACTGCCTGTTTACCACCATCCGGATTTTTCCCAGCCGCGCTTTGCCGCCGCACCCGACGCCGTGTGGGCGCCGGCGGAAAAGGACGGTGTTGCGCCCGAAAACTATCACAGCACCTCCATGTATCCGGAGTATTTCAAGATCGGCGGCCGCTGGCAGCTTGCGCAGGAAAGCCGCATGGACTCCTGCGTGGTGCTTTGCCCCGACGGCAGCCCTGCCGTGGTGGAGGCCCGCAATCTGAAAAAAGGCGATAATGTCATCCTTGGCCGGACGGAAAACGGCGAGGAGGGCGTTTATCTGCACAGCGAGGGCTTTCTCTCCGCGGAGGAAGCGCCGGAGGACCGCTTTGTTTTCCGGCAGGGCCGCAGCCGCGAGACCTCCTACGCAAAGGATTACGACCGGCTCATCGCCCTGCTGCAGCACGAAAAGGCGCACGGCAATGTGGTGTGGGTCATGGGCCCTGCCTTTGCCTTTGATGCGGACGCCCGCAAGGCCATGCAGCTTCTGGTGGAAAACGGCTATGTACACGGGGTGCTGGCGGGCAACGCCCTTGCCACGCACGATCTGGAGGCCGCGCTGCTGCACACGGCGCTGGGGCAGGATATCTACACCCAGCGCTCCCAGCCAAACGGGCACTACAACCATCTGGATATCTGCAATATGGTGCGCCGCAGCGGTTCCATCCCGCAGTTCATCGCCGAACAGGGCATTGACGACGGCATCATGTGCAGCTGCGTCAAAAAACAGGTACCCTTTGTACTGGCGGGCTCCATCCGGGACGACGGCCCCCTGCCGGAGGTCATCGGCGATGTGTACGCCGCTGCCGCCGCCATGCGCGGGCTGATCAAAAACGCCACCACCGTCATCTGCATGGCCACCATGCTGCACACCATCGCCGCAGGCAATATGACCCCCTCCTTCCGCGTTCTGGCGGACGGCACCGTACGGCCGCTGTACCTGTACGCGGTGGATGCGGATGAATTTGTGGTCAACAAGCTGTTGGACCGCGGCAGCCTGTGCGCCACCACCATGGTCACCAACGTGCAGGATTTCATCACGCTGGTGGCCAAGGGGCTGGGGCTTATGTAACCGGCTGCCGCCGCGTTCCGCCATTTGGCGGGCAGTCCTGCCCTTGCTTTCAAGTGAATACCCGTCGTATAAAACACCTTCGGATGCACCGCATCCGGAGGTGTTTTTTGCTGCCGTTTGAACGGACGGATTTTTTCCCAATTAACAAAACACAAACATTTTTCAAAAAACTCGCAAACAACGGCACGGTATAATAGGCTCGCAACAAAAGAGAAAAGGAGCGTACGAACATGTCCAAATTTGCAGAGGTAAACGAAAAGATCGCCGGAAAGGTGGTCGAGGGTTATAAGAAGATCGAGGACGGCGTTGTTGCCGGCTACAAAAAAATCGAGGACGGCGTGGTGGAAGGCTTTGGCAAGGTGACCGACAAATGCGTGGAAAAGCTGTTTGCCAAAGAGGGCGAGACTGCCGAGGACGCCAGGAAAAGACTTTCCGGCGAAGAATGAGCCCGCAGTGAGGACGCAGATGGAGCAGGAAAGCGCAGTCCGCCTGTAAATATTCGGCAAAGGAAAATACGGAAGTGCGGGCGATCCGCATGAACTTTTTAATAAAACGCAAACATTCCGCAAAAAAATCAAAAACATCCACCCGTTATAATACGTTTGTAAAAACAAAACGAAAGAGGTATGCATGATGAATAAGAACGATCAGGAATTTCTGGTGCAGAAGATCCGCACCCAGTACACCGAAAAAGAGAACACCGGCCTGGATGAGCTGCGTGCGCTGGACGCAAAGGTAAAGCGCCCCGCCAGCGTCTTTGCCTGGGTGTTCGGCAGCATCGGCGCCGTTGTGATGGGCGGCGGCATGAGCCTTGTGATGACCGATCTCGCCGATACCGTCGGCGTGGAAAACCCGATGCTGTGGGGCGTCATCGTCGGCATCGTCGGCATGCTGATGGCCATCGCCAACTACCCCATCTACAAAAACATTCTCGCCTCCCGCCGCAAAAAGTACGCGGATAAGATCGTTGCGCTCAGCGATAAGCTGATGAATAACTGAGAGGAGGACCGGCAGTGAGCAACCACAAAGAGGAACAGCAGAAGGTTGAAGGCTTCCAGAGCCTCAGCGAAAAGACCACCGAAAAAGCAGGCTCTTTTTTCAAAAAGGCGTTCAGCGATATGAAGAAGTCCGCAAAGGCGCAGCACGAGGTCGACAAAGCCAATTTTGAAGCCGCCAAGGCTGAAAGCAAGGCCAACTTTGAAGAAAACCGCGGCCGCAACACCTTTGCCAAAGCAAAGGCCGATGCAAAGCAGAGCTGGGACGACGCCCGCATGAGCCCGGCGGAGCGGGCCGCAAAGCTGCAGGCGGAGCGCGAGGCGCAGACCGCCGCCGCAAAGCAGCGCACCGCCGCCGCTGATCAGCGCTGCGATGCAGCTAAAAAGAAATAAGCAGATCAATACAGGAGGTGCTGCATTTTGCGGCATCTCCCTTCGTCTGTGCAGAGATACGTTGCGGGGGACACCGTGAAAAAGACGATCCGCCGCGACGTGAACAGCCGGACCGTGGAACGGGAGATCAATTACCTTCCGGCCCGTTACATCCTTGCCGTGTTCATCACGCTGCCGGAGGTCGCCGCGGTGGCCCGCATCTTTGCACCGATGCTGTAAAAGCGGCAGGGGAATAAAGGCGCTGTTTGTTGACGTTTTTGCAAGTTCGTGCTATGCTTTTTTCAGCAAAAGAGGCATGCCGCAGGTTTGCGGCGGCTCCCGGTTCCGGCAGCAGAAAGGAAGAAAAGCATGACGAACGAACAGATCGGCAGCCTGCTGGAAAAACAGCGGGCCTATTACAGAAGCGGTGTGACGATCCCCGTGAAATTCCGCATCGAACAGCTGAAAAAGCTGTACGCCGCCGTGAAAAAATACGAGAACGAGGTGAACGATGCGCTGACGGCCGACCTTGGCAAAAGCCATTACGAGGGCTTTATGTGCGAAAGCGGCCTTGTCCTGTCGGAGATCTCTTATATGCTCCGCCACACCGCCCGTTTTGCCAAAAGAAAAACGGTATACACCCCGCTGGCGCAGTTTGCCTCGCACAGCTTCCGGCAGCCGGTGCCCTATGGCAACACCCTGATCATGAGCCCGTGGAACTACCCCTTCCTGCTGACCATCGACCCGCTGGCGGATGCCATCGCCGCGGGCAACACAGCCATTGTAAAGCCCAGCGCCTATTCACCGGCGACCGGTAAGATCGTCGAAAAGATCATCGCCGAATGCTTTGCCCCCGAATATGTGGCGGTGGTCACCGGCGGCAGGGCCGAAAACGCGGCGCTGCTGGAACAGAAGTTTGACTTTGTGTTCTTTACCGGCAGTCAGGCTGTGGGCAAAGAGGTGCTTCGCCATACAGCCGAACACCTGACCCCCGCCGTGCTGGAGCTGGGCGGCAAAAGTCCCTGCATCGTGGACGCCTCCGCCAATATCAGGCTCGCCGCAAAGCGCATCGTTTTCGGCAAATATCTGAACTGCGGCCAGACCTGCGTCGCGCCGGACTATATCCTGTGCGAAAGCACGGTCAGGGCGCAGCTTGTCGCCGAGCTTGCAAAACAGATCCGCGAACAGTTCGGCGAGGATCCTCTGGCTGATCCGGACTACGGCAGGATCATCAACCAAAAGCATTTTGACCGTCTCTGCGGCCTCATTGACCCCGCCAAGGTGGTCATCGGCGGCAATACCGACCCCGCCGCCTGCCGCATTGCCCCCACGGTGATGGACGGCGTCACCCGGGACGACGCCGTCATGGGCGAGGAGATCTTCGGGCCGATCCTGCCCGTCCTCACGTTTGAAAGCTTTGACGCGGTGGTGGACGACCTGAAAGCAAAGGATAAGCCGCTGGCGCTGTATCTGTTCTCCGCCGATAAAACACATATCCGGCGGGTCACCACCGAGCTGTCCTACGGCGGCGGCTGCATCAACGATGTCGTCATCCACCTTGCCACCAGCGAAATGGGCTTCGGCGGCGTGGGCGAAAGCGGCATGGGCGCCTACCACGGCAAAACCGGCTTCGACGCTTTCTCGCATTACAAATCCATCGTGGACAAAAAGACGTGGATGGATCTGCCCATGCGCTACCAGCCGTACAAAAGCAAACTTTATGCAAAACTGCTGCACGTGTTCCTGCGCTGAGCGGGGCTGTGCCGTGTGCGGAGCTGCTGCAATTTTGCGGCGGCTCCGCATTTTTTTGCAAAACGGCAGAAACACAAACAATACTTTAACATTTTTGTGGTATGCTGTTGGTGAAAAAATTACGCATGGACGGAGGGAATGCAATGTTTAAGATATTGATCGTTGAAGACGATAAGGAGCTGAACAAAACGGTCTGCTCCTTTCTCAGCCACAGCGGGTACGAGGTCACCGGCTGTCTGAATGCGCACGAGGCGTACGACGCCCTGTACGCCAACGTGTTTGATCTGATCGTATCCGATATCATGATGCCCGGTGTGGACGGCTTTGAATTTGCGGCCAGTGTGCGGGAGCTCAATCAGGACATCCCCGTTCTTTTTATGACGGCACGGGATGACATCGCCTCCAAGCAGCGGGGGTTCCGCATCGGCGTGGACGACTATATGGTAAAGCCCATCGATCTGGACGAGCTGTTCCTGCGCATCGGGGCGCTTCTCCGCCGTGCAAAGATCGCCTCCAGCCGCAAGCTGGAGA